>JBJTQT010000058.1:0-9327 GCA_046075745.1 Cyanobium sp. | reverse complement strand
CACTCAACCTGCTGCGATTGTCGGGCTTTCTGTCGATTCGCGCCGGGATGCAGGCGGTGATGCACGACATCACGGCGCTGCTGGCGATGGCGATGCGCCAGCCAGAGCCCAAGCCGTGTTGAAACTTTGAATCAGCCCTGCGATCAACCCGGGTTCGGTGCTCGCGAAAGGGCCGGTTGCGATGTCTGCCTGGATGTGTTCAGGTATGCAGATCATGAGGCTGGGAGTGTGCAGGCCACATGCCTGTTGTGTCAAGGGCTGAAGATTGCATTCCTTCAGATTGGCCTTGATGTGCTGACAGACAGCAGAGAGCCAGCTAGCATGACAGAGATGGCCGGAAGAGCTCTGGCCAAAAGCCATCATTGAGCATCGCGACGAATGGCAAATCTAGCGGGTAAAGCATACGCTCTCACCGTAATCAGCCCAATAGCATTTCCTTGGATCAACCGTTGGATCTATGGGCTGTTGCGAGCTGTGCCAACGACTCTGGCCACCCTTGTAAGGCTGAACATCATCCACTTTGCGCGCTGGGTGATCCTGCCATCAGATCGCTGGCCAGGGATGCCCAAGGGCTGGCGAACTCGTAGCGGATATCTGCTTTTTGTGAGTAACTTTAATCATACATGGGACGCTTACCTGGATGAATTCTCCGATATCTTGGCCATTGGACTTGATCTTTTCTGGTATCGAGGGATTGGCTTTCCTAAATCGGTGCCCAGCACTCCTTTCAAAAGGTATATAGAGAGAAACTCTCTGGACAGTGGCTATTTTTATAATGCGACTCCATGCCACTCGGTGCGTGATATTGGCAACTCGTTTCGCGTGCGCGAAGCTATCTTATATCTCGAGAATGTCTTGGAGTGCATAGATGCAGATCAATCTCTTTCAGAGTCCGCTAAAGACTCTATGTTTGAGTCTGAGTTCAATCGGATTTCTCGAGAAGTTCAAAACTGTTTGCCTACTCTTGGTTCAGCACCTCTTGCAAGCGCTGGTGCCGCTGATTTGAAACGGAGTCATCAACAGCAAGTCAGGATTCTTGAATCTCTCCCACCGCCGCTCGGTTACCCACAATCAAATGACAATATTCACTGCAACCTGTCATTATGAAACCCTGTCTGTATATCAATTACTTCTACTCCCATGCCAAGTTTCGACGCAGGTTATTATCATTTTACCGCCCTGTTGCCTGTCTTGCCTCAAGGAACAGATTCGGACTCCTGGCGTTGGAATAACTGGTCAAGGTCACCGTTGGCAAGTTTGCGTGAACTACTTTCAAGTTTTCGAACCGTTGATGTACCCACTCTAGCTGAGGAGGATAATCAACATGTGCTTGCAGCCAGGCCAGTTCCTTTCAGCATGAGCAACCGCACCCATTTTGCGCGTATGGTTGTAGTTGAAGATGTTGCCTATAATGGATTGCAGCGCGGCGATACACTTCTTGATCTCTTGGGATCTCTATTCCCTGCCCTCCGGTCCCTAATCAATCGAAAGCCCCCTGACCATCTCCCCATTGCTTATTTGCTGATTGTCATTGAGTTTGATAGCCCTGATGGATTCCGATCTTCAGTTGAATCATACCTTAATGAGCTTTGGCTGCACATGGAGCAAGAGTGGACCTTGGTATTGCGCCACTGCCATGGATTTCAAGGGACTCCAGAGCATAGCCGCCAATCATTCATCAAGTTGCTTTTGCATTATGAAATAGAAACGACCTTCGGATTTACTGGCTATAATTGGTTGGCGCGTAAAGTAGGCCATAGAAAATATGCATCTCATGATCTACTGCCTCCTTCGTGCGATCGGCCGAGATTGCTTATTGTGGGACTCCTTGTACCATTTGCAGCCTGCATGATCCCAATCGTGACTATAATGGGTATAGGATTATTCGGTTATCAACCAACTGTCCTGCTGATTCTTATCGGCTTAATCATAGCGCTGATGGTATGTTGGCATTCTTTCCTCAAGCAGGCAAACCGACCATGGCCAAGAGAGCCCCATAGTGATCTAAGGAGCACTCTTAAGTCACTTTATCTTCAACACGCTTTCCCCGAGCTTCTTTTAGATCTTCAATCGCAGAAAAGCAATAGCAAAATGGATTTACGGCGGCGATTTCGATCCTTTGTGGCTGATGTCAATCCACACGATTCGGAATCTCCCACTCTCATGCCTGGCTGTCTTCAGCATGTACGACCCATATCGAGCTTATGAATCCCTCACTCGACCGTGCTGATATTCAGGGCAATCTCTTAATACCCTATGGAAGGAATACTTTCCCAATCGGACGATTGCTTTTGTTCCATGTTAATAGCCTTGGCAGTCGTGATAAAGGGTCCGAAGCTTCGGCCCATTGTTTTATCTACGACCTGATCCCGCAAATCGCAACGAGTGAGCTATACAAGTCTAAGCGTACGGCTGGATTAAATATTGGCAACGCATCACTTAGGCAGCCGCCGCCTGTGGCTATCAACATTGCGCTTACCTCAAGGGGGCTCTCTGCAATGCGCGTACCTCAGGAGACGCTGAGTGGATTCCCCTCGGAATTTATAGACGGTATGAAAAAGAGAGCATCATTGCTTCATGACAATATCGACTGCTGGGATCCTGTCTGGGCCGCCTCGGAAGACAAGATTGATATTCTGATTGTTCTTCGCGCCAACTTTGCTAGTGCATTGGCAAAGATCTATAGGATGAGAGATATCAAAATGCTTCCCAAGGCGGGTTATCACTCGCCCGAGATTTTTCATGCTGCAAGAGAGTTAGCCATTGCCAGGCTCCACCGACGCTGCTGCAGTTTGATCGAGGCAGGACGTCAACGTGGCCTGCTGCTACTGGAAGGCCATGCACCAGCTGACGACTGCAGTAAGAATACTAGTCGATGGCAGGAGATTGAATCATTAACGCATACTCGCTCTGAAGATCTCACCCCATCTCGTCCTTTCGAGCTGCGTGAATATGAAGACCTGAGCGACCTGCGTTATACGGAACATGAGCATTTCGGATTCTTTGATGGGATCTCTGATCCTGTCTTTATTGGCCAGTATCCCCAGGAGATCGAGGCTGAGGAATTGATCGGTCAAGGCAGAAGAGAGGCTGGTGCTTGGCACCCCTTGGCAACAGGAGAGTTTCTGCTTGGCTATCCAGATGAAGCGATGGAGACGTCTTCTCTACCCATACCCCACTTGTTCAGCAGGAACGGAACATTTCTTGTTGTTCGCAAACTCCATCAGTTTGTTGCCCGGTTTCATCGGGCTGTGCATGAACAGCTGCCATCCTTTCAATCCTGGCTTCGCCTTGATGATCCAGAGGCAGCAGACGAAGAACCAGCCCTGATGCTATTGCGCGCAAAGATTATTGGTCGATGGAATGATGGAACTCCTCTGGTGTTGGCACCAACCTACAGGGCATGGCAAAAGTTTCGATTTGATCTTCAACAATTGGCGAGAGTTGCTGAGAGTAATGAGCAAGCCAAGCATGAACTGACTCGTTTGAAACGGGGATTCAGGGATCTTGTTTTTGAGACAATGGATAGCGATGGTTCGCGTTGCCCCTTAACGGCACACATCCGCCGTTCCAATCCTCGCGATAGTGGTGATCCGCGTGTCAGCGAGCAAGCCTCGCTGGTGGATCGGCGACAAGCAGGATCTGTGCTCGTCAACCGGCGGCGAATCCTGCGAAGAGGAATGACTTATGGCAAGCCTTTAAGTACGAACTACCAACATCTAAATATGTGCAGACAAAATAAGAATGATGCAGAAGAAAGAGGAACAATATTCATGGCTCTTTGTGCTGGCCTCGGGCGTCAATTTGAATTTATCCAGCAGCATTGGCTCAATTTTGGAGGTGAATTTGGCTCGGGCAATGACGTGTGTCCAGTCAGTGGGGTGATGAATCCTGCCGATCCCTCCGGGGCTGCTGAAAACTCATCTTCAAGCTCCAAATTGATTGTCAGTGCGCCAGTGGATAGCGAGCGACCTCCTTTTATCCTGAAGTTTACCGAACCCATGGTTGAATGCCGGGGAGGGGCTTATTTCTTTGTGCCCAGTATCACCGCACTGCGACTACTTTCGCAAGGCTTGATTGATCCTGTTTGATCCCAGTGTGCCTGTTATGTCTCCCTTGTCCTTGCGCTGCTTCCAATTTGCTTTTACCACCCAGGCCCTGGAGGGCATCAACTTGCTGGGGCGCCAGATTGAAGACTCCATTATCTCTCCCCTGGCTGGAGAACAGGCCAACTGGTGGTCTACCTTGCCTGTAGTGAGTGCTCTTGCATTTATTGCACTTCTTTTCCTCGCGCGTATTCCGGCTTATTGGTCTGGTCTCTCACTGCTTCTGCATCGTTTTGCGGAGTTGAGCGTGCGTTTGCTTTTGATGCTTGGGGCACTCATCCGAGAGTTCACCTGGATCGATCCACACCATCGACAGCGACGCCACGAGAGGTGCAACTCACACTCTGAAGACGATCGTACGTTATTGAATCGGTTCATTTCGCTGCTTGTGGATGTACTGGCCCTACCTTTGGATTGGCTGGCAACGATAGGTTTGTTTCGTCTGTTTCAGCCTGATCCAGAGACAGAATTCAAGGAACGGCGGCGCCATCCGACGAGCCAAGGGCTCTTGCATCGACTTCACGGCGTGATCGGGCGTCACGCCAATCTGTATCTCATTCTTTCGTTTCTGCGTCTGCTACTTCCACGCATGTGGCTGCCCGCTGGTCTCTGGATGCGGATCGTTTCAGCAGACAGTTACGCGCCTGATTTTCCGATCTCCTCAATGATCTGGCTCACTCTGGATGAGGATGTTCGGGATGTCCTTGCTCGCCCAGATGTCTTTGAGGTCATCTATGGGCCACGTATGCGTGCAGTGACGGCACCTGTACTTGTTGCGTCGAGTGATGATATGGCAGCAGATGTAGATGCCGGCAATTTCTTGTTGGGCATGCAGGATACCCCCCGATATACACGTGATAGCTCCAATATGCGCTTGGCGTTTCGCCGTGAGGATTCACTGCGTTGCAGCCACCTTGCTGAAAGAGCTGCGAGCGAGGCACTGCGCAGCGCTGTGAGGGCATCGGCGGCAGTCGTGCCGTTCGCAGCACATGTGAATCTCGATTTGCCTTCTGATCTAGTGATCCCAGCAGTCGAGGCATTGATCCGTCAATATTTTGGTATTTCTATCCCTTTGCGTATCAGGGAAGGACCAGATAGCCTGCCCCAGGCTGCTCATACAGCATCTCAGGACCAGCGAACCGTTGAGGTTGACTATGACCACCGGTGGCTGGCCAGCGTTTTTAATTATCTTTTCTACGATCTGAAAGGTCATCGTAGTTATGAGGATTCCAATCGGTATGCTCCGAAAGTGAGGTTGGCCTTGCAGCAGATCATTCAACGTCGCAAGCGGGACTTGGATGCTGGTATTGATACACGGGCTGACGATGTCCTGACCCGTTGCCTACGCCTACAGCAATCGGGAACGCCTGGTATGGACGATGAAACTCTACGCATCAACCTTACGGGATTTCTTGTCGGTGCTATCACTCCTTTGATCAATGCCACCTGTCAGGTTGTGGATGTGTTGCTTGATCGACCCAAGGCTCTTTGCGTGGCCCAGGCGGCTGCTTTAGCCGGCGATCACGAACGCCTGCTCGCTTGTGTGATGGAAGCTCTTCGCTTCTCTCCGGGTGACCCCGTCATCTATCGCTGGAGCAATTGCGATACCTGGATTGGTAGTGGAGCGAACCGGTGTGCCATCCCTCGCCAAACTCTGGTCATGGCATGGAATGCATCTGCCATGTTTGATCCTGCACTTGTCAGGCTGCCCTGGATGTTCAGGTTGGACCGGCAATCAGGTTCCTATTGGCATTGGGGGGATGGGCAACACAAGTGTGCTGGGGCGTATATCAACATGGCTGTGATACCGGCAATCCTTGCCCCATTGCTTCGTCAACGGCGCCTGTCCCGGGCCCCAGGCCTTGAAGGACGGCCCAGCAAGAAAGGACTGGACGGTATCACCATCCGTCACTTCGGCTTGCAGTTTCGGCCTGGTCCCGATGCATGAGCCTGTTTCGGGTGATTTTTGTCCAATCCCGTGTCGCAGAGTTGCCAGCCCAAACTCGACAAAAGGCCTCCTCACCCTTGTCTGCTGAATGTATGATGAGTCAACTCGGATCTGTCCGCACTCACCATAGAAGTCTCGCCCGCTATGGCTGATCAAGGCCCTGACAACCAAATCGCTTTGGGTACCCAGGCGTTACTCGCCAAAGAGCCTGGTGATCGCTTGCCCCTGAGGGCTGACATTGTTGAGTTGCTTCGGCGTGCGGGAGTGGAATTCTTCCGGATTCCAATTGCGCCAGAGGGAGAGGAAATGCGCCGCTATTTCTCCTCGCCAGCATATATCCACTGTCACTTTACGCCGGATTGGATTGCGCAGGAAGGGTCCGCGCTGACGCTTCTTCAGACTTTCCTCTCCAAGGTGCATCCCGATGATCGTGCCTATATGGGTGCGGTTGCCCATGTTCTGTTAACCAGTGCTAGCTATTCAGCTGATATCACCAGCAATCGATTTCGGGGTATCTCTGAAATCGGTAAGTGGTGTTGGTATGAGGTGAGGATGAGTGTCCGACTTGAGGGTGGTTTGCGAATCTGTGAGGGGTTGATGATTAATGTAGAGGAGCAGGAGGAGTCACGTCTAAAGCTTGAGCGTGTTGCCTTTGTCGACGACTTGACTGGACTCGGTAATTTGCAGGCAGCTCTTCGTGCGCTCCAGGCTCTTTTGCTAAGCCCTAAGCAAGGGCGTACTGACCAGCGACTGAATCTTGACGGTGATAATCAAGTCAATGTAGATCGGATTCCTTTCCCTCTGCCCCCCCAGGAGCCTGCTGCACTTATTTGGCTTGATCTTTCAGGCTTTAGGCGTATTAATACACTTCTCGGGCGTGATGAAGGAGATCAGTTATTGATTCTGACGGCGCGTATCCTGCGTGACTGGATTCAAGAGGGAGATCTGGTGGTGCGCCCCAGCTCTGATGAATTCCTGATTGTCTTGCCAGGCCGTGATAGTGAAGCGGCCTATACAGCTGCTCTCCATCTGCAGCAGCAACTGCCGTTGCGGATGCAGTCTGAAGGCTCTTTGAAGAGGGGGTTGACCTTTCAGGCCGGAATCAGTAGTTATCCCCAGCATGCTCAAGATGCTGAAACTTTGTTGAGTTGCGCGGCCGCCGCTCTCGACCAAGCATTTAAACCTAGCTCCAGTGGCTTGGTGATCTATAATAGCGATATTACTGAAACTGCCAGGCGTGCACTGGACGTGGAGCAGAAGCTGCCCCTCGCCTTGTCTGAAGGCCAGTTTCGTCTCGTCTTCCAGCCTCAGGTTTCTGCTCAAGGTGAGTTGATTGGCTGTGAAGCGCTTCTGCGATGGACCAGTCCCGATCTTGGCCCTGTTAGTCCGGAACGATTCATCCCTGTTGCTGAAGAGACTGGCCAGATTCATGCCATTGGCGCCTGGGTTATTGAGGAGGCTTGCCGTCAGCAGGGCCTGTGGACAGAGATTGGATTGGATCCTCCGCCAATTGGCATTAATATTACCGCAGTACAGCTCAGGGATGACAGGATTAATGTGGCCTCGCACCTTCTGAGGTGTCTCAGGCGCTATCGACTTGGGCCAGGTAGTCTCCATATTGAAATCACTGAATCCGGAGCCCTTGAGGACGATGGCATCCGCCAAATGGAGGCGCTGCGTGATGCTGGTATCGGTCTTCATATTGATGACTTCGGTACCGGCTTCGCCAGCCTGAGCACATTGTTGCGCCTCCCTATCGACACGCTGAAACTGGATCAGAGCTTCATCGCTCAGATGAATACATCGGATGCTTCCCAAGCTATTCTGAAGGCCAGCGTCGCCCTGGCTGATTCCATGGGCGCTGTGGCACTGGCTGAGGGTGTTGAGCAGGTCTGGCAGGCCAGGCAATTGATTGCCATGGGCTTCAAGCATTTTCAGGGTTATCTGTTCAGTCGACCGCTGGAGGCTGAGGCTTACCAAAGTCTGCTGACGGATAGAACCTCCTTGGCCAGTTGGGATCAGCATGCCTGACATGCAGTCCGGCCGAGGTGCAGGCCGCCTGGTTTTTGTTCAGTGCGACTCAAGCACCGCGATGCAGCGACCGCAGAGGGTGATGTGTGTCTCATGCCGGCCGATATCCGAGGCGTAGTGCCAGCAGCGTTCGCACTTCACTCCATCGGCTTTGGCCACTCGCACATGCACGCTGCCCGTTACCTCCTGCCGCAGCACTTCAGGAAGCGCATCGACGCCAATTCGCAGACCTGAGACCAACAGCCAGTCGCCCAGGTTGTCAATATCCGGATGGCAGGACTTCTCAAGCCAGTGCAGGGCTTCTGGCAGGTCAGCCAGAGTGCCTGGCCGTCCATCCGCGCTGCCAGGGTGGTGAATTAGCTCCAACTGCACCTGGGCCTCAAGGGAGGCCCCCAGCAGGACTTCGGCCCGGCAGCTTTCCAGCTGGCGGTTCACCAGGGCCCGCAGCTCAAGGATGGTGGCCATCGGTGGCTCCAGCTCCGGGCGGCGCCAGGTGTCCGGAGCGGTTGGCCAGCCCCGCTCGAACACCGAGGCCTCGGCCACTGGGTAGGGCAGGTTCTACCAGATGTCCTCGGCCATGTGGCAAAGCACCGGCGCGATCAGGCCGGCCAGCCGCTCCACCACCAGGCTGAGCACCGTCTGGCAGCTGCGGCGGCGGAAGTCGCCCGCGCCGCTCACGTAGAGGCGGTCCTTGGCGATGTCGAGATACACATTGGAGAGATCCACCACGCAGAAGTTCTGCAGCGCCTGGAAGAAGCGGTAGAACTCGAAGCGCTCAAAGTCGCCCGTCACGGCATCGATCAGGGCGGCGGTGCGCTGGAGCATCCACTGATCCAGGAGCGGCAGGTCGCCGTAGGCGATGGCATCGCCCCCCTCGGCCTGGGGGCGCGGGTCGAAGTCATGCAGGTTGCCCAGCAAGTAGCGGGCGGTGTTGCGCACCTTGCGGTAGACGTCCGCCAGTTGCTTCACGATCCCCGGGCCCAGGGGAACATCGGCGGAGTAGTCCACCGAGCTCACCCAGAGGCGCAACACATCGGCGCCATAGGCGGGATTCTGCTTCTCGTTTTTCCCGCCCTCCACCAGCACCGCGGGGTCGACCACGTTGCCGAGGGATTTGCTCATCTTGCGGCCCTTCTCATCGAGGGTGAAGCCGTGGGTGAGCACCCGCCTGTAGGGGGCGTGGCCGTTGACGGCCACCGAGGTGAGCAGGCTGCTCTGGAACCAGCCGCGGTGCTGATCGCT
>JBJTQT010000057.1:0-12830 GCA_046075745.1 Cyanobium sp. | reverse complement strand
TCACCAATGTGTCCCCCTCCTTCGGCATGGGAGCAGGGATCAGGGTGTTTTCCGGACGCCACGACGGTTTCGTGTCCACCAATGATCTCAGTCCCTCAGGGCTGATGGCTGCTTTGGATCAGGCCCTGGGAATGCTGGGTCTGCTGCGCCATGCCCACGCCTCTGATGGCTTCGAGGGCCTGCCCCCCCTCCGAAACCATGCCGCCGGTAAGGAGACCTGGCTTCAGGCTTCCCCCTCTCTCTCCGAGGTCACCTCACGGTTGCTGGAGGGCACCGGAGCCCTCGCCCGCCATGGCTCCCATCTCCAGTCCAGAAGGGGAAGCTATGCCAGGGATTGGCAGGAAGTGCTGGTCTGCGCCAGTGATGGCACCTTTGCCCGCGACATCCGCCTCCATCAATCCCTGGGGCTCAATGTGCTGGCCGCCGATGGCGACCACAGGGCGAGTGTGGGTCGGCGCTACGGAACTCAGGGCCGTCCAGAGGATCTCAGGCAATGGGATCCTCAGTTCGCCGCCCAGGATCTCTGTGGCAGCGCGGCCACCATGCTCTATGCCGACTATGTGGAAGCTGGTCAGTATCCCGTGGTGCTGGCCAACCGCTTCGGCGGTGTGATCTTCCATGAGGCCTGTGGCCACCTGCTGGAGACGACCCAGGTGGAGCGAGGCACCACACCCTTTGCCGATCGGATCGGTGAGGCGATTGCCCATGAGGCGTTGACCGCCATTGATGAGGGCCTGAGCGATGGGGCCTTCGGTAGCCTCTCAATGGACGATGAGGGGATGGAGCCGCAGCGCACGGTGCTCATCGAAAATGGGATCCTGCGCAGGTTCCTCAGCGACCGGGCCGGGGAGACCCGCACGTCCCACCCCCGTACCGGAAGCGGCCGGCGCCAGAGCTATGCCTTTGCGGCCGCCAGCCGGATGCGCAACACCTACATCGCCGCCGGGCCCCACACGCCTGAGGCTCTGATCGCTTCGGTGGAGCGGGGCCTCTATTGCAAGGCCATGGGGGGGGGCAGCGTCGGGCCAACGGGTCAGTTCAATTTCGCCGTGGAGGAGGCCTATCTCATCGAGCAGGGCCAGCTGAGCCGTCCGGTCAAGGGAGCCACCCTGATCGGCGAAGCCCGGGAGGTGCTACCCCGCATCTCGATGTGTGCCAATGATCTGGAGCTGGCTGCAGGGTTCTGCGGCTCCGTGAGCGGCAGCATCTTCGTCACGGTCGGCCAGCCCCACATCCGGGTGGATGCCATCACGGTGGGCGGACGATGAGCACACCTGCCCCAACCGTTCTGAAGGGGGAACTGCTGCGGGTGCAGCTGGAGAAGCTTGCTGCAGCGGCAGGCATTCCCCAGTGGGACCTGGGAGCCTCCTGCAGCACCGACACCTCGGTGCAGGTGGATCGGGGTGAACCCAAGCAGATGAAGGGAGCGGAGCGTCGGGCCGTCACCGTTCGCGTCTGGAACGACCAGGGGCTGGTGGGCATCACCAGCACCTCCGATCTCAGCGAAGCTGGCCTGGCCAGGGCCCTTGAGGGCGCAAAAGAAGCCAGTGCCTTCGGCAATCCTCACGACATTCCCGCCTTCTCCCCTCTCGCCACCCGTCCCCTCCAGTCGCTTGAACAGCCGCTGATGGAGGAGCGCTCCATTCAGGATCTTCTGGCTTGCCTCAAGCAGGCGGAGCAGGATCTGCTGGCACGCCATGCCGCCATCACCACCGTTCCTTACAACGGTCTGGCCCAGCGCAGCAGTGAACGTCTCTACATCAACAGTGAGGGCGCCCTGCGCCACCAACAGCTCACCACAGCCTCGCTCTATCTCTATGCCCGGGCGGAGGAAGCTGGCCGCAAACCCCGCAGCAGCGGCGCTGTGCGCCTGGCCTATGGCGTGGATGGCCTGGATGTGGGGGGGTGTGTCGAAGAGGCGGCCCAACGCACCATCTCCCATCTGGCCTATGCCCCCATTGCCACGGGCCGCTATACCTGTGTGTTTTCCCCAGAGGCCTTCCTTGATCTGATTGGCGCCTTCAGCAGCCTGTTCAATGCCAGGGCTGTGCTCGATGGGGTCAGTCTCAGCAGGAAGGAGAGTCTTGGGGAGATCGTAGCCGCGCCTTTCTTCTCCCTCACCGACAACGGCCTCCATCCGGGCAATATCGGAGCGTCGCTCTTTGATGGGGAAGGCACCCCCACCGCCGCGCTCTCTCTCATCGAGGGTGGGGTGCTGCGCCATTTCCTCCATTCCGAAGCCACGGCCCGTGCGTTTGGGGTCCCCCCCACCGGTCATGCCGGCATGGGGGCCAAGGTGTCCGTCTCTCCCGACTGGTTCGAGATCGGTCCACCCCCCGGTGGCCCATCAGGGGAGCAGGGTCTCAGCCGTTTGGCTCCCAGCGGCCGCAGAGCAGGAGAGGGGGGGGAGCTAGTTGTGATCGATTCCCTTTCTGCCCTCCACGCGGGGGTGAAGGCCAGCCAGGGGTCCTTTTCTCTGCCCTTTGATGGGTGGCTGATCAGAGATGGAGAAGCCATCTCCATTGAGGCTGCCACGGTTGCCGGCGACATTCGCAGCGTGCTGATGAGCCTGGTGGGTTTTGAGGGACCCAGCAAGATCACTCCCTCAGGCCTCTGCCCCTGGGTCTGGGTGGAAGGACTCACGATCACCGGCGACGCCTGACCTCTGCAACTTGCACGCTCATCTGATGCGGATCCTGTTCTGGGGGACTCCTGCCTATGCGGTGCCCAGCCTTCAGGCCCTGATCGATGCCGGCCACACCCTTGTAGGTGTAGTCAGCCAGCCGGATCGTCGCCGTGGTCGGGGCGGTGGCCTGAGCCCTTCGCCGGTGAAGCAGCGGGCGCTGGAGCTGGGGGTGCCGGTGTTCACCCCGGAACGCCTTCGTCACGATCCTCTCCTGCAGGACCAGCTGGCCGCTCTGGGCGCCGACATCTCCGTCGTTGTGGCCTATGGCCAGATCCTCCCCCGAACCGTGCTTGATCAACCTCCCCTGGGGTGCTGGAACGGCCATGGTTCTCTCCTGCCCCGCTGGCGTGGCGCGGCTCCCATTCAATGGGCCTTGCTGGAGGGAGATCAGCGCACCGGAGTGGGCATCATGGCGATGGAGGAAGGACTCGATACGGGTCCCGTGCTGTTGCAAGCGGACCTCGGCATTGGTCTGCTGGAGAATGGGCAGCAACTCGCTGCTCGGCTGGCAGATCTCACGGCCCAACTTCTGGTGGAGGCCATGCCACGGATTGCCTCGGCAGGGGCCGGTCCACAGACCGAGCGGTGGTTGCGCCTTGGACTTCAGCCCCAGCCAGACCAGGGCGTGACCTATGCGCGCCTGCTGCGGCGTGAAGATGCCCTGTTGGACTGGCACCATCCGGCCTTGCAGCTCCATCGACGGGTGATGGGATTGTTTCCCGGGGCCTACACCCACTGGCAGGGGCGTCGGTTGAAGGTGATGGCCACGGAGCCGCTGCTGCCCGAGTGCTGCGAAGCTCTGAGTCCCGAGGGGGCTGAGCTGGCGCTCCGGGCTCCGGGCTGGCCCACGGCCACCCCGGGGGAGGTGCTCGCCCCTGTGGAAGGGATCGGAGTGGTGGTGGCAACGGGTGAGGGCCCCCTGCTTGTGAGGGAGGCCCAGATTGAAGGAAAGAAGCCCTGTGCAGGCACAGCTCTGTTGCAACAACTCAGGATGGCTCAGGGAGATTTGCTCGGGTTCCCTCCTGGGGGAGGGGACTGATTACAACAAACTGTGTTGTCAGGGGGCTCTAACAGTTCGCTCCCGAGTGGATTGAGCTAACTCTGAATCTAGATCGAGACCGATGCGCATGGGAGCTAACCCTTGCTTTGTCCAGGCCACGGTCAGTGGCTGCGTCATCTATCGCGAAACCAGCGGTTGCTATGTGGTGACGCGCCATGATCTGCCCATGAAAAAAGTGAGGGTTGCCACCCTGGCTGGCGCCTATGCAGCCTGTCATGGATGGGAAAAGCTGTTGTCTCATCCGGGCTGAGTGAACGGATCTTCAGGGACTGGAAATCTCCAGAGGCTGACGCCGATGCAGTTCGTGCAGCCCCTCAAGTTGGTTGTGCACAGAAACAAGTTGGTCTCGGATGTGGGATGTATTTTCGATACGGGAGAGATGATTCAACATCGACTCGATCTGTGCCTTGCAGGAGATCAGGATGCGGCACTCTGGTGATCCTGGTTCGTACGGCATGGGGAGACAGGCTCTGTGAAAACCGGAAGGTAGTGGACATCAGATCCAACGGGGAATCTGTCGCAACCGTGGCCGTTTTCGCGGGACAGCGCCTTCAGGCCGTTACGGGCACCTGATACCCAGCGATCCGTGCAAAACCTGTCGGATCCAGAGACGCTCCCCCCACGAGCACGCCATCGATTTCCGGCTGGACCATCAGTTCGTCGATGGTGGAGGCGTTCACTGACCCCCCGTACTGAATGATCACATCGGGATGGCCCACCCAGCCTCGGATCAAGCCACAGATGCGATCAGCTTCCACCGCGGCGCAGGTCTTGCCGGTGCCGATGGCCCAGATCGGTTCATAGGCCACGATCAGCCGAAGAGGGTCGATGCCCTCCAGCCCCTGCTCCACCTGACGGTGGATCACCCGTTCGGTTTCCAGGGCTTCCCGCTGATCCAGGCTCTCTCCCACACAGAGAATCGGAATCAGCCCATGGGCCTGGGCTGAGCGGGCCCTGAGATTGATCTGTTCGTCGGTTTCGCTGTAGTACTTTCTCGGTTCGCTGTGGCCAACGATTGCGTGGCTCACACCGTGCTCGAGAAGCATCGGGGCAGAGATCATGCCGGTGTAGGCCCCCTTCTCTTCCCAGTGCACGTTCTGGGCCGCCAGGGCAACAGGCGATCCCTTCAGCTCCTCATGAAGGGTGGATATGGCTGTGAAGGGTGGAGCCAGCACCACCTCCCTGTCATCAGGAAGGTTTGCGATGAGCGGCCGGAAGGCCCTGGCGAATGTACGGGTCTGGGCACAGGTCATGTGCATCTTCCAGTTGCCAGCGATTACTGCCTTACGCACCGGTGCGGCTCCCCTCGAAACGCACGCCACGCTAAGCCGCCAAGGGTCCCGATTCCCTAACTTTCCCTGCTCTCCGTGGGCACAACGCGCTCGGATCCAGCCAGTTCCACCCGATCGCCTGGCTGCAGTTGGCGGCCGCGGCGGGTTTCGATCGCCCCATTGACGCGCACATCCCCCCGCTGAATGAGAACCTTGGCTTCTCCACCCGTGCCTACCAGCCCCTGGCGCTTCAGAAACTGGGCCAGCTGAATGGTGGATCCTGTGCTCCTTGATGTCTCTGTGGTGTTTTGCATGGTGTGCCCCCCCACGTAGTGTGCCCCGATGCGTGCCTCTTCGCCGGCTGGCTTTCGCAGACTCTGGCCCCTGCTGAAGCCCTATCGCCGGCGCCTGCTTGCCGGTGCTCTCTGCGCCCTGGTGGCCGTGGCGTCCTTTCCCCTGTTGGCCCTTCTGGCCGGGCGTCTCATCCCTGCGATCGGCGCGGGGGATTTCCCCACGGTGTTGCGCAGTGTGGGGCTGGCCCTGGCCCTGTTTCTCATTCAGAAACTGGCCCAGTACGGCCAGGATGTGCTTCTGGCGGGACCGGCGCTGCAGGTCAGCCAGGATCTGCGCCGTCAGCTCTTCAGCCGGCTGCAACGGCTGGATTTTGCTTCCCTGGAGACCCTCTCCACAGGGGATCTCACCTACCGCCTCACCGGGGACGCGGATCGGGTGGCGGATGTGATCTACAAAACCCTCCACGACAGTTTCCCCTGTCTGCTCCAGCTGCTGGCCGTGCTCGGGTTGATGGTGTGGATCGATTGGCCCCTGGCCCTGGCCACGATCTTCTTGGCCCCTCTGGTGGCCCTGCTCGTGAGCGCTTTTGGCGCCCGGGTGATGGCAGCCGCGGAGCGCAGTCAGCAGAAGGTGAGCGAGGTGGCCGCTCTCCTGGGCGAAGCCATTGCGGGCCTGCCCCTGGTGCGGGCCTTTGCCGCCGAACCCTGGTTGCAGAACCGTTTTGATGCGGAAGTGGACCTGCACCGCCGAGCCCGCTACGACACATTGCGGCTCCAGGCTCTGCAACATCCTGTGGTGGGCTTCATCGAGGCCGCGGGCATCCTGGCGGTGCTGCTGATCGGGGCGGCCCGCATCCAGGCCGGGGGACTCAGCGGCCAGGGCTTCGCCAGTTTCATCGCGGCCCTGCTGATGCTGATCGATCCGATCTCCCACCTCACCACGAACTACAACGAGCTCCAGCAGGGCGAGGCTTCCCTCAACCGACTGCGGGCGATCGAGCGGGAACCGGTGGAGCCCCCGGACCTCCCCGATGCCGAACCCCTTGGGCCAGTGCATGGGGAGCTGAGGCTGGAGGGCGTTCGTTTCGGCTACGACCCAACCCATCCGGTCTTGCACGACATCGACCTGTTGGTGCGTCCTGGGGAGGTGGTGGCCCTGGTGGGGCCCTCCGGGGCCGGGAAGAGCACCCTGTTTTCCCTGTTGTTGCGCTTCAACACGGCCCAGCAGGGTCGGGTGCTTCTCGATGGCCAGGATCTCGCCGATCTGAAGGCGCGGGAGCTGCGCCAGGCCGTGGCCCTGGTGCCCCAGCAGAGCAGTGTGTTTTCTGGCACGGTGGCTGAGGCGATCGCCTTTGGGCGCCCCGCCTCCCCCGAGGCCATTCAGGCCGCCGCAAGGCTCGCCAATGCTTCAGGCTTTATCGAAGCGCTACCTGATGGCTATGGAAGCCGGGTGGAGGAGAGAGGGGCGAACTTCTCAGGCGGTCAGCTGCAACGGCTGGCCATTGCCCGTGCCGTGCTCGGCAACCCGGCCGTGCTGCTGCTGGATGAGGCCACGAGCGCCTTGGATGCGGAGGCGGAGGAGGCCGTGCAGCGGGGGCTGGAGCAGGCCATGCGGGGCCGCACGGTGGTGGTGATCGCCCATCGGCTCGCCACCGTGCAGGGTGCGGATCGGATCCTGGTGCTGGAGGCGGGGCGCATTGTTGAAGAAGGGAGTCATGCGGTGTTGATGGGCCAGGGCGGGAGATATCGCGATCTGTGCCGGCGCCAGCTGATTCACATGGAGACCTGATGCAGCCGATTAGGCTGATTCCTGGTTGTGATCGCCCATCCGTGCAGACTCCTGGCCCCCAGCCCCAGCAGGCCCCAGTGCTCACCTTCGAAGGCAAGCGTTACGACCTCAATGCTCTCCCGGATGACGTCAAGGAATTGGTGCGGGGCATGCAGGTGGCCGATGCCCAGTTGCGTTTTCAGGAAGACACCCTGAAGGTGCTGGCGGTGGGCCGTCAGTCCATGGCGATGCAGCTCAATGAGCGGCTCAAGAGCGTGCCGGCCCTTCCGGATATGGGGTGATTTGCTGCAGGGATGGTGATCGGCTCAGCCGGGCCCTTCCTCCAGGGGGACAAGATCCTCGAAGCGGAACTCCTGCTCGATGGCTTGGTCGGCAGGCCCCGTTGTCCGCACCACCCGCTTCGCTAGCACCCAGGGGCCTCCGTCGGTCAGGGGAGTGAAGGTGTCTTCGAAATGGGTTTCCCCACTCCGGGGAGCGCCGGTGGCGGGGTCGCTGTAGCGGCTGCTGTAGGTGTGGCTGAGATAGCCCGCACCCGTATCGGTGACGCTTCCGGTGAAGATGGTCACGACCGTGCCGTGGATATGGCGGTGCACCATGGTCACCACGTTGTCTTTGATGCGGTAGCGATCGCCGGCGTTCTTGCCCCCAACGATCACTTCCGTGCCAACGTCGTCGGTGTCTCCGGCCGTGAAGGTGTTCTCCCCGTGGGTCTGCTCGAAGCTGCGGCGCACCCTGTGGATCGCCACCTCCCAGAGCTGGGAAGCCATGGCTTTCTGCACCTCTGGATCCTCAATGCCCTCGACCGTTGCTTTGAGATCCGCCCCGACGGTGAACTTGCCCTCCACAACCCGTCCGTCCTGTTCCCAGAAACACCTGCCGCGGTAGCCGCCAAAGCCCGGATCCCAGGTGTAGCGGTTGTCGTAGGCGGCCCGGAACGCGCTGGTGAGGTCTGTGCCTGCCGGAGGGGCCACTAGGGTCTGCGCCATGGAAGGGGGAGACGGATCAGGCTTCACCCTAGGCGGGACGGCCCCTGAATCAGAGCAGTCCCTGGTGCTCCAGCCGTTTCAGGTCCATCAGCTGGAACCCTCCCTCGCTTGTCTCCGCCACAACCCCCCGCCGCCGCAGGTTGCTCAGGATGCGGGAAGCCGTTTCCCTGGCCAGACCGGAGAGGGTGGCCAGTTCCCGGTGGGGAAGGGGGGGGATGGGAGCGGTGGCGGGAGCCCCGGGTGCCGTTTTCATGGCTAGTTCCGCCAGCGTGGCCATCATCCGGGTGCTGGCATCGGCGCCCCGCAGGCTGAGGCGCCTGCTCAGATCCTGCAACCTCTTGGATTGCAGCCTGGCCAGGGCCAGGGCCAGGCTGGGTTCACTCCGTAACAGAGAGGAAAAAGGTCCCCCCCGCAGGATCACCAGGGAGCAGGGCGTCAGGGTGAGCACATCGGCGGAACGCAATCCCCTGGGATTGAGGCTGGCCATCTCGCCACACACTTCCCCGGGGCCCACGAGGGCCAGCACGTTTTCCTCCCCGTCCATGCCCATGCTGCGGACCTTGGCCAACCCTGATTGCAGAAGAAAGAGGCCTTGCGATTCATCCTGTTCGTGGATCATTTGTTGATCCTTTTCCAGGGTGAGCAGCCGGTGGTTCTCCAGCAGGTGCTGATGGTGTTCAGCCTTCAGGCCGGCAAACAGAGCCACATGAGCCAGAGCATCGGGCGACAGCGGCTGGGTCTGGAGCATGGATGACTCTTTGCTGACTCGATTCTTGATCCGGCAGGACAGGCCTGTATCGGGTGAACCATGCCAGCGCAGCAAACCACGAATTGGTAGCGTAGAATACAACCAATGCCCATAACCTGAGGTCCGCTCAATTCATGTCGGCCCTTCGCTCCGGCAGAGATCCCTTGGCGCAGTTCTCAGGCCAGCTCAATCTCCCCGGGGCGCCGGAGTCTGCCCAGGCCATCAAAGGGCTCGAATCCCTGCGTGGCTGGCGCAGGTTGCACATCCGCCTGACCCTCCTTTATGGGGGGACCACGCTTCTGCCGCTGCTGTTGCTGGCGTTCGGTGTTTATCCCTGCGTGCCCCCCTCACCCGCATCATTGAGGCCGCATCGGCGATATCCAAGGGGGACCTCACCACCCGGGTCGGACTGAAGCGGGATGATGAGCTTGGGGTGATGAGCCAACATATCGACCATATGACCGAACAACTTCAGGATCGTGCATTCATCCGTGAGACGTTCGGCCGTTATCTCAGCACCCCGATTGCCAGGGAAGTGTTGAGCCAGCGGAGTGGGATCACCTTTGGAGGGGAAGAGCGGGTGCTCACCGTTCTCTTCAGTGACCTGTGCGGCTACTCCAGCAGCAGCGAGAAGATGTCGCCAACCCAGGTCGTCACCATGCTCAACCAAAACCTAGGGGCGATGAATGACATTATTGATCGACACACAGGCTGTGTGATCGAGTTCGTTGGCGATGCCATCTTCGCGGTCTTTGGAGCCCCCCACTATCTGAATGACCACGCCGAGCATGGCATGCGCTGTGCCTTGGAAATGCTGCAACGCCTCGAAGTGCTCAATGGGGCCTGACAGACATCCGGACTGGCTGCCAGTTGGGAAGCGAGCGTGGCAGCTTCCAGGTCAAAGGGAGAGACCAGCCAGTGAGGGTGTATGCGCTCATGGATCCCACTGATCCAGCCTCGATAGGCAGAGTGATCAGGATCACAGGCCATGTTGATCTCAATCAACACCTCCTGCCAGCATTGACCTGAATCTGGCCTGCATTCAGCCCTCTGCTGATCGCAGCTGCCATGCACTCAGCCACCTCCCGCAGAAGACTTTGGTTCCACTGTTGTCTTCCTGAGCTGATCGCCCTTCTACCGATGGCGACCAGCGGTGGCTCGCTGCTGGATGCCGTCATCCTCGCGATCCTGATCCGGCAGGCCTGGGTGGCCGCCCAGATCATTCACGGCGCCGGCCATACCCTCACGCGTGCTCTGGTGGATCAGTGCGCCGCAGTGATTCGCTTGGACAACGTTCTGGAGCATCGCTCCGTGGCGCAGATGGCCCAAAGCCTTCTGCCACTGGCCCCCATCGGCTTGCCCGGGATGGGCTCCCAGCCACCGGCATGGCTCCCCATGGGAGATCCAGAGCCATGGAAAGTGAGGCTCAAGGCCAGCGGCAGCCTTCTCCTCCATCTGCTGGTGATCAGCGGGGTGGGGGTTGCGATCCATGGCCTGAACAGCAACGCGCCTGCCTGGCCATGGCTGAATCAACTGCTCATGGCCCTTCTCCTGAGTAATGTCTGCTTGGTTCTGGCTTCACGCTCAGACATTCAGGTGGTCCTCAGCGGGGAGGGATCCGTTCTGTATTGCGGCAACTTCGGGTTGATCGCCGCAGAGGATCTCTCCGGCTCGGATGAGTTGCTCTCCAGCCAGATGATCACCATCTTTCACCGCATGGGGCGGGAAACGGAACTCCGGGGCGCCCAGGCCGGAGGCGGGTTGGTGATGACGTTGGATCGCCGTGGAAATGCGGGCTTCGTAGGGCACCGCATCGTGAATGCCAAGCGTGGAGATCTCACGCCTTCCCTGGAGGCCGCGTTCCGCAAGCGGAGGCGCCGGGCCCGTCAGAAGGGTTGCCGGCCCCATCCCGCCGCTCTGCTGGCCTGCTGGCACTATCGCTTCGGCACCAGCGGTCCCCCTGCCGTGCGTGAGACCCACTGGCAGGAATGGACTCCTGCCAGACAAACCCGCCTCTGGCGACTGGCTGACGATGGTTGCTGGCAGAGCACCTGGCAGACGGTGCACCACCGCATCACCCACAACGGTGACTTTGAGACCTTCGAGGCCTTCGAGGATGCCCTGGAGGTGGCTTCCACCCTTGGGCCCTGGCTGGAGCGGGCTCTGCAGCAGACAGCACCAGCTGTGGTTGATTCCGCACGCATCGCAGGAATGATGGACCTTCTGATCTGTCAGGGGGATTGGTTTGCCGCAGTGCGCTGGGCCTTTCTGAACACCCTGGCGGTCTATCCCCAGGTCCCCTCCCTGGAGGCTCTGCAGCGGTGGACGTCGCACTTCGAGGGCACCTTTGTGGCGTGTGTCGGAGGGATCGCGTGCGGCCAGACTGGAAGCGGCTGGATCCAGCCCTTCACCGAACAGCTGCTTGCGCAGCTGAAGCTGGATCCTCTGCTGGGCAGCCACCAGGACGACGAGCTGCGGAGTTGGATCGAGGCATCCATCGCGTTCTTTTTGCGCAACGATCCCTTTGAAGCCATGCGGCAGTTCATGGATGGTGCGCGGGGCAGCTTCGGGCTGGTGGTGGCCTCCACCACATGGCCGGATCGGTTGGTGTTGTGCAGTCTTGGCCAGCCACTCACCATCGGCATCGATCCTGGCACCAGGATGGGGGTCTACGCCTCTGAACCTGCGGCGGTGGATGCGGTGTTGACTGGCCAGAAGGGGGCCTGGCGGATCGATCTGGATGAGAATGCCGGTGAGATCGCCGTGCTCTCCAGCGGTGATGTTCGTGTCACATCGTTGTCTCTGGATCGGGAGGTGTCGCCCGAGGAGGTCTGCCGTCGTCGTCATCCCTACCCCTCCGCGCTTTCCATGCAGAACGGGGCTTCCATCGCCCCCGGATCCGACTCCCGGGATCCGGTTGGGGCTGACATCGCAGATATCCCGGCCCTGCTGGCTGCGATTCAGGATGACTGGAGCAATCCCGGCTCAGCCAATCGCCAGAGCGCTGAGGCGCTCGCCCAATTGCTGCTCGCCAAGGCGGCCTATCTGTCAGCCAAGGAGAGGGTGCTGCAACAGAACGGCCTCGACGTGAGTCTGGCTCGATCCAGCCATGTGGACCTGTTGATCACCGGCGTGGAAAACAGCCTGTGGCTGGGAGAACGCTTCGCTACTGATCTTTCCTTCCTCATGCCCCGATTGCACATCCGGACCCTCTCGGCGAATGCCGTGATGCAGGCCCTCCAGCACGACTTTGACAGCCTGGTCCTTGCCAGGCAGTCGGTGGTGATCGTGCTCAGCCACTCCTGTCGCACGTTTGCCTCCAGGCAGGTGATGGAAGCCTGCGACTTGATGGTGCGCAAGGCGGTGATCCGCGACTTCTTCATCCTCACTGGTGAACCCAATGCTCTGCAGGGGTCTCCGCTGCTGCAGACCCGGCAACCTGGGGAGTCCTTCAGCCGGAGGCTGTTCACCACCGGGGCGGGGCGGCGTCGTGCGGAGCCGGCCACCGCCACCGTGGCCGCCATGCACCACACTCTCACCCAGTTGCTGTTCACCCTCAGCCGCCATCTTCTTCAATCCTGCCCGGATGGGGAGCGCAAACCTCTGGGGATGGCTCTCTCCAGAGACGAACTGACCCTGCTGGACAACCTGGAGACCAACCTCTTTCTGCAGGAGTGCAGCGAAATCGTTGGTGCCGATGGCAGGGGCCAGCGGCGAGAGACCACCACATCCAGGCGACTAGAGCGGGAGGGACGGCGCTGGGCCCAGCATGTTCTGGAGACTCCTCTGGCCTGGGCGATCCATGCGATCTACATCGCGATTTCCGTGGCCTTCGCCCTCCCTCTTGCCCAGACCCTGACCAGGATGCTGGCGGGAACGTCTGCAGCGATGGGGAGGGGCCTCAGCGGAGACCTGGTGGTTGCCGCTGTGCTACCTCTCTCGAAACAGCACACAATTCCTCGTCGGTCACCTTTACGGATCGGTAGATTTCTTGAAG
>JBJTQT010000056.1:0-21852 GCA_046075745.1 Cyanobium sp. | reverse complement strand
GGTGGCTTTCGCGAACAGCGCATGCACAAGGCGCTTGTCGTAGATGTAGCTGATGGCCCGACGACGGGAGGCAAGACTGCCCTCCTTGGCCAGGGTGATCATCCGCTCCGCTTCATCGCGCAGGGCCTTGGCACGGGCCTTGGTGGTGGTTACGCGGCCTTCCCGGATGAGCTGGGTGGTGAGGCCACGCAGCATGGCCTTTCGTTGGTCGGCGGGGCGTCCCAGCAGGGGGACTCGGCACTGGTGTCGCATGGGAGGGACGTCGGATCAGGACAGGGGGGCCGTCTACGCGGAGGTGCGGCTCTGGGGGAGGGAGATGCCGATGCGCTCGAGGGCTTCGATCACCTCATCGGCCGATTTGGAGCCGAAGTTCTTGATCTCCAGCAGATCCTCGTAGCTGAAGCCCATCAGATCGGAGACGGAATTCACCTGGGCCCGCTTGAGGCAGTTGTAGGCCCGCACGGAGAGGTTGAGCTCCTCCAGGGGGATCTGGGCTTCCGCTGAGGGCTCCGGCTCAAGGCCGGGCTCATCCACCACGGTGAGTGTGGCCAGGGGCTGGAAGAGCTCGATGAGCTGGTTGGCGGCCTGGGCCATCGCATCATCGGGGGTGATGCTGCCGTTGGTTTCGATTTCCAGCCGCAGACGCTCCCTGGCGGAACCGCCCTCACCGACGGCCGTTTCATCCACGCTGTAGTTGACCCGCTTGATGGGCATGAACACCGCGTCGATCTGGAGAAGATCGATGGCGCTGGTGTCTTCCTGATGGCGATCGACGGGGCGGTAACCGACACCGCGCTCGACGTGCACTTCCATCTCCAGGCTATGGCCAGCCGCAACAGTGGCGATCAGGCGTTCGCCATCGATCACCTGAACCTGGGAGGAAAACTGCAGGTCTGAGGCCTTCACCGTGGCCGGACCATTGACCATCAGGCGGCCGATCTCCAGCTCCCGGGTGCGGCTGTTGACGGGAATGGATTTGCAGTTCAGCAGGATGTCGAGCACGTCTTCCCGCACACCGGGAATGGTGGCGTATTCATGGTTGACCCCGGAGAGGCGCACCGCCGTGATGGCGCTGCCCTCCAGGCCGCCGATCAGCACGCGCCTGAGGGCATTGCCCAGGGTGGTGGCCTGCCCCCTCTCCAGGGGACCGATCACAAAGACACCGGTTTGGCCCCGATCTTCGGAAACCTGATGCTCAACCCGGTCGATCTGGTAATGCAGCACGGTGATGGAAAGAAAAGCTGTGGTGGAGAAAGGATCGAGGGGTCAGACGCGGCGGCGCTTGGGGCGCCGGCAGCCGTTGTGGGGAAGGGGAGTGACATCCCGAATCAGGGTGATCTCGAGCCCCGCCACCTGGAGAGCCCGAATCGCCGTTTCCCTTCCGGAACCAGGGCCGCGGACCAGGACCTCGATCTGACGCATCCCTTGCTCAAGAGCACGACGGGCGGCGGCTTCAGCTGCGGTCTGGGCAGCGAAGGGTGTGCCCTTGCGAGCCCCCTTGAACCCGCTGGCCCCGGCAGACGACCAGCTGATCACCTCTCCAGCCGTATCGGTGATAGAGACGATGGTGTTGTTGAAGGTGCTCTGAATGTGCGCAACGCCATTGGGCACATTGCGCTTGGCCTTCTTGGGTCCGGTCTTCTTGGCGGGCTTGGCCATGGATGGGGAGCTGCTGGAGCAGGAGCGGATGGAAAAGGGACGGTGGGGCGGAAAGGGCGAAGATCGCCTGGCTTATTTCTTCTTGCCGGCCACGGTCTTGCGAGCGCCGCGACGGGTGCGGGCGTTGGTGCGAGTGCGCTGCCCTCGCACCGGCAGACCCATGCGGTGACGCCGACCCCGCAGACAGCCGATGTCCTGAAGCCGCTTAAGAGCCATGCCCTCTTCCCGGCGGAGGTCTCCCTCCAGGGTGAAGGCCTCGGTGGCCGCACGCAGCTTCTGCACATCCGCATCGGTGAGATCCTTCACCCGGATGTCCGGGCTCACTCCAGCCTTGGAAAGGATCTTGCGGGACCGGGTCAGGCCGATCCCGTACACATAGGTGAGGGAGACTTCAACCCGCTTGTCGCGAGGGATATCAACGCCGGCAATCCGAGCCACAGGGTAACGATGCGGAGGGAGGGAAGGCCC
Organism: Cyanobium sp.; assembly: GCA_046075745.1. Taxonomy (GTDB): domain Bacteria; phylum Cyanobacteriota; class Cyanobacteriia; order PCC-6307; family Cyanobiaceae; genus Cyanobium. Next base: position 19,725 of record JBJTQT010000056.1, on the reverse strand, counting down.
CAGAGGGGCGGGAATTGGTGGAGATCCCCGAAGGGAGGTGCAGGCAGGCTCAACCCTGGCGCTGCTTGTGCTTGGGGTTGGCGCAGATCACCATCACCCTTCCGTGGCGACGGATCACCCGGCACTTCTGGCACATTCTCTTGACTGAGGCACGCACCTTCATGGTTCGCGTCTCTCCTTTTTGACAAACAGCGATGGTATCACAGCAGTCAACGGATCACTCCAGCAAGCTGCTGATCCGCCCTGCGATCTCCTCCACCGTGCCACTGGCATCGACGGGATGGAGAAGGCCCTGTGCCTGGTAATGGGCAATCAGCGGGGCTGTCTGTTCCTGATACACCACAAGCCTGTTCCGGATCACGGCCTCGTTGTCGTCGTCGCGGCCCCGGGAGAGAAGCCGCTGCAGCAGGAGAGGATCCTCGAGATCCAGCAGTACCACCAGTTCAATCGACTGGCCCAGTTTCCCCAGAAGGGCATCGAGGGCAATGGCCTGGGGAAGATTGCGGGGAAATCCATCAAGAAGCCAGCCGCCCTGATGGCCCTCGAGACGCTGACGCACGATCGTCAGCACAAGGGCATCACTCACCAGTTCACCCCGGGCCATCACGGCCTGGGCCTCCTGCCCCAGAGGGGTTCCGGCCTCCACTTCAGCCCGGAGAAGGTCTCCGGTGGAGAGGTGAAGCAGGTGATGGGAAGCGGCAAGACGCTGGGCCTGGGTGCCCTTGCCGGCTCCAGGGGGGCCGAGAAACAGCAGACGTTGCTTCATGAGCGGAGTGGTCTGAAAGGGATGGTCGGCTGTCAGATCGGAAGGTCAGATCGGGGGGACGGCTTGTACAGAGCGGGAGAAAGCCTGGGCTTCAGTGGCACCCTCATAACGCAGGGAGATCACGTAGGTCTGAACCTGCTTGGCCGTCTGGATGGCCACGCCCACCAGGATCAATAGGGAGGTAGCTCCGATGCCTTGAAAGGTCTTCACCTGAATGGCGCCCTCCACGGCGGAGGGAATGATGGCCACCGCTCCAAGGAAGAGGCCCCCAAGGAGGGTGAGCTGGTTTTGCACGTTCGAGAGATAGGCAGCGGTTGGGGAGCCAGGCCTCACCCCCGGAATGGCCACGCCACTGCGTTTGAGATTGGTGGCGATGTCCACCGGATCGAGGGTGAGGGAGTTGTAGAAGTAACTGAAGGCGATGATCAGCGTGAAGAACAGCAGGGCATAGATCCAGGGCATGCTGCTGTTCGGGCTGAGATACCCCGCCAGCTGGATCAACCAGGGCGTCTTGGTCCAGGTGGCGATCTGCAGGGGGAGAAACACCAGGGCCGAAGCAAAGATGATCGGCATCACGCCGCTGGCATTGAGCTTGAGGGGCAGGTAGCTCTGCCGGGCGGGCAGTCCGCCGCCGGCGCCGCCCACCTGATGCTTGGCGCTGACGATCGGGATGCGTCGACTGCCTTCCTCAACGAAGATGATGCCGATGATGGTGACCAGGAAGACCAGCAACAAGATGATGATGCCGGTCACCGTGCCCCGATCCCCGGTCTTCGCCTGGGTGATGGTGGCCGCAAGGGCCCGGGGCAGGGTGGCCACGATGTTGGCGTAGATCACCAGGGAGGCTCCTTGGCCGATGCCCCGTTCGGTGATCACCTCACTGATCCACATCACGGCCATCGAGCCAGCGGTGAGGGCCAGAGCGGTCTGCAGCACGAACTGCCAGGGGGCTACACCCGGCAGGGCGTACTGGCGGAGCACCAGGGCCAGAATCACGCTCTGGATAATGCCCCAGGCCAGGGCTGCGTAGCGGGTGATCTGGGCGATCTTCCGCCGCCCCGCTTCTCCCTCGTTCTTCTGCAGATCCTCCAACTGCGGCAGGGCCGCCGTGAGGAGCTGGAGAATGATCGAGGCATTGATGTAGGGAAGGATCCCCAGGGTGAACACCCCCAGGGTGGTGAGTCCACCGCCGGTGAAGATGTTCACGAACATCAGGAAATCGCCGCCTTGCTTCACGAACTGCTCAAAGGCACCGCGATCGATGCCCGGCACTGGGATGAAGATTCCCAGCCGTTCCAACAGGAGCAGGCCCAGGGTGATCAACACTCTGTCGCGCAGCCCCTTGGACTGCACGATCTTGCTGAGGATTTCTGTGGCGCTTGGGTTGCGTCCCCGGCTGAAAACCATGTGTGAAACGCCTAGTCGAGAATCTCGCAGTTGCCACCTGCGGCCTCGATCTTGGCACGGGCCGAGGCGGAGAAGGCGGCGGCCTGCACGGTGAGCTTCACCTTCAGGTCTCCGGAGCCCAGCACCTTCAGGGGCGTCCTGGCACCTGTCAGCAGTCCATCCTTGATGAGGCTGTCCAGATTCACCAGGCTGCCCGCCTTGAGCTCGGCCAGCTGGCCCACATTGATCACCGTGTAGGTGGTGGGGTTCACCAAGGGGAAGTGCTTGAGCTTGGGCACCCGGCGATAGAGGGGCATCTGGCCTCCCTCAAAGCCGGGCCGGGTGGATCGGCCGGAGCGGGACTTCTGACCCCGCATGCCGAAGCCACAACTGGCGCCCTGGCCAGCTGCAATGCCGCGGCCCTTGCGGGTCTTGCGTCGGCGGGCACCGGGATTCACGGTGAGAGCGCTGAGCTGGTAAGTCATGGTTCGGTCCTTAGGAATAGATCTGCTCGAGGGGGATGCCCCGCTCCCTGGCGGCTTCCTTGTGGGTGCGCAGGGCGGAGAGGGCATCCATGGCAGCCCTGGCGTTGTTCAAGGGGGTTTTGGAGCCTAGGCGCTTGGCGAGCACGTTCTTGATGCCGGCCAGCTCGAGCACGGTGCGGATGGACCCGCCAGCAATCACCCCGGTACCAGGGGCGGCGGGGCGGATCAGCACACTGGCGGCTCCATCCCGGCCCCTGCTTTCGGTGGGCACGGAGTTGGTGCGGGTAAGGGGCACCTTCACCAGATGCTTATTGCCATCAGCCACGCCCTTGCGCACGGCACCGATCACATCGCCAGCCTTACCCACACCGACACCCACCTGACCGCGCTCGTTGCCCACGATCACAATGGCGCGGAAGCTCATTTTCTTGCCGCCCTTGACGGTCTTGGAGACCCGGCGGATCTGCACCACCCGCTCCTGCCACTCGGTGTCGCGCTCCTGGCCGCGCCGATCCCCGGACCCGCGACGGCCACCGCCCCCGCGCCGGTCTCCCTTGCTTCCGCGGCGCTCCTGCTGACCCTCCGCGGCCGCCGGAACGTCTGCGGCGGAGGGGATGTCGTCAGGGACGAACTGCTGCTGGTCGTTGGTTTCGGTCATGGTGAGGGAGGAGATCAGAATTGCAGGCCGGCTTCCCGGGCAGCATCCGCCAGAGCCTTGACGCGGCCGTGGTAGAGGTTGCCTCCCCGGTCGAAGACCACCTGGGCAATGCCCTTGGCCAGAGCACGCTTGGCCACCAGTTGGCCAACGGCCTCGGAAGCATCACAGGTGGCCGAGGTCTGGAGAGAGGTGCGCAGATCCTTATCCAGCGTGGAGGCGGCACAGAGGGTGCTCTGGGCCTCGTCGTCGATGACCTGGGCGTAGATGTGGTTGTTGGAGCGGAACACAGCCAGCCTGGGCCGGTCTGCGGTGCCGGCGAGGGTGCGGCGCAGGCGGCGGTGGCGCTTCTGGGTCTGCTGTTTGCGGGAGAGGGAAGACATGACGGTGCACAGGGGAGAGAACGGGTGAGAACGACCTTATTTCTTGCCGGTCTTGCCGACCTTGCGCAGGATCTTCTCTCCCTCGTATTTGATGCCCTTGCCCTTGTAGGGCTCAGGGGGCCGGATGGCACGCACCTTGGCGGCCTCATTGCCCACCAGCTCCTTGTCGGCCCCGGAGACGATCACCGTGGTGTTGTTCTCCACCACGAAGGTGACACCCTCAGGGGGCAGCATCTCCACGGGATGGCTGTAGCCGGCGCTCACCACCAGCTTCCGGCCCTGAACCTGGGCGCGATAACCCACGCCCACGATCTCGAGTTTGCGGCTGAAGCCCTGGCTCACCCCCTCGATCATGTTGGCCACGATGGTGCGGCTCAGGCCATGCCGCTCGCGGGAGCGACGGGCCTCACTGGTGGGCGACACCTGCAGCTGGTTGCCGTCCTGGCTGATGCTCACCCCATCCGGCAGGGTGCGGCTGAGCTCGCCTTTGGGCCCCTTCACGGTCACCGCAAGGCCGGCAAGGTTCACGGTGACCTTGTCGGGAATGGGGATGGGGGCTTTACCGATGCGTGACATGTCAGTCTCCAGGTCAATAGACGTAGCAGAGCACTTCGCCACCCACACCCTGCTTACGGGCGTCGCGGTCGCTCATCACGCCCTTGGAGGTGGAGATGATTGCCACCCCGAGGCCACCGAGCACCTTGGGAAGCTGGCGGGTGTTCTTGTAGATGCGCAAGCCGGGCCGGCTCACCCGTTGCAGGCGGCGGATCGTGGGCTGCCTGTGCTTGCCGCTGTATTTGAGCTCGAGGATGAGCTGCTTGCTCACCCCTTCGCCTTCCTCGCTGATATTGGCGATGAACCCTTCCTGCTGGAGCACCGAAGCGATGCTGCGGCAGAGGCGGGAGGAGGGCACGCGGGTGTTTTCGTGACGCTTCTCACTCGCATTGCGGATGCGGGTGAGCATGTCTGAGATCGGGTCGTGGTTGGCCATGGTCGTGTCCGGATGAGGGCTCAGTTGCTGCGGAACGGCATCCCCATTTCGCGGAGAAGGGCGCGGCCCTCTTCGTCGTTACGGGCGTTGGTCACGATCGTCACGTCCATGCCCCGGATGGCGTCGATCTTGTCAAAGGAAATCTCGGGGAAGATGATCTGTTCCCGAATTCCGAGGGTGTAGTTGCCCCGGCCGTCGAAACTCTTCGGGCTGACACCGCGGAAGTCGCGAATCCGGGGGAGAGCCAGGTGGATCAGGCGCTCCAGGAAGGCATACATCCGATCCCCGCGAAGGGTGACGGCCACGCCAATCGGCATGCCCTGGCGGATCTTGAAGGCGGCAATGGCCTTCTTGGCGCGGGTGACCACAGCCTTCTGGCCTGTGATCTGGGCCAGCTCGGCGATGGAAGCCTCCAGAGCCTTGGCATTCTGGGCCGCCTCACCAAGGCCCCGGTTGACGGTGACTTTCACCACCTTGGGAACCTCGTGAACATTGGAGAGCTGGAGATCCTTGAGCAACTTGGGCTGGATCGTCTCCCGATAGCGCTTTTTGAGTGTCATGACGGGGAGGGGAGGAACTTCTGGTCGTGGTCAGAAGTGGACGGAGGGTAGGGAGGGGAGACAGTGGGAGAAGCCGAGGGGCAGTCACGGGAGGAATTCGCCGGTCTTCTTGAGGCGGCGTTTCTTGTTGCCGTCCTTGTCGACGACGATCTCCACGCGGCTGGCCACCTTCTTGCTGGTGGAATAGAGCATCACGTTGGAGGCATGCACCGAGGCTTCCTCCTTGACGATGCTGCCGCTCTCCCCCTCCTGGGTGGGTTTGACATGGCGGGTGCGGAGATTCACGCCCTCCACCACCACACGGTTCTCGTAGGGGAGGGTGCGAATGACCTCACCGGTCTTGCCCTTGTCCTTACCCGCGATCACCTGCACGGTGTCGCCCTTGCGGATCCGCATCTTGATGCGTTCGGCGGGTTTCGAGCGCTTCGTTGCCGTTGCCATCTCAGATCACCTCCGGTGCGAGGGAAACGATCTTGGTGAAGTTGCGCTCGCGCAACTCCCGCGCCACGGGGCCGAACACCCGGGTGCCCTTGGGGTTGTTGTCGTTGCCGAGGATCACCGCGGCGTTGTCGTCAAAGCGGATGGAATTGCCGGTGTCGCGCCGCAGGGTGGCCCGGGTGCGCACCACCACGGCCTTCACCACATCGGATTTCTTCACGCCCATGTTGGGCATGGCATCTTTCACGGCCGCCACGATCACATCACCCACATGGGCATAGCGGCGGTTGGTGCCCAGCACACGGATGCACTGGATGCGCTTGGCACCGCTGTTGTCGGCAACGGTGAGGAAGGTTTCCTGTTGGATCATGGTTGGCTCTCCTGGCTGGTCACCGCACTGGTGATCTGGGTATCGGCGGGCGTCTGGACAGACTTCCGGGCCGGGGTGCTGCCGTGGACGATGACTTCAGCCACCGCCCAGCGCTTGGTGCGGCTGAGGGGACGGGTTTCGGTGATGCGCACCCGATCGCCAACCTTGCAACTGTTGGTTTCGTCGTGCGCCTTGTAGCGGGTGGTGCGGCGAACGGTCTTCTGATAGATGGGATGGGGGAAGCGGTTTTCCACCGCCACCACCACCGTTTTGTCCATCTTGTCGCTGACGACGGTGCCGACCCTTTCCTTGCGTGCCATGGGAATCAGGGGTTCAGGAGACGGTGGAGCGCTGACGCTCCTGCTGCACCGTGAGGAGGTGGGCCAGCTTGATGCGGGCCGCCTTGAAGCGGTGCGGATTCTCCAGCCGGCGCGTGGCCTGCTGGAAGCGAAGATCGAAGAGATCACGCCGGGTGGCGTTGATCTGTTCGATGAGTTCGGGCTCGCTGAGCTTGCGAACCTCGGCGATGTCGGGTCGGGCCATGGTCAGGACTCGGCAACGGAAGCAGTGGCAGGAGCAGCGCCGCTGGGGGACTCCTCCTGTTGATCGGCCAGGGAGATGAACTTGGTCTTCACCGGCAGCTTGTATTGGGCCAGGCGCATGGCCTCCCGGGCGATGGCCTCGGTGATCTCCGCCCCACCCATCTCAAAGAGAATGCGGCCAGGCTTGATCACCGCCACCCAGAATTCCGGGTTGCCCTTGCCGGAACCCATGCGGGTTTCAGCGGGTCGCATCGTCACCGGCTTGTCGGGGAAGATGCGGATCCAGATTTTGCCGCCCCGCTTGACATAGCGGGTCATGGCCCGGCGGGAAGCCTCGATCTGGCGGGAGGTGATCCAGCCACACTCCTGGGCCTGCAGGGCGAATTCGCCGAAGGAGATGGTGGTGCCCCGGGGGGCCTGGCCACGCATCCGGCCTCGCTGCTGCTTGCGGAATTTGACGCGTCTTGGACTCAGCATGGTTTAAACCTCCCTCACTCCTCGTTGGAGCGATCTTCGAACTGTTGCGGGCGCCGACTCGCCCGCCGCTTGGGACCGGCACCCACGGGCGCCTGCTCCTGTTGACCGGGGAGCACCTCCCCCTTGAACACCCAGACCTTGATGCCCAGCACCCCGTAGGTGGTGGTGGCCACCTTGGTGGCGTAGTCGATGTCGGCCCGCAGGGTGTGGAGCGGCACCCGACCTTCGCGGGTCCACTCGGTGCGGGCGATTTCCGCCCCATTCAGCCGGCCGGCCACCATGATCTTCAAGCCGAGCACCCCAGCCCTCTGGGCCCGTTGCACAGCCATCCGCATCACGCGTCGGAAGGCGACCCGCTTCTCCAGCTGCTGGGCGATGTACTCGGCCAGCAGATAGGCGTCCGCATCCACCCGCTCCACCTCCACCACGTTGATGCGCACCTGACGGTGTCCATCGCCGAGGGTTTTCTGGATGCCGCTGCGCAGCTCTTCGATGCCACTGCCCTGACGACCGACAAGAACGCCGGGGCGGGCGGTCTTGAGTTCCACCTCAAGCTGATCGGCCTTGCGGGCGATCAGCACATCGCTGATGCCGGCGGCGGCGTACTTCTTGTGGATGAACTTGCGGATGTTGTCGTCCTCCCGCAGGAGGGTGGGGTAGGTGCGGCTTGGGGCGTACCAGCGGGAGCGGTGGTCCTGGGTGATCCCCAGGCGCAGGCCGGTTGGATGGATCTTGTGTCCCATCAGTCGGAAGTCCTCGGGGTCAGGCGGAACGGGGAGCCACAGCAATGCTGATGTGGCAGGTCTGTTTCTTGATGGCGTAGGCCCGCCCCTGGGCGCGGGGGCGGAAGCGCTTCATGGAGGGTCCCATGTCGGCGCTGGCCTGGCTGATCACCAGGGTGGCGGGATCAAGGCCGAGGTTGTGCTCGGCATTCGCCACGGCCGAGCGCAGCACCTTGGTGATGGGCCCGGTGGAGCGATAGGGCATGAACTCGAGCAGGATCAAGGCATCGCGGTAGGTGCGACCCCGGATCTGATCGAGAACCCTGCGCACCTTGGACGCCGAACCGCGGATGTAGCGGCCGTGGGCCTGGGCCTGGGTGGGATTTGGGGTGGTGGTTGCCATGGCTCAGCGGCCTCCCTTCTTGTCTTTGGTGTGACCGCGGAAGGTGCGGGTGGGGGCGAATTCCCCGAGTTTGTGGCCCACCATCTGCTCCGTCACGTAGACGGGCACGTGGGCCTTGCCGTTATGGACGGCAATGGTGTGGCCGATCATCAGCGGCAGGATGGTGGAGGCCCGTGACCAGGTCTTGATCACGGATTTGTCTTCGGCGGCGTTCTGCTTTTCAACCTTGCGCAGCAGGCTGTCGGCAACAAACGGACCTTTTTTGAGTGAACGTCCCATGGCGATTCAGGCGATGTGCAGAGCGGGGTGAGAGATCATGCGTCGCGTCCTCCACGGCTCCGCTTGGAGGTGCGGCGACGTTTCCGCAGCACGAACCGGTTGCTGGGTTTGTTCCGCTTGCGGGTCTTCAGGCCCAGGGCGGGCTTGCCCCAGGGGGTGACGGGTCCGGAGCGACCGATCGGTGCCCGGCCTTCCCCACCACCATGGGGGTGATCGCAAGGGTTCATCACACTGCCGCGCACCTCGGGGCGGCGTCCCAGCCAGCGCTTGCGACCTGCCTTGCCCAGGCTGGTGTTGCGCTTTTCGGCATTGCCCACTTCTCCGAGGGTGGCGTAGCACTCCCGGCGCACCAGCCGCACCTCGGTGGAGGGCAGCTTGAGGGCGACGTAATCCCCCTCCTTGGCCACCACCTGGGCACTGGCCCCCGCCGTGCGCACCATCTGGCCGCCGCGGCCGGCGTAGAGCTCCACGTTGTGCACGCTGGAGCCCAGGGGAATGGCCGAGAGGGGCAGGGCATTGCCGGGTTCGATAGGCACATCGGGGCCGGCGATCACGGTTTGGCCGACCCCCACGCCCGCAGGAGCCAGGATGTAGCGCTTCTCTCCATCCACATAGAAGAGAAGTGCCAGCCTGGCGTTGCGGTGGGGGTCGTAGTGGATGGCGGCCACCCTGGCGGGCACGCCGTGCTTGTCGCGCCGGAAATCCACGATGCGATAGAGGCGTTTGTGACCACCGCCACGGTGGCGGCAGGTGATCACCCCGCGATTGTTGCGCCCTTTCAGGCGGTGCTTGGCCACCACAAGGCCCCGCTCGCGACCCTTGCCGGTGAGCTCACTGAAGTCAGTGGTCACCAGGGTGCGGGTGCCGGGGCTGGTGGGTCTGTAGGAACGGATTGCCATGGTTTAGGACCCCTCAGGACTCAGGAAACAGCTGGATCGACTGACCCTCGGCCAGACGCACCACGGCTTTCTTCACCCGGGCGCGCTTGCCGGCGAAGCGGCCAACGCGGCGGGTGCGGCGTGGGGGATTCATGGTGCTCACCCCGATCACCTTGACGGAGAAGAGCTCCTCCACGGCCGCCTTGATGTCCGGCTTGGCCGCCCGGGGATCCACCTCGAACGAATACTGGTTGAGTTCGAGCAGGCGGGTGGCCTTCTCGGTGATGAGCGGGCGCCGAATGACATCGGGGAGCCGGCTGGAAAAACGCTCAGCCATCGCTGTAAACCTCCTGAATCTTGGCCAGCGCCCCCTCGTTCAGCACCAGTTTCTGGGCATTGAGGAGGTCGAACACATTGAGCTGATCGGCGGCGATCAGCTTCACCCGCTCCAGATTGCGCACGGAAAGCTTGAGCGTCTCAGAGGCTCCATCGATCACCAGCAGCACGCGGGTGTCGGGAGCGAAGCCGAGGCGCTGCAGGGCCGCCGTGATCTCCCTGGTTTTGGGAGCCTGGAGGCTCTCACCGAAGCCCTTCACCACCGTGATGTCAGCCACCCGACTCATCAGGGCGGTGCGGAGGGCCAGGCGGCGCTCCTTGCGGTTAAGGGAGAGGGAATAGGTGCGCGGCTTGGGACCGAACACAATGCCACCGCCGGGACGCAGGGGAGTGCGGATGGACCCCTGGCGGGCCCGACCGGTGCCCTTCTGCTTATAGGGCTTGCGACCACCGCCGGCCACCTCGGCCCGGGTGAGGGTGCTGGCCGTGCCCTGACGGGCATGGGCCAGCTGGCGCACCACCGCACGGTGGAGCAGATCCGGGGCGGTGGTTTCCTTGGCGACGGCAAGGTTGAGCTCGGCCTGGCCGCTCTCTTTGCCCTGCCAATCCCTTACGACACAGTTGACCATGATTCGTTTCCTCAGGACGCGGCTTGGCTGCCCACCCGGCGAGCCGGGCGGATGTCGAGCAGGGCACCGGGTTTGCCGGGCACCGACCCCTTCACCACAAGCAGATTGCGAGCGGTGTCCACCTTGAGGATGGTGAGCCCGCGAGTGGTGACGGGCTTGCCGCCATAGCGGCCCGCCATGCGCTTACCGGGATAGACCCGGCCCGGGGTGGTGCCGGCCCCGGTGGAACCAGGCTCGCGGTGATTCTTGGAACCATGGGTCATGGGGCCCCGGCTGAAGCCGTGCCGCTTCTGATAACCGGCGAAGCCTCGGCCAATGGTGTCGCCGCGGACATCCACCTTCTGGCCGGCCTCAAAGTCGCCCACGGTGACCGTGCCACCCAGCTCAAACCCATCCACAGTGTCCACGCGAACTTCGCGCAGATGGCGCAGGGGATCGGAGCCCGAGCGGGCCAGGTGACCCTGGGCCGGCTTGTTCACGAGTTTTTCGCGGATGTCACCAAAGCCAAGCTGCACGGCGCTGTAGCCGTCGCTGGCGGGGCTCTTGATCTGGGTGATGCGGCAGGGACCCGCTTCGATCAGGGTGACCGGAACAGACCTGCCCTCTTCATCGAAGAACTGGGACATGCCCAGTTTCTTCCCGAGAATGCCGATAGACATTGCCTGAGGGGAGAACGCCAGCTGGATGGACCTGGATCTTGGTCTCTGAAAAGAGACGGAACCAGATGGGCTGAATTCGGGGACCGGCAGAGAAGGGCGGAGAGGCCATTCCCGGAGCTAGCGAACGAATCAGCGGGCTGGGACTTGGCTGAACCGGCCGAACGGCAGAAGTTCAGATAGTTTCCCGGTGGTGCCCTGGTGCAGTAGCCCTGGGAGCCACACTGGCCTGGAGGATTGCCACCACTGGCAACCCTGCGCTGCAGCTGGAGGCCCGGCTAGCGGTCGGGCACAGCACATCAGCACAAGAAACCAACCTAGCGCATCACCGTCCACACCTGTCTTCAAGGAGAAGAGCCTCCGCCTTGGGAGGTTTTTGTCAGACTCCCTCCACTTGCGCTGCTCCCATGCCCTTGCTGCTCACCGGCCAGGGATTCCGTCAGGAACTGGAAAAGGCCGGGGCCCTCGCCCTGTATGCCCCCCTGGAAGGGGGCAGCGAAACCCGGCTGCTGCGGCGGCTGCGGGCCGCGGGCTATCGGGCCCACCTCACCTCCGCCCGGGGATTGGGCGATCCGGAGGTGTTTCTCTTCCAACTGCACGGCGTGCGCCCCCCCCACCTGGGGCACCAGAGCGTGGGGCGCTCGGCCGCCGTGGGGGAGGTGCAACAGGTGCAACCCCAACTCGGCCATCTCTTGGAGGGCAATCAGCCGGTGGTGCTCTGGCTGCTGGAGGGGCAGGTGCTCTCCGCCGCCGAACGCAACGCCCTGGTGGTGCTCTGCCAACGGGAACCCCGACTGAAGGTGGTAGTGGAGATGGGCGGCGCCCTGGCCCTGCGCTGGAAGCCCCTGGCGGAGGTGGCCGCCTGAGCCCGATCGGTTCTTGCTGGCCGTGATGACCCCATCCGACCGCCTGGCCCTGGTGTGGGGCATCGCCTTTTTCGGTGGAGCCCTCGGTCAGGGGCTCGGCAGGGTGAGCGGCCTGCCGGTGGTGGTGGTGCTGTTGGCCATCGGCCTGTTGATCGGCCACACGGGGCTGGATCTGGTGCGGCCCGAAGAGCTGGGCCAGGGGTTGCAGGCCCTCGTTGGGCTCCTGGTGAGCCTGGTGCTCTTCGATGGTGGGTTGAATTTGCGGTTGGCGGGGCGGGATCTACAGCGCTCGGTGGTGCAACTGGTGCTGATCCGCTCGGTGTTGGCCGTGGCTGGCGGGGCGGCCTTGGCCCATGGGCTGGCGGGGCTCACCTGGCCCCTGGCCCTGGTGTTCGGGGCCATTGCCCTCTCCACGGGGCCAACGGTGGTGACTCCCCTGGTGCGGCAGATGAGCCTGCCGCCCTTTCTGGCCCAGGTGCTCGAGGCGGAGGGATTGATCCTGGAGCCGTTTGCGGCCGTGCTTGCCCTGCTGCTGCTGGAATCCGCCATGGGGGATGTCAGCAACTGGCGGGAGTTGGCCCCCCGGCTGGCGCTGCGCTTCGGTGGAGGAATCGCCGCTGGGGCGCTCACGGGCTGGCTCCTGGCGGAGCTGCTCCAACGCACCGCCCAGAGCGGTGAGGCTTCAGAGGAAGCCATCAGCGGCCTGCAGCTTCAGCTCACACTGGGGGTCTTGTTTCTTCTGTTCAGCGGTTGCGAGGCCCTGCTGCCGGAATCGGGCCTGCCGGCTGCGGTGAGCGCCGGGGTGGTGGTGGGGCTGCGATTGGAGGCCGGCGCCACCGGGCTGGATGGGCTGATCCGCCAACTGGCGCAACTGGCCATCACGGTGCTCTTCCCCCTGTTGGCGGCGGACCTCTCCTGGCAGGAGCTGAGCCCCCTGGGGTGGGGCGGGCTGACGGTGGTGGCCGCTGTGATGCTACTGCGACCCGTGGTGGTGCAATTGGCCTGCGTGGGTCTGCCCCTCAATGGCAAGGAAAAGCTGCTGTTGGGCTGGGTGGCCCCACGGGGCATCGTGAGCGCCGCGGTGGCGAGCCTCTTTGCCCTGGAGCTGGAGGAAGCAGGCGTGGCCGGCGGCGGCACCTTGAAGGGCTTGGTGTTTCTCACGATCCTGCTCACGGTGAGCCTGCAGGGCACTACCGCTCCCTGGCTGGCCCAGAGGCTGGGGTTGAGCGGGAGGGTGGAAGGGCAGCCGGCTGAACGGAAGGCATAGGTCACTGATCACACGAGGTTCACAGAATGCAGCAGGAGCGATTCGGGAGCTCACAGAAACCATCCGTGTAGCGCTCGAAGGATCGTGAAACCAGGGCAAGAATGTTTAGCGCATGATTAGTGGTATTAAATTTTTTTGTTAGCGATCTCTTCTGTGCAAATTGCGAGGTTGCTTAGCAAGAAAGATCAAACATACAGGGATTCCTTAAATCAGGCTTGGAAGGCCCCAAGCGTCGCTTTGTAACACAATGAACACATCTTAGGCGGATCCGCATAATATGCAGCGACGGCTCCCCTGAGACATGACATTCGTTGTGCCGCAGGGTTTCTGATCCCTGCAAGCTGGGCGGAAGCTGCGTCTTAGGCAGACAGACGAGAGCCTCAGTGCGACATAGGCGGATCCGCCCATATATATAAGTTCGAAGGATCGAGGTTTGCGAACAGTAAACCTCCGGAAAGATGATGCTGCTAGTGTCCATCACGCGGCCCTTGCCGAGGTAGAGCGTATTGGGTTGTTTTTTGGTGATTGGGGATTGATCCAAGCCTCCTCCCGCTGACGTCAACAGTGGAGAGGTTGTGTCAAATGGTCAAGTTCGTGGAGGTGTACCTGCACGCCTTCAGCGATTACTGGGATGCAGAGATCAGCCTGGCGGGTTTCTCATGGAGGTAATGTGATGCATGGCCACACAGCTACCTGGGAGGCAAAACTACCCATGAGGTCTGCATTGAGATCAAAAATCCCTGCCCTCCCGCCCGGGGTTATCGATGTCAGTGGGCAGAATTTTCCAATAAATAGCACCCACTTCAGAATTACTGATGTAGTTTCCTCAGCTGGGATGAAACCTCAGAAGAATTGCTGATGAATGCATCAAAGCCCTTGCTTGGATCACTTTTGATAATTGAGGGCATCCAGTTTTTGACCGTAGAACCGCGGAAAATATCAATGTGATTGCCCTTGATCGATCCTCCAGTATCGGCTGCAAACAGAAAGCCATCGTGAACGATGGACTGGCCGGTTGGAAGTTGCAAGCGCTGGCCTCTAGGCTGGGAATAAAGATAATGGAGCCAAACGGGATTGATGTTTTGTCAACAGCCGCACTGCGAAAAAACACGAGTCGAAAGCCATTAACACCATCACCCCAGCTATCTATAGCAGGAGCAAAATACGATTTACCTGTGGAAATAATCCATGGTTTCTGGCTGGGATTAATGGACAGAACCTGTGCACAGTTAACCTGAGAACCAGCTTTAGTGCCTGCAAAGTTAATGGTACGTAGCTGACCGTCTTTCGTTGTGCGGATGGAGCCTTCGATCGCACCGCGGCACCAATTCAGCGGACTGACTGGATCTGACAAGGGTGTGCCATTCCTATCCCAAAAAAGGAATTCCACCAGGTGTCGCTGGCGTGACCGGATACAAGTAATAATGCGTTGCCCATAGACTTAATTTACGGGCATTCTGAAGTTGTGGGCTTGGCAGGGAAAAGCTGTCTTGCTGTTGAGCTTCACCAGCAGGATGCTGAGCAAGAAGAAGCAGAGATGTGAGAAACAGAAAAAGGCGTTGGTTCATGTTCTTGAGGAAAGAATGGTAGCCCGGTGAGCGTAACGGCTGCAATGAGCAGAATATCGAGCCAATAAAATCCACAATAAATCAGATTGATTAGGCCAATTCATCCGAAAAGATACGACGGATGATTTCCACCGTAGCCACGGCAAGAGCATTGTCTCTATCATCCCAGCCATTGCTCGCCCAAGGATTTGGCAGACTAGAAGGGAGATCCGTCCAGAGCGTGAAGGCGAAGGTGCGAAGCTTGGCAGGACTAAAGCGCTGATCTTCCAGGTGAACAAAAGCGGTGTAAGTCATGGAGGAATTCACCAAACCAAGCTTGGAGATAATCACTGGATTGGCAACAATATTCATCAAGCCCAAGGTTTCCAAGGCCAGATCCACATAGCGCGCCGTGTCCCATCCCATTGAGCGCACAACGCTTTTCAGGGAATGCCATTGGGCCCCGGGAAGACGAGTCTCCGGGGGCAGGTGTAAATGCCAGCCAAGCATGGCCATCATTCGGGTTAGGTCGTATGCACCAACAAGGTTTGGGTCGGAAACCCCCTCATCATCGGCAGTGAGAACCACGCGATTATTATTCTGCGGCTCTCTCACAACTGGGTCTTTAATCAAAGGATCTGTGCCATAATCACCTCGGAACTGAAGTGCCTGATTACCAGTAAGAGCGATCAGCCACTTCTCGAGACCAGCGCGAGTAGTAAACCGCTTAAACATAGCTGCAATTTGATTCGAATCAAGCGGACCCGCGTAAGACACCATTTGGGTGACGAGATCAGCGAAGTCTTTACTTATGCCCTCACCGGATATCCTGCAACTATCGACTTTGCAATCAGGGAAGGATCCATTAATTTGGCAGACTGTGTTCAAAACTCCAATAAATTTTGTGCTACTGCCAAATTGCTTGCAGATGAAGGCATTGCGACCCAGCCAACGCGTCTGCACAGGATCAACTCCATCCACATAGCTGCCGACGCAAATACAGGCAGCACCGATGTCCGGACTCAAAAAATCGAGGGCCTTGGCATCCACGGCGGGTCGCACCCCTGGAAGAGGGAATGGGGCGAAGATGACCGGCTCTGCGGCACCCACTGGCATGAAAGTGCGTCCGTAAGACCGCAACTCCTGGCCATCGGCCCGTCGGGCCAGACGCTCTGGATAGCTGGAGATCTCGTTGATGAAAGGGGAGTTCCTCACTTCCCTGTCAAGAAAAGCGCAGCTGTGCTCAGAATCTGGAACCGGGGTCGCATCCTGAATAGCGGCGATCTCTTTGGCGATCGCTTTCACATCCCGCGCACGATCAAAGACCACAGTGGCTTGACGCTTGTCTAGAAGGGCTTGGGCCAGGACTGGATCGAGAGCTTTGGCTTCGCTGACCATTGGCAACTGAAAGGCACTGCAAAACTCTTTCAGCCCCTTCCAGGTCCAACTGCTGAGTTGGCCAAGCTGCCCATCAATCATTCGTCCACCGGGATAGAAGCCAAGCCGGCTCAGCCGCTGCTGGATTTCATTCACCAAGCTTTTCAGAGGCTTAAGCTGAGCAAAACTAAGCTCAGTTCCGTTGTCGATGATGGCTTTCAGGCTTGATCCAGTGGGGCCAGGGGCCTGGCGAGGTTGCAAGAACTTTCGACTGACAAATCCCTCAAATTGGTTGTCTAGGAGTTGGGTGCGCACCTTCCACATCGGTGAATTGCTGGTATCCAGCACTGTGACGACATGGGAGCGAGGTAGTTTTGCTATAATGTTGTCAGGAGTTAATTCCGGGCTAGAGCGCAAGTTGAGGAAATCAGCGGTAACAACAAACTCAGAAGTCATGGATGGAATGTAGGGAGACAGAATGCAACTTTGAGCAGGACAGAAGGGTTGCCTGTGGGAAATGGATTAGGGAAGACGATTTTCGACAACCACAAAAGCAGGGTAACGACTAGTATCAATTGTGCCGTCAGGATTAAGAGCTAGAGTTCGGCGGGTCACCGAGTTCTCCACATTTCCTCCGATGACATCCAGAGAGTCATTGCCGACAGAGACGACAATATCCGAATGCGATAAATACTCACCATTCTTTTGGTGATCAAAGTCAATCCCTGATTGGCGCGCACGCCCGATTATATCCCCTAGCTTTGCTTTATAGTCCTTCGGGCGATGGCCAACAAACAACTCTTTTGTAAGCTCATCTTGGGAAGCAAGAATCGCTTTGAAGAGGTAAGTGGAATGTCGTGGCGAGTAAGTGAAAGCTGGTCCTGCACCAGCGGTTTTGAAAATCCAAGAGATGAAAGCTGCAGACCAGGGAATATCGTCATTGCCAGTATGGTTAAGGCCTAGACTCTCACGCCAATATCGGTTGACATGTTCTGAGAAGTCAGGTTCGTTTTCTTTATGACCCGGTGAAGTAACAAATCCACCGATGGCTATGGTTTGTTTTCCCCATGCCTGCCACTCAGAATCAAGCAACTTCAAAACTCTATCGCTTACATCAGCAACAAGAGGACTACTCGCAAGGATCGGCTTTGGCGGCAGGATGTCTATATGCACATGGTTATCCTGGCCACCTAGTGGTTGACACAGGCCGTCTCTAATGAGCACTGTGTCATTGAAAAAGACTCTTTTTACTTCCTGAGCATTCTGTGCCCAAATAGCTTTGAGCATCGCCCTCATGGCGGCCCGATCATAAGCAGAGTCTTGCCAAATGGTTCCTGCTTTGCCATCACGTCGAGGCAGACGTAGATCACAGGACAAACCTGTCTCATGGGGGGAATGATCAGGTGTGTCACCGCCTTGTTGGAGACTGAGGTCGTTCGTTTGGATGACGGCAGCGGATGGATTGGTTTGCAGATGGCCCTTCAGGTAGAGAGTTGCCGCCGTTCTAAGCGCATCGATGGGCCAGTTTGTGCCAAAGTCATGATCAGTCGCCCCCTGAATCTCGTCATGGTTTATATATCCTTCTTCCTTCGATCCTTTTGGCATTTCCTGCCAGGCCGGAGCATTCACAGCATTGAGAAATTGGTGCGATTTCTGACCAACATCAATCACGCCATCACCACCAACCTGAACACGACCAGCAATAATCGACTGAAAGAGGTTGATCGCCGCTACCAACTCAGGGGAAAACTTGTTTCCCTTCTTTATCTTGTAGCCCAAATCAGCGAGTCTTCCTGTCACAGCCAAAACATCAGCTGGGTTGTTGCGACCATTGAGGCCAACAAACTTTCTGTTAGAGATAGGCGTTGGGAGGGTAAAGACATGTGTAAAAATCAGGAGTTTTCAGGACCTTCATAATTGAGCGCCCTTTAAAGTATCGAAACAGCAAGAGATGGTGTCAACGGATCTGTAATCTATTGTTATCTCTGTTGCACTTTCCTTCCCACTGTCCAAGGCACTGCTCTTAAAAGCACGTCGGAAAGCTGTTCGACCGATTGTTCTGGAGCCTTGCTCTACACACCAAAAACTAAAAGACAAGGCTGAACTGCGTGACCTCTGGCCGTCTGCCGCTACATCAAAACCATCCTGAGCAGTTGGGCGTGGGATGCCATTCCAGAACTCACCCAAGAGGGTACCCTCTGCTCATAACTAGGCATCTCACCAGCCAGCTGCTGCAGGCTGAATGACCTGCTGATAAAATCCAGATTCGCCAAGGTCTGCGGTCGTTTCCTGTGGAGATGCGACACTTCGAACACACCCCTCGAGTGGACAGGCCACCTACATCTCTCTGCTGCGCCACCCTAGGCTCCCTGCCCGCCACTCAGGGGCAGCGTTAGTCTTCTATAGACTTCTTCGCTTTCGCAAGCACCATTTCCATGAAAGCTGGATCTCACGCCCATTTCTCGAAAACTTAGGTTATCAGAGGATCTAGCATGGCTGGCCAGGCACATTCCCACGCTGAGCTGATTTCCAGCTCTGAGTTTAGCTCGTCGGAATGCATCAGAAAGGTCGAACTCTTGCAGAGTTACCTAGAAGAATCAATCAAAGATATTCGTAGAAAAAGGAAAATGAATCGGCAGCGGGCAACTTTCATCAAGCTTCTGATTCTCTGTCTGTCAGGCGGAGCTACCGTGCTGCTCGGGCTGGACATAGGCATGAATGCTCAACTGCCCATGAAAAATCTTGCATTTGCCTTCACAGCTAGCGTTACCGTACTGAACGCTCTTGAGCCGTTCTTTAACTACCGAGCTCTCTGGGTTGAACATGAGCGGGCAAATGCTTCGCTCTATCAGTTAAAAGACTGACTCAGTTTCTACGTGACAGGAAAAGAAGAATCAGGCTTAGACATCAGCGAACTAGCAGGATTCTATGCTCAGTATGAGAAAATATGGGAGACGCTAAATCAAGCGTGGATTGCTCAACGTCAGCGTTATCACGAAATTGGCTCTCAGGTGAATGATTAAGAGAAAGTTCCAGTCAGCTTTGCCTCGTGTTGCGGAACCTTATAACAAGATGCAGCGGACGGGGCGTTGAATCTTGTACTAGACAGCGGAATACTAGCCCGCCACTGATCTTGGGCGTTAGAAAGAACTAAAATCCATCGATGGCCAAGGGACCCCAGTTCACCCGATACATCCTGCCCATCCTGCATGCACTGCGGGAGATGGGTGGATCGGCCACTGCAGCTGAGGTGACAGATGCGGTGATTGAGCGTGAAGATCTCCCCGAAGAGCTTCTAGAACAGACCAATAAGAACGGCCAGTCAAAAGTACGAAACCAGATTGCGTGGGCTCGTATGTACCTCGTTCACTCAGGTCATATTGACTCTTCTCTTCGCGGCGTGTGGAGGCTGACTGACAAAGGTCAGCATGAAGACCTCAAGGCTTTAGACGTAGCATCATTATTCAAGGGTGTTCAGAGCACATTCAAAGGGCCTCAAGATGAGGACTCCACACCAAAGAGCGCTGCATCTGTAGAGGCTACAGAGAGTCGATTGGAGGCTGAGTAGACTGTCCTTCTGCCAGTGATCAAGGCACTTAGTTCTGAGGGATTCGAGCGCTTATGTCAGCGGCTTCTAAGGGAGCATGGTTTTCAAAATGTGAGGGTCACTGGCCGTTCAGGGGATGGAGGCATTGATGGAGAAGGGATTCTC
>JBJTQT010000055.1:0-50994 GCA_046075745.1 Cyanobium sp. | reverse complement strand
GAGATCCGCAGCGACGTGACGGGTGATCAGGTGCTCGCCGCTCTGGAGCGCTGCCGCTGAGGGCCGCACCGATCAAGCGATCGAGCTCACCGCCCGAGCGATCAACAGCGTGAGGACGATGATCGCCGGCAACTCATGCAGCGCTACCAAGCCCCTCAATCCGATTCATCAGCTGATGCTGCCCATGGCAATGGAATGGGTGTGGAGCAGATCAGCAGGAGAAACGTTGCTCTGCGCGATGGAGATCACGCAGTGAACCGCCCCCACGCGGGATGAAGCGCTCAGCCCAGGGGTGGATCGTTCAGAAACAAAGCGCTGTTGATCGGTGCGGCGGTGCCGTCGTCCCTTGCAAAAGCCACCCAACGGAAATCACCGAGGGTGTGGGGATCCACCAGGCGCAGCAAAGCCTCACGGCGCGCCAACAGATTTGCCAGTTCCCCCGCAGGCTGCTGCTGCAACGCATGCAGCCGTTGAGCTAAACCAAGCGCCAGCAGAGCTTCCCCCTGGCGCCGCTGCCCGAGGGGCTGCCAGCCATGGGCGGTTGCCGCGGCTTCCAGGCTCTCTAAGCAGAGGTGGGCCGTGAGATCCCAGTGGCCCGGCTGCTGCAGCGGATCGTCGCTGGCCTGTTGGCGCCGGTAGGCCATCAGGGTGCCATTGCTGCGTTGCGGGGCGTAATAGCGCCAAGCCTCGTGGGCGTAATCGATCACCAGCAACACGCCCGAGCGCAACCCGGCTGCTGCCTGCTGCAGCCAGGGACCAAGCTCCGGATGCAGTTCCGTGCACCAGCCCGGGGGCCGCTGAGAGCCTGCGGGGGAAAGCCCCAAAGGCGCGAGTTGCTCGGTGGCTTCAGGCTCCAGGGGCTCGCCGGGCTGGAGCCGCAGCGAGGGCCCAGCTGCCGGATCCTCGTGTAAGGCCACCCGTTGGCGGCGCCAGAGAGCGCCGTCCCACTCGATGCGCTCCACCGCCAGGGCATCGAGCACTTCATGGGCCAGCAGCACTCCAGCCACCGGCTCAGCAGCCAACGCCTCGGCGCTGAGCCAACGGCAGGGCAGCGGGGCCCCCTCCAAGCGGCGCCGTTGCCGCTCGGCCATGCCGGCATTGGGCTCGATTAGCACCAGCATGGTGCGAGCAGCCAGATGGGGCCAGCCCGCCGCCAGCTGCTGCGCAAGCTGCAGGGCCAGATCCCCCTCGCCAGGCCCGGCCTCCACCAGAGCCAAGGGCTGATCGGCTGGTTGCTGCTCCAGCCACTGGGCAATCTGTGGTGCCAGCAGGGCAGCGAAATCAGGACCGAGGGATGGGGAGGTGGCGAAATCGCCGCGGGGGCCCACCTGCAAGCGGCCACTGCCATAGGCGCCGTGTTCGGGGTCGTGCAGGGCCCACTGCATGTAGGTGCGAAAGGGCACCGAGCCACCAGCGGCCTGCAGACGATCCGCCAGCCAGGGCGGAGCGGGATGGGAGCGCGCGGCGCTGGAGGTCACGGCGGGATGAAGGGCTCAGGGAGAATGCTCGCCACTGAAGCAGGCGCCATGAAGAGAGTGATGAGCTGGCTTGCGGGAGCAGCCCTCAGCCTGGCGCTGCTGCTGGGGTTCGGCGCCGGCCCGGCCCTGGCCTACGACAACCCCGACCTGCTGCCCGATCACCCGACCCCGGTGATCGATCTGGCCAAGATCCTCACGGACACCCAGCGCACGGCACTGGAAGCCGAGCTCAACGATTTCGAAGCGGTGAGCGGCTGGAAGCTGCGGGTGCTCACCCAGTACGACCGGACGCCCGGCCTCGCCGTCAAAGACTTCTGGGGCCTAGATGAGCGCAGCCTGCTGCTGATCGCCGATGAGCGCGGCGGCAACCTGCTCAACTTCAACGTGGGCGATGCACTGTTTGCTCTGATGCCCCGCACCTACTGGGTGGAGCTACAGACGCGCTTCGGCAACGTGTACTACGTGCGTGATCACGGCCAAGACGCCGCGATCCTCGATTCGCTGCACACGGTGAAGGGGTGCCTCGAAATCGGCGGCTGCCAGGTGGTGCCAGGCCTGCCCCAGGAGCAGTGGCTGCTGACGCTGGCCACCTCGGTACTGGGGGGACTGATCGTGGGCTTCGCCGCCTACCCCCGCAAGCCGGAGCACACGGTGGAGTGGGCCTGGGTGCTGCTGCTCTCACCGCTCTGGGTGATTCTGTTCGGCGTGTTGGGCGTGGCGCCGATCATCACCCGCACCCCTGACGTCCTGCCGTTGGTGCGCAATGCACTTGGTTTCGTTGGTGCCATTGCCGTGGCCTATCTGATTGCTCAGAACACCGTGGGCAAGCAACGCCTCAAGGACAGTGAAACCTGAAGGATCAGAGCTTTTGAGCCAGGCTGCGGGGGCCAAC
Source organism: Cyanobium sp. (assembly GCA_046075745.1). Taxonomy (GTDB): domain Bacteria; phylum Cyanobacteriota; class Cyanobacteriia; order PCC-6307; family Cyanobiaceae; genus Cyanobium. The sequence goes on along the minus strand of JBJTQT010000055.1, from coordinate 48,624 downwards.
CCGCTCTAAGCGCTCGAGGCGACAGCGCAACGAATCCGCAGGCTCGCAGCTGGGCTGCTGTGCCACTGCCGTAGCAACACCGGCGAGGGCCCGCAGCTCCTGGAGGCTGGCCTCATAGAAGGCCTTCAACGCTGCGTAGCGCTTCACCGGCTGGCCGTAATAGCTGGATCCGGACAAGGTGGGGAAGGACGCCCACTCCGGCGCTAGACGGGCAGCCAACTCTTCTGTGAGCTCTCCCCGATCCGCCAGATGGAGGGCGCCACGCCGCTGAATCAGAAACAGGGCACCCTGATCCTGGGAATCGGGGCCGAATCCGGTCAACCCAAGCTTCTGGGTGACCATGTTCCAGGTGAAAGGCATGAACTGGTAAGCACCAGCAGCCGCACTGGCATAGCGGGAGGAATACATCACCCTGTCTGGGTGACGATCAAGCGTGGGCATGAGGCTTCCGCCAAACATGACCCGATAGCCCACGTCATGGCCATTGGCCCAAGTCCCTTCCGCGTAGCGAATCGTGTTCAGGAGGGCCCGACGCTCCGGGGTGATTGCGAAAACAGGTGAGGATGGTGGTAGCGGTGGAGGGAGCAGGGCGACACGGCGGGTGGGGGTCGGTCGAATCAACACCTGATCCCAGGCGTCGGAAGAATCAGTGGCCAGGGCCGGATGGGCTGAAAAAAGACCCAGACCCAGTAGGACTGAAACCAGTGGAAGTCGTCGAGAGCTGAACAAAGGGTTGCAAGCAGAGGACAGTTCGCATCACTGGGGGGATACGGAGGATCTGAGGAAGGATGGAAGAGAAGGTGAAACCACTCATAAAAAAGGGTTTCAACCATGCACAACCGATGTGTGAAGGAAAAAAATCCTCAGAAACCTGAAGAATCGCTCAGAAACTTCGCGCTAATTTGCCCAAGGGAGCTTTTTCTGTCGATCTAGCTCGTGACGCTCAAGAAACCGTCCATTCGTAGCAAAAATGCCTGCACTCCCTCAAAACTCCCATCACAAAAGAAGCCTTCTGGAGTTTCCGAAAAGAAGTTGCCACCGAAGGCGCTGCACTGATCGGATCTCCTAATCACCTTCTCAGGAGGCGGTGCAGCTGTTCGGCGGCCCGCTGGCTGCCATCTTTCCTGCACCGTGGTGCACGGGGCGCGAGCAAGGGTTGATCGAGCTCCCAGGCACCGGCACGAAACGCCTCCTCCTCCAAGAAGCGGTGCCACCCTTCCTCCCGCAGCCCACGTTCCAGCACCGGCGCCTCCGCAAACCCCTGGCGGCGCACCACATGGAGGCCGACACCCTGCTGAAAGGCCTCGCAGAAACTGCTGTAGCCAGGTTTTGTGATCATGCGGTCGGCCAGCGGCATCACATCCAGAGGTCTCAGGTCCGCAGGCAGCAGCCGACCATTGGGAGCCTCCTGAAGTCTGGGATCGACACCCACGAACACATGGTGAGGCCAGAGAGCCAGCCAGCTTGGATCCATGGCCATCCCCAGCCCCCCGAAACTGATCAACACACAGCGCTCCCGCTCCTCAGGTAGCTGGAGACGCTCGGCCACCTCTGACGGATCGTGCCGTGGGGAGGAACAGGTGAAACCCACCTCCACGCTCTCGATGTCCCAGTCCATCGGGAGCGAAAGGGGACACTGCAACAGGAGATCCCCCTCTCGGTAGAGGTTCAGAGCCTGCTCAGCCCAGGGAGCAAATGCCTCTCCCAGGGGTCGATAGATCGCCTCCCAGCCGAAGCTCGCCAACCAGATCAGGGGGCAGTGCAGGGCTCGGGCCAGGTGGGCTGCCGGGGGGGGCACATCCCCCAGGATCAGGGTTCTGCACCCTTGGGCTCTGATCCAGGCTGCTTCCTGCTCCACCTGGGCTAGGATCCGGGCCTCCAGCTCCTCTAGGGCAAGGAGGGTGCCTTCCAGGTCAAGATCCAGGGCGTTGCTCTGGAGCATGCCCACATCCCAGCGGCAGGGTCGCAGCTCGAAGGACACCTCCCCCATCGCCAGCTTCAGGAACGCTGGCTCCACTCCAGTGGAGATCACGAGCCGACAGTCGGGGACGAGTTTCGCAAGTTCGCAGAGAACGGATGTGGTTCGAGCGGCATGGCCGAACCCGTGGCTGCTGATACAGGCGTAGACCAACATGGTCGTCAGGGTCTTGGCTGCGGCCAGAGCAGCTGCTCGTAATGGAGCGTGGCGTCCAAACCGTACCAGCGATGCGCCACCCGCTTCACTTCACCCGAGCCACCGAGATGCACCCAGCTGAGATGGCGTAACTGCCGGCCCTGCCCATCCACCCCATGGCGGGGCACGGAAGCCGTGTTCAGGTAGCTCGTGCCCTGCCGATCCCTGAAGAAGGTGCGTCTCTCGCCACCTCCCCGTCTGAGTCTGTGGTGCATGTGCCCGAACACCACAAGGGGCACCGGACGGCTGAGGCGGATCCGGGCAATGGCAAGGGCAAGATCCTGATCGCCCCAGTCACAGGCTGGAAGTCTCCAATCCCGCCCACAGGGATCAGAGAACGCACTGCCCAGGCCTGAAGGACCGCAATGGGCCAACAGGACCAGCGGCAGGGATGGGTCCGCCCCAAGGGCTGCCCTGCAGATGCGCTCCACCGACTCCTCCAGGGGCACCGGCCCGTAGACCGCCTGCACCGCCTTGGAGAGCTGATAGCCGCCACCGGCCGTGCCAGGCCTGGCCCCCACCACCGCAAGGCCAGGAGGCTTCAGGTCACAGCGGCCCCAACCGCAGTGACGCTCCCCCAGAAGGGTGAGCTGTCGCTGCAGGATCTCTCCGGAGGGGTCCCTGCCGCAGTCGTGGTTGCCGAGCACGCAGGCCAGGGGCAACGGCAGATCCGCCAGGGATCGGGGGATCCGTTGCTGCCCATTGCTGAGGTCGCCCACCACCAGGAGACCTGCGGGGGCAAGGGCGAGAAGCAGATCCACATCGGTGTGGTCCCACTGGTTGTGGAGATCCCCGGCGATCGCCAGCTGGAGATCCGCCCCTGAAGAGCTCTCCTGATGCGCCTCTAGGGTTGATGTCATGGAGATCGCAGCACAGGACTGGTCCATGGGGGAGACCCTTGGTCAGACAACAGCCACCATGCCCCCTCGAGAAACTCTCCCAGAGGCCATCCTGGCCCTCAAGCAGGAGCGGAACGCCATCATCCTGGCGCACTACTACCAGGAGGCCTCCATTCAGGACCTGGCAGATGTGATTGGAGACTCCCTTGAACTCGCCCGGCAGGCGGCGCGCACGGATGCCGATGTGATTGTCTTCTGTGGCGTTCACTTCATGGCGGAGACCGCGAAGATTCTCAACCCGGAGAAGATCGTGGTGCTTCCGGATCTGGAAGCTGGGTGCAGCCTTGCGGATGCCTGCCCAGCGGAGGCCTTTGCAGCCTTTCGCCAGGAACACCCCGATCATTACGTGGTGAGTTACATCAATTGTTCTGCGGCGGTGAAGGCCCAGAGCGATCTGATCTGCACCAGCAGCAATGCGGTTCAACTGGTGCAACAGGTGCCCGAGGGGCGGCCGATTCTCTTCGCACCGGATGAGAACCTCGGCCGCTGGGTGGCCCGCATGAGCGGACGGGAGCTCACCCTCTGGCCCGGCAGCTGCATCGTGCATGAAACCTTCAGCGAAGAAGCCCTCTTGCGGCTGAAACTGGAGCACCCTGAGGCCGAAGTGATCGCTCACCCCGAATGCCAGCCCCATCTGCTGGAGCTGGCGGATTTCATCGGCTCCACAAGTCGCCTGCTGCAACGGGTGAAAACCAGCTCCGCCCAGTCGTTTCTCGTGCTCACCGAGCCGGGCATCCTGCACCAGATGCAACGCAGCATGCCGGACAAATCCTTCTATCCCGTGCCGGGGGTGGATGGCTGCTCCTGCAACATCTGCCCCTTCATGCGCCTGAACACTCCGGAGAAACTCTGGCAGTGCCTGAAGGATCTGCAGCCAAGAATTGAGCTGGATGAGGAGCTCCGCCAGCGGGCCCTGGTGCCGATTGAGCGGATGCTGGCCATGAGTGCCTGAAGCCCTGCCGGAGGATGGTCCCCTGCGGCTCACCCCCCAGGGCCTGTATTGCGTTCCTGCAGAGGCCTGGATCGATCCCTGGCGCCCCGTCCCTCGGGCCCTCCTCACCCATGCCCACGCCGACCATGCCCGCCCAGGGAGCGGGGCCTACTGGGCAAGCACCTCGGGGGAAGGGGTGCTGCGGCACCGTTTGGGGGCCGATCTTCCCCTCAGCAGCGTCCCCTACGGAGACCCCTTCCAGCTGGGCGGAGCCCGTATCTCCTTCCACTCGGCAGGGCATGTGCTCGGCTCGGCCCAGATCCTGGTGGAAGCGGCCGGAGAACGCTGGCTCATCAGCGGCGATTACAAGCGGGATCCGGATCCCAGCTGTGCGCCCTTCAGCCCGGTACGGGCCGATGTGTTCATCAGCGAGGCCACCTTCGGTCTGCCGCTCTATCGCTGGCCGCCGGCATCAGAGGTGGCTCGTCAGATCCGGCACTGGTGGGAGCAAGCCCCTGCCATCCCCTCGATTCTGTTTTGCTATGCCTTCGGCAAGGCCCAACGGCTGCTCGCTGAACTCCATGCCCTTGGGGTGAGCGAGGAGGTGCTGCTCCATGGAGCGATCCAGGGGTTGATGGACCCCTATCGCAGCGAGGGCATCGCCATGGTGCCCACTTGCGCCCTGAGCGCCCTTTCCAGAACTGATCCTTTGGCGGGCCGCCTGATCCTGGCTCCCCCCTCCGCCTTCCGCTCCCCCTGGATGCGTCGCTTCCCCCAGGCACAAACAGCCTTCGCCAGTGGTTGGATGGCGGTGCGCGGCGTGCGCCGCCGCCGGGGCTTTGCCCGCGGCTTCGTGCTGAGCGACCATGCGGACTGGCCGTCACTGGTGCGCACCATCGAGGAAACCGGCGCTCAGCAGGTGTATCTCACCCACGGCCAGGGTGAGCCCCTCGCGCGCTACCTGCGGGAGGAGATGGGAATTGCCGCCCATCCCCTGGCCAGCCGAGAGCCGGAGGCCTGGACCCGCCAGGAGGACTGATCCTCACAGGCGAGGGCGGAGATAGCCCACCGCGGAGGTGAGCGCCAGCACCAGGGAAGGCCAGAAGAGCCACCAGCCCAACAGCCAGGTGAGGTCATGGGCCGGCCATGCGCTGGGCCAGAGCAGCAGCAGGAGTGAGACGAACTGAAGAATCGTCTTGAACTTGCCCCCAAGGGAAGCAGGCCCACCGCTGCCCTGTTGCGCCCGCCAGCCGGAGACCAGCAGTTCCCGGGCCAGCAGCAGCCAGATCGCCACGAGGGGCAGGGTCCCCTGGCTGGCCAGCCAAAGCAGGGGCGCGCAGATCAGCAGCTTGTCGGTGAGGGGATCCAGGCGGGCCCCCCACACGGATCCCCCCCCACTGCGGCGGGCCAGCCAGCCATCGGCCGCATCGCTCAGCCCGCCAAAGAGGAGCAGCCCCCATGCCAGGTACCCCCACCCTTGCTGGAGGGCCACCAGCAGAGGGAGTCCCAGCAGCCCCCGCAGCAGGGTGAGGCCATCGGCGAGCCATCGACCCATGAAACTGCTGGGCGCAGGAGTGGGGGGGCGATCCATGGGGGGTGTGCCGACGCCCCTTCAGAATGCACCTCACAAGAAGGAGTGAGTCCATGGTGGTGGAGCGGCCCGTCGCAGAGGTGATGACCTCACCGGTCTTTTCCGTGCGTCGCGACACCCCTCTTCAGGAGGCTGTGACGCTGCTGAGCAACCATCACATCAGCGGTCTGCCAGTGGTGGATGACCAGGGCGCCCTTGTGGGCGAGCTGAATGAGAAAGACCTGATGGTGCGGGAGAGCGGCTTCGATGCGGGCCCCTATGTGATGTTTCTCGACGCCGTGATCTACCTGCGCAATCCCCTGGAGTGGAACCGGCAGGTGCATCAGGTGCTGGGCAGCACCGTTGGGGATGTGATGAGCTCCCAGCCCCACACCTGCACCGCCACCACCACCCTGCCCCAGGCCGCCCGTCTGCTCAACGATCGGCGGATTCAGCGCCTGTTTGTGGTGAATGATCAGGGATCGGTCGTAGGGGTGCTCACCCGTGGCGATGTCGTGCGCGCCCTCGCGGAAGCGGGGTAGGACCGGAGCGCCAGGGAAGCACCCGCCCCTCCGCCACCAACCACAGCCTCTCTTCGGGCAGGCAGGGATGCCCGCCGGTGAGCCTGCCGAAGGCGGGAAGCACCAGGGTGTTGGCCTCTGGATGGAACGCGAAACAGGGAACCCGCAGACGATCCACCCCGTCGCCGATCACGGCCACCGGATGGCGATGGCCACAGAGGTTGAGCAGCCCTTCGGTGGGTTCCGGTGCATGGCTCAGCCACCAGGGACCGAGGGCCTGGGAGGGTGCCTGCTCCAGGGCCTCCAGCCAGCTTCCCCGTTCATGATTGCCGCCGATCAGGCGCAGGGGACATCCCATCAGCTCGGGCAGGGCCTGGATCTTCTGACGCAGTTCGCCCGTCAACCCCAGACGGCTGTGGATCAGATCCCCCAGCACCACCACCTCCCTGGGGCGCAGACGGTGCACCAACTCCAGAAGGGGGTTGAGGGTGCTCAGATCGCCATCCGTGGGAAGGGGCACCCCGAAGCTCTGAAACACCTCCGCCTTGCCCAGGTGCAGATCTGCCACCAGCAGGAGCCCCTGCACGCCATCCCAGATGGCGCGCTCCGGGAGCAGTTCCAGGGCATGCTCCTGCCAGTGAAAGACGCTGGAACTCAAGGGAGACCCATGGCTTTCCTGTAGGCCTCCCGGCCATTGGTGGCGGCAATGCAGGTCTGAACTCCGGGGAAGGGGGTGAGATCCAGGTCCTTGCAGAACAGAGGCAGATAGGCCAGATAGGCCTGCACGGCACAGTCCGCCGCACCCCAGGCGGGCGGATCGCTCAAGGGGGCCAGGAGGGATCGGCCATCCGCCACCAGGGGATCGAGCACCTCCAGCTGACGGGTGAGCTCCTCAGGTCTGGAGGCTGCCGCCAACATGGCCGGGCCAAGGGTGGCATTGGCATAGAGAACCCACTGGCAGGAGAGGGAACGCCAGGCCGGCTGGGCGCTTTCCCTGGCATGGAGTTCGGCCAGGTGCAACAGGATGGCGCCACTCTCGAAGAGCGCCAACGGTTGGCCATCGCCAGACACCACGGAGCTGTCCACGAGGGCCGGCACCTTTCCGAAGGGATTGATCTCCCGGAAGGCGGGCTGGTGCTGCTCCCCTCCGGCCAGATCGACCTGCACCCAGTTGTAGGGGAGGCCTTTCTCCTCCAGATACCAGCGCACCATCGAAGCGCGGCTGCGGGTGCCGCCATAGAGCGTGAGGGTCATGGGAGGAGCGACGGGATGGGCTCCATCATCCGCTCAGAATCAAGTTCCTGCACAGGGGACTTGTCGTGAGCGATGAACCTGCCGCTGATCCCTCCCCCGCGGCCTGTCTGCTGCGGCTGGCCCCCTACCTGCAGAGCCGGATTCGCCGCGGGGTCGTGGGCAGCAGCCGCTATGCCCAGAGCCTTCGCCGCGCCATCCGTGAGGCCGCCGAGGATCCAGAACAGGCCCCCGTGCTCATCAGCGGTGAACCCGGTCTGGAAAAGGACAACCTCGCTGCCCTGATCCATTTCGGCTCGGCAGCCCGCCGTGAACTGATGGTGCGGCTCAATTGTGCCCTGCTCCGCCCCGATGGCGCTGAGCTCTTCAGCGGCGATCGAGGCCAACCCTCCCTGCTCCACTGCCTTGGAAGGGGCGCCCTGCTGCTGGATCAGATCGATCGGGCCGATCCGGCCCTCCGGCCCCTGCTCCTGGAACTGGTGCACAGCGGCCAGTGGAGCGATCCGGTGGATGGCAGCCGCCATCACTTCGGCGGCCGGGTGTTCCTCACGGCAGAAACCAGCCAGGACCTGGGCCGTGGGGTGCGCGCGATCCGGGTGCCTCCCCTGCGGGTGCGCCGAGCCGACCTGGGGGAATGGGTGCGCTTCGCTGTGCGTCAGCGGAGTCTGAGCCTGGGCTGGAGCCAACCTCCTGCCGTCAGTGAGAGTGTGATCAAGCGTCTGCAGATCTACGACTTCCCTGGCAATGTGCGGGAGATCCTGACCATGGTGGATCGGGCCCTGCGGCAGTGCAGCGGCACCCATCCGGCGGTGCTCCCCGATGATGTGTTCTGGACGAATCAACGGCGCCAGCGGCCCCGTTTTGATCTCTGGCGCTGGAAACCCGTCCTTCGGCAGTGGATGCGGGCGCCGGTGCTCTGGAACGGCCTGCTCTTTGGGTTGGTGAGCTGGGTGTTCGTGCTGATCAACCTCTGGCTCTGGCTGGGTCCACAGGATCGGGCCCAGAACGGAGCCCTCAATCTCTTCTGGACCTGTTGGTGGCCGCTGATCCTGCTGAGCTACCCGCTGGTGGGGCGGCTCTGGTGTTCCTTCTGCCCCTTCATGGTGTGGGGAGAGATCGCCCAACGCCTGGCCAGGGCCCTTGGGATCGAACCGCGCCGCTGGCCCAGGGGGGAAACCGACCGCTGGGCTGCGCCTCTGCTGGCCGGAGGGTTTGCCGCGATTCTCCTCTGGGAGGCCATTGGCGATCTCCCCAACACCGCCTGGTTGAGCAGTTGCCTGCTGCTGTTGATCACCGCCGGCGCCGTGATCGGCTCCTGGCTGTATGAAAAGCGCTTCTGGTGCCGTTTTCTTTGCCCGATTGGCGGGATGAACGGGCTCTTCGCCAAGCTGGCGATCAGCGAGCTCCGGGCCCAGGCGGGCACCTGCAGCGGCAGCTGCAGCACCTATGCCTGCTTCAAGGGGGGAGCGGCTGAGGGAGAGGGTCTGAAGACCGATGGCTGTCCCCTTGGCACCCATCCCGCCCACCTCACGGACAATCGCAACTGTGTGCTCTGCCTCACCTGTGTGCAGGCCTGCCCCCATCGATCGGTGCAGCTTCGTCTGAGGCCACCGGCCGCTGATCTGCAACGGGACATGGAGCCCCCTGCAGGGGAAGTGGGATTGATCCTGGTGCTGATGGGGGGGCTCTGCCTGCATCACTGGCAACGGCTGCTGGGGGGCCTGCCTCTGGCTCCGCAATCATTGACCAGTGGCCCCCTTCTGCCGAGGCTCGCCTTGGGCGCCGCAGCTCTGGCCCTGCCAGCGGCCCTGTTCCTCGTTTGCAGCCTCTTCACCGGGCCGAGACTCAGGCCCGGTCTCTATGCCTGCCTCCCGCTCCTTTGGGTGCTGATGCTGGCGGATCACCTGCCCATGGGCATGGAGGAGGCCGGCAGGTTGCTGCCGGTGAGCCTCGCCAGCTGGCCTGATCTGGCCCAGCAGCTTCCCGCCTGGAGCGCCGACACCCATGTGATTGCCTTCTGCCAGACGGCCGTGGTGCTGATGGGCCTTGGGGGCTCTGTGGTATTACTGCGAAGGCTTCTGGCCCAGGTGGCTGGGTTGGCTGGGTCTGAGTGGTCTGGCGGTCCTGCTGGCGGGTGTGGGCCGCTGGCTGGTGGCTCTGGAGAGCTAGCGACCGCACACCCGCTGGATGTCCGCTGGGGAGTAGAGATCGACGGGGGCCTGTGCAGAACTCTCCTGGAAGGGATGGCGCTTGGTGAGGTAGTGGGCGGCACCGATGGCATTGGCCAGTTCAATCCTGGCGATCCCATGGCTGCTTCTCCAGGCCTGACAGGTGCCGAGGGTGTCGAACCCCCCGCTCCTGGCGCCAAGTGGCAGGACCATCAGGAGGAGGAGGGCGAGGGGCTGGGCCCAGGATGCAGCCCCGTTGCTGCCCCTTGGGATGCGTTTCACATGGCGCACCTGCCGGGGGCGGCCGAGATACACCCAGGCCTGGCGTCCATCGGCCAGCGGCAGCCAATGGCGCTCATACAGCCGGGGGCATCCCTCGAAGGCATCAATGGCGCTGAGGCGGGGCCAGGGGATGGCATACAGCTCACCTTCAATGGACCCCTCCCCCGCCACGGCCATCGGAAAGGGACCCAGGTCGTAGAGGTGCGCGCCTTCAAGGGTTACTGCCCCAAGACAGTGGGCACCCTCCAGACGCCAATGGTTTGACTGGCCGCGCTTCAAGGTGCCGTACACAAAGAGCTCTGTGGTCTCTGCAGCTTCGGGTCCTGAAGACATCGCCTCCATTGCTGCGGCTCCAACCGGCATTCGCGCTGCTGATAATGATGGCAAGTTCGATCCGTCCCATGACCATCGCCCTCCTGATCGCGCTGGCAGGTTCGCTGGGCCTGATGGCCTACATCGTTAAACGCCTCGAGCGGGCCTGAGAGCATGGCCGGCCTCCCAGGTTTCCCCCCAGCCCTCGCCCTGGCCTGGCCCCCCCAGGCCTATCTGTGGTTCAAGGCCCTCCATATCGTCGGGGTGGTGGTGTGGTTTGCAGGGCTGTTCTATTTGGTGCGGCTGTTCATCTACCACCGGGAGGCCGAAGAGCTGGAGGAGCCCCTGAAGCAGGCGTTCCAGACGCAGTACGCCCTGATGGAGCGACGACTGGCCAACATCATCACCACTCCCGGGATGGCCGTGGCCGTGGCCATGGCCATCGGCTTGCTGAGCGTGCAGCCCGGATGGCTGAAAGAGGGCTGGATGCACAGCAAACTGGCCATCGTCGCGGTGCTTCTGGCTTATCACGCCTTTTGCTACAGGCTTATGGGCCAGCTCCAGCAGGGCTCCTGCCGCTGGAGTACCAAACAGCTCCGAGCCCTCAATGAGCTTCCCACCCTCCTGCTTGTGGCCGCAGTGATGCTGGTGGTGTTCAAGAATCAGTTTCCGACAGGCTGGGCCACCTGGTTCCTGGTGGCTCTAGTGGTGGCCATGGCCGCATCCATTCAGTTCTATGCCCGCTGGCGTCGGCTCAAGGCCGAGGCCCTTGCCCTTCAAGCTTCCACCAGCCGTGCTTCGTCCTGAAGCCCACCTCCATCCCCTCACACCCATCCTGCGCCAAGTGGGAGCCCAGAGCTGTCCAGGCCGCTTCAACTTTCATTGCCACACCACCTGCAGTGACGGCAGCCTGCGCCCAGGAGATCTGGCCTCCCAGGCCGTGCGCCTGGGGCTGGAACATCTGGCGATCACCGATCATCACAGCGCCTGGGCCTTTGAGGAGGCGCAGGCCTGCTTCGAACGTCACGCAGCTGAGGGGGAAGCCGTTCCCTGCCTCTGGCGAGGGGTGGAAATCAGCGCACTGCTTGAAGGCTGTCTGGTGCATGTGCTGGCTCTCGGCTTCCGCAGCCCCTCCTCTTCCCTTGAGCCCTACCTGAAGGGTCAGGCCCTGGTGGGACCAGCCCTGCGCGCCGAGGCCGTGGTGGACGCCATACAGCAGGCCGGTGGGTTGACCCTTCTCGCCCACCCTGCCCGCTATCGCCTGCCCCATCAGCGGCTGATCGCAGCTGCGGCGGCCATGGGATTCGATGGAGCTGAAGCCTGGTACGACTACGGCATGCAGGGACGCTGGGAACCCACACCGGGGGTGTGCGAGACGATCGCGGCGGATCTCGCGCATCGTGGTCTTTTGCAGAGTTGCGGTACCGATACCCATGGATTGGAGCTCAACGGCCGCTAGGGTTTGCTGACGCATTCCACTCAGCCGGATGGGACTGTTCGATCGCCTGCTTGGAAACCGCGCCGCTGATGACGGCCGGAGCAACGCTTCTCGGGACGGGGTGAAAGTGGCCGGCTCGGCTGCTGAAGCCAACCCCAAAAAAGCCGACAACACGTTCTTCCTGGATGCCGATGCTTCGAGCACCCTGGGGGATGTGAACTTCATGCGGCGATCCAACACCATCCGCCGCACCTTCCCGGGCAATGCCGACAGCCCCGGCAACAAGGAAATGGTGGCCGAGGTGGCCTCCATGGAAGCCCGGTTGGAGAAGATGACCCCTGGGCTTGCGGGCATCGACCTGGAGGCCACACCAGAGGTGAGCCTCACCGGGGGCGTGCCGAAGCCCGTGAAGAAGACTTTCGCCCAGCAGATGTCAGCCTCCCAGTTGGCGGAGCGCATCAAGGGTGCGGCGGTTGGTGGCGTCAACAAGCCAGGTGCACCAGCGGTTTCCAGCAAAACCGTGCAGGCGGAAGATTCCCAAGCCCCCCAAACCGACACCAGCAAGCCTGGCGCCATCGACCCCTTCAAGGCCATGGCCAGAGACCTGAACAGCTGATCCGGCGATCAGCTCCGTTCAATCAGGGCCTCACTCTCCAGCACTAGCTCTCTGAGGTGCTGGAGCTGATCATCTGAGGCCCCTTCCCACAGCCCACGGTGATGGGCTTCCAGCAGTCGTTCAGCCATGTCGCGCAGGGCCCAGGGGTTCGCCCCTTTGAGGAACCTGAGCAGAGCGTCGCTGCCCAGCCAGGCCTCACAGATAGCCCCATAACTCCAATCCGGCACCCTACCCGTGCTGGCGTCGTAGGCGAAGAGATAATCGAGGCTGGCGGCCAGTTCAAACCCCCCCTTGTAGCCATGGCGCTGCATGCCCTCCAGCCAGCGGGAATTCAGCAATCTGGAGCGAATCACCTTATCGAGCTCCTTTTCCAGACGGTGCATGCGGGGGCGCTGGGGTCGGGAATGGTCGCCGAACCACACCGCCGGAGCTCGACCGCTGACCCGCTCCACCGCTGCACTCAGCCCCCCCTGAAACTGGTAGTAATCGTCAGAATCCAACAGGTCGTGTTCCCGGTTGTCCTGGTTGTGCAGCACCACCTGAACGGCCGCGAGGCGATCTTCGAGTCCTGATCGATCCGCATGGGCCACCACCTCAGGGTTTGCACTGGAGCCTGCGCTGTCGTATCGCCAGCTGCTCCAGGAAAGAAAGGCATCCGCCAGGTCGGCCCGTTCGCTCCAGTGGCCGCTGTCGATGAGGGCCTGGAGTCCAGCCCCATAGGCTCCCGGTGCGGAGCCATACACCCGTCCCCAATGCCCATCGGTCCGTGCCAGGGCGGCCAGGGGGTTGATGTCCCCGGGTTCCTGGAGTGAGGCCACCCTGCTGCAGGCCTGGTTGAACCAGTGCACCAGCTGAGGAAAGGCATCGCGGAAGAGTCCTGAAATCCGCAGGGTCACATCCACCCGGGGACGGCCCAGGGCGGCGTGGGGAATCACCTCAAGATCCACAAGGCGCCGCGTGGGCCCATCCCACACGGGCCTCACTCCCATCAGGGCAAGGGCCTGGGCGATGTCTTCACCACCATTGCGCATGGTGGCCGTTCCCCACACCGAAAGGGCCAGGCTGCGCAGATCCTCTCCCTCCTCCATCAGATGCTGTTCCAGCAGGAGATCAGCGCTGCGTCGGCCCAGGTCCCAGGCAGCTTCGGTGGGCAATCCCCTCAGATCAACGCTGTAGAAATTGCGACCGGTGGGCAGCACCTCCAGGCGCCCCCGGGTGGGAGCACCTGAGGGGCCTGCTGCGATCCGCTGCCCGGCCAACCCCTTCAGGAGGGCCTCCTCCTCGGCCTGTCCGCAGGCCAGCAACCGGGGCAGGAGGTTGTGTTGCAGATGCTGGAGCACGGAGTCCATGGCACACCTCGCCTCTGGAGGGGTCTTTGATTCCCCCTGGCCAAGCAGCTCTTGAAGGCGTCTGAGGGCCTCCTCCTCAAGCAGGGCAACGGCATCCCCCACCCGTCGCAGAACGGAAACGGTGGTGGGTCGCCAGGCCAAAAGCCGCGAACGATCCTCACCCGTCAGCAGAGCCTCCTCAGGATCGCTCCAGGGATCCAGCTCCAGGCCCAGATCCGTTGCCAGGGCCTGGGTCAGCCCTTGCACCGTGCCCTGGGGAGCTCGGGCTATGGCCAGTAGCAGTTCCGCCAGAAGCTGACCCTCGGGGAGTCGGGAGTAGATATGCAGGCCCAGTCGGATCTGGGCCTCCTTGAGTTCACAGAGGTAGCCATCCGCGGCCTCCAGGCGCGTCTCCAGTGGGTCTGAGGATGAATCGAGCATCGGGGTCGAAACGCGCTGGATGGGAGCAGGGGGCAGCTGCAGGGAGCCAAGCAGTTGCTCAAGTTGCGGGCGAAGCACATCGGTGCGGATGCTGCCCAGTTCCTGCGCCTGCCAATATTCATCGAGAAGGGATTCCAGCCGCTGCAGCTCTCCCTCCAGCCCTGCCCGGCCGAGGGGGGGAGTGAGGTGATCCAGGATCACCGCCTGAGAACGGCGCTTGGCCTGGCTTCCCTCCCCAGGATCGTTCACGATGAACGGGTAAAGGTGGGGCAGGGGACCAAGAGCCCATTCCGGGAAGCAGTCCTCACTGAGACCAACTCCCTTGCCGGGCAACCACTCCAGATTCCCGTGCTTGCCCACATGCACCACCACCTGGGCCTGATGCACCTGGCGCATCCAGAGGTATTGGGCCAGATAGGCATGGGTGGGAGGGAGATCAGGGCTGTGATACGTGAGGCTCGGATCCCGGTCGTAGCCCCGGCTGGGCTGGATCAAGACCACCACGGAACCGAAGCGAATCCCGGCGATCGGAAAGCCTGGGCCATGGATCCCGATTCCCCAGGGTCCTGGAACAAGAGCCCCATCCTGTTCGGGGGGGCCCCATGCCTCCTCCATGGCCTGACGGCTTCCAGGCGGGAGCAGGTCATACCAGGCCCGGTAGGTGGCCAGTGGGAGCCAGTCCAGCGCAGGGCGGTGATCGCTCTCCGGATCATTGGTTCTGCCTCCAAGGAGTCGGCGCATCAGGGCCTCTCCGTCAGGAGGTAAAGGCTCGGTGCCAAGGCTGTATCCCGCAGACCCCAGGGTTTGAAGGATCGCAATGGTGCTGCTGGGCGTATCCAGGCCAACCCCATTGGCCAGGCGGCCATTCCGATTCGGGTAGTTGGCCAAGACCAGCGCAAGGGATCGATCCTCTTCCCGCGTGCTGCGCAGCTGCACCCAGCGGGCTGTCAGCTCCGCCACCCAAGCCAGTCGGGCCTGATCAGGCACCATTGCGGTCAGGGGGCCTGCCATGCCGGCTGCCTCATGGGGCGATGACAGCCGTTCACGAAACGCTCCAACCCGGGTGGTGAGTCGACCATCCAGCTCCGGGAGCACCACCTGCAGGCTGAGGTCCAGAGGGTTCAGACCGATCGAGCTCAGAGTCCACTGGTCTTTTGGGGCACTGCTGGTGAGGAGCTGAAGCACCGGCACGTCCAGCCGATCCCACAGCGGTGCTCCGAGGCCCGCCTCAGCCGCGGAAACGGAGGCGAAGGCCGTGGCGCAGAGCACGGCCTGAACATGCTCCTGGGCGAACCAATCGCCCACCCCGGCCTGCACCGCAGGGTCCCGCAGGCTGCTCACCCAGAGTGCACGCGGGCACAGCCCCTGGCCACGCAGTACGTGCAGGAGCCGTTCCATGAAGGCCGTATCTCCGGCCTGATGCAGGGCGCGATAGAGAACCACGCCCACTCTCAGGCCGGGATCGGTCTGCCAGTCATGGGGCAGGGGGTCTGCTTCATCGATGGGTTTGGGTGGGGGGGGAACCTGTCCCTGACAAAGGGTGTCCAGCACCTCCACGACCTGGAGGAGATTGGCCGGACCGCCCACACGGAAACAGGCCGCCATGGAGAGATTGAGGGCCTCAGGCACACTGGCCAGGGCGGTCAGCACACCGTCTTCCTCCTGGGTCCCAGCCAGCAGCAACAGATGGCCACCAGCCGTGGTCTGCTGCCAGTGACGCAGGCGCTCAAGGCCGTAGCTCCAGTGGCCCCGTCCCCCCAGGAGTCGCACCACAACCACTCGGGTCTGCGTCAGTGCCGAGCTGATGTAGTGGTCAATCACCGCGGGATGATCCAGCAAGGCCAGGGGCAGACCCTGCACCCGAATCGTCCTGGATGGCTCCTCGCGGCTCAGCACGGTTGCCAGAGCCAGGAGGTCGGTCTCCGCGCTGCTCAAAACCACCACCTCAGCCGGAGGGTGGCTGATGGAGAGAATCTCCTCGCTTCCGAGATCTCCAGGGCTGGATGTGGCGGAGAAGCGATGCATCTCCCCATCCTGCAGGCTGCGGTGAGAAGATCGGGCCAACCTGACTGGCCCAATGCACCAGTTTCTTCCGTTTGCCTGGTTTGGCGGCCAGTGTGTGCCGTTTGCAGAGGCCACCCTGTCCGTGGCCACCCATGCGCTCCACTACGGCACTGGAGCCTTCGGTGGCATGCGTGGCCTACCGAGCCCCGCCAACCCGCAGGAGATCCTGCTCTTTCGTGCCGATCGTCACGCGCGCAGGCTCAGCCAGAGCGCACGCCTGCTGCTCACCACGCTTAGCGAGGAGACGGTGATGGAGGCGATCCAGGCCTTCATCCAGGCCAACAGACCAAGCAAACCCTTCTACATGCGACCGTTTGTCTATACAAGTGGCTTGGGGATCTCACCTCGATTACATGATGTGGTCACCGATTTCCTGATCTATGGAATCGAGATGGGGGATTATCTCTCACCAGATGGGGTCTCTTGCCGCATCAGCAGCTGGACAAGGCAGGAGGATCGCTCCTTGCCCCTCAGGGGCAAGATCAGTGGGGCTTACATCACCAGCTCATTGGCCAAGACTGAGGCGGTGAAGAGCGG
The DNA here is from genome assembly GCA_046075745.1 of Cyanobium sp. Classification (GTDB taxonomy): domain Bacteria; phylum Cyanobacteriota; class Cyanobacteriia; order PCC-6307; family Cyanobiaceae; genus Cyanobium. The sequence goes on along the minus strand of JBJTQT010000055.1, from coordinate 32,093 downwards.
CTTTGATGAAGCCCTGCTTCTCAACAGCAGGGGGAAGGTGAGCGAGGCCAGCGGCATGAACCTGTTCATCGTGAGAGACGGCAAACTCATCACTCCAGGAGTGGATCAGGATATTCTTGAAGGCATCACCAGAGCCAGCATTCTTGACCTGGCTCCTGCCATGGGAATCCCTGTGATTGAACGAGCAGTGGATAAGAGCGAACTCTTCATCGCTGATGAGGTGTTCCTCAGTGGCACGGCTGCCCGAATCACGCCGGTGCGTTGTGTGGAAACCACGGAATTGCCCACTAACAGACCGGTGATGGAACGGCTGAGGGATCGGATCACCAGCATCACGGAGGGCCGTGATCCTGAGTATGAACACTGGGTGACTCGAATCCGGATCGAAGATTGATGCTGGCCCCATCCGCCACTCCAGCAAAGAGTGCCAGGCGCACCGGTTTTCTGGAGCACCTGCACAGCGTTGATCGGCCGGTGCTCGTGTTTGACGGAGCCACAGGCACCTCCCTACAGCTGCTCAATCTCACCGCAGAGGACTTCGGTGGGTCAGCCCTGGAAGGCTGCAATGAGCAGCTTGTGTTCACCAGACCTGATGCGGTTCAGACCGTGCACCGTCAGTTCCTGGAAGCCGGTTGTGATGTCATCGAAACCGACACCTTCGGCGCCACGTCCATCGTCCTAGCGGAATACGGACTGGAAGACCAGGCCTTTGCTATCAACCTGAAGGCTGCTGAACTCGCCCGAGAGATGGCCGATGCCTACAGCACTCCGGAGCATCCTCGGTTTGTTGCAGGATCCATCGGGCCCACCACCAAACTGCCAACGCTTGGTCATATCGCCTTTGATCTCCTGAAAGAGTCCTTCAGCGAACAGGCGGAGGGTCTGCTGGCTGGAGATGTGGACCTCCTGATCGTGGAAACCTGTCAGGACGTTCTACAGATCAAGGCCGCTTTGATGGGATTGGAAGCGGCGTTCAGCAAACGGGGTCAGCGCGTTCCCGTGATGGTGTCCGTCACCATGGAAACCACTGGCACCATGCTGGTGGGATCGGATATTGCGGCAGTGTTAGCCATTCTGGAGCCCTTCTCCATCGATGTCCTCGGGCTCAATTGCGCCACAGGCCCTGAGCAGATGAAAGAACATATCCGCTATCTGAGCGAACACAGTCCATTTGTGGTGAGCTGCATTCCCAATGCAGGATTACCTGAAAACATTGGTGGAGTGGCGCACTACAGATTGACCCCAACTGAAATGAAAATGCAGCTCATGCATTTCGTTGAAGATCTGGGTGTTCAGGTGATTGGTGGCTGTTGCGGCACCACGCCTGCCCACATCGCTGCGCTGGTTGAGTTGGCTCGGGATCTCAAACCTGCCCAGCGAAAGGTGCGTGGAGGCGAAAGCACAGTTGACAGCAGTGGTCCTCGTCCTGCCTTTGCTTATGAGCCTGCGGCAGCCTCTATTTATGGTGTCACTCCCTACCATCAGGATAATTCCTTCCTGATCATTGGGGAGAGATTGAACGCCAGCGGCTCCAAGAAGGTGCGGGACCTTCTGAATGCAGAAGATTGGGATGGCCTCGTGGGAGTGGCCAGGGAACAGATCAAGGAAAATGCCCATATCTTGGATGTGAATGTTGATTATGTAGGTCGGGATGGCGAAAAGGATATGCATGATCTGGTGACTCGTCTTGTGACCAATGTCAATCTTCCTTTGATGCTCGACTCCACCGAGTGGCAGAAGATGGAAGCCGGGTTGAAGGTGGCAGGTGGCAAATGCATTCTGAATTCCACCAATTATGAAGATGGAGACGAGCGCTTCTTCAAAGTGCTCTCCCTCGCCCGCGATTATGGCGCAGGCCTGGTGGTGGGAACGATTGATGAGGAAGGAATGGCTCGCACGGCTGAGCGCAAATTCGCCATTGCCCAGCGCGCCTATCGCGACGCCCTGGAGTCTGGTCTTCCGGCCCGAGAGCTGTTCTACGATCCCCTCGCCCTTCCCATCTCCACCGGAATTGAGGAAGACCGAAGAAATGGCTTGGAGACCCTCGAAGCCATCCGCCAGATCCGAAGCACTATCCCAGGCGTTCATATTGTTCTTGGTATCAGCAATGTGAGCTTCGGCCTTTCCCCTGCCGCTCGCATCGTTCTGAATTCAGTCTTCCTCCATGACTGTTGTGAAGCCGGATTGGATGCGGCCATCATCAGTCCTGCCAAGATCCTTCCCTTGGTGAAGATCTCCGAGGAACATCAGGAGATCTGCCGTGATCTGATCCATGACAGGCGTCGTTTTGATGGCGAGATCTGCACCTATGACCCCCTCACGGTCCTCACTTCGATGTTTGAAGGGGTATCCACAAAGGAGGCCCGTTCCTCTGGACCTTCCTTGCAGGATCTCCCGATCGAAGAACGTTTGAAACAACACATCATTGATGGCGAACGAATTGGACTGAATGATGCTCTCGATGAAGCGTTGATCACCTACCCACCGCTTCAGATCATTAACAGCTTCTTGTTGGATGGCATGAAGGTGGTTGGCGAGCTTTTTGGAGCGGGCCAGATGCAACTGCCATTTGTGCTGCAGAGCGCGGAAACAATGAAAGCCGCCGTTGCCCATCTGGAGCCACATATGGAAAAGGTGGAAAGCAGCAGTAAAGGCAAACTTCTGATTGCAACTGTCAAGGGCGATGTTCATGACATCGGTAAGAATCTTGTGGATATCATCCTCACTAACAATGGATATCAAGTGATCAATCTTGGCATCAAACAAACAGTGGATGCCATCGTTGATGCCCAGAAGATTCACCAGGCCGATTGCATTGCCATGAGTGGACTTCTCGTGAAATCCACTGCCTTCATGAAAGACAACCTTGAAACATTCAATGAGGTTGGCATCAGCGTCCCGGTCATTCTTGGAGGTGCAGCCCTCACGCCGCGCTTTGTGCATGGGGATTGCCGGCAGGCCTATCGCGGCCAGGTGATGTATGGCCGTGATGCCTTTGCTGATCTCCGCTTCATGGATGCCTTGATGGAGGCCAAATCCTCTGGTCGCTGGGATGACCACCAAGGATTTTTGGACGGACCTCCCGCTGGGCTTCAATGGGGAGAGACCCCTCAGAGCGAGGCCGAGCAGGCTCCTGGCGAGCCTGATCAACTCCAGCCGGCAACGATGTCAGCGCCTGCCTCGGTCGTGGACACCCATCGCTCCCAGGTTGTCCCAGAGGAGCCTGCCCTGTCCCCCCCGTTCTGGGGCACCCAGGTGCTCCACGAAGATCAGATCAACCTTGCCGAGGTGATCGCCTATCTGGATCGCAACGCCCTGTTTGCGGGGCAGTGGCAACTCCGCAAAACCCAGGATCAATCCAGGCAGGAGTATGAGGAGATGCTCAGAAGCAAGGCTGAGCCAGTGTTGCAGTCCTGGCTGGACCGATGCTTGAGTGACAACCTCCTGACCCCACGGGTGGCCTATGGCTATTTTCCCTGTGGCAGAGAAGCCAATGCTGTCGTGGTGTTCGATCCAGGGGTGCTCTCCAGTGGAGCAGCTCCGGATCAAGCGGGGCCCGAGCTGGGCCGCTTTGAGCTGCCGCGGCAAAAGGGAGGCAATCGTTACTGCATTGCTGATTTCTATCGTGATCTGAGCCGCTCGAAGGAGGGCACGTCGTTGGCCTCAGATGTGCTGCCGATGCAGGCTGTCACCATGGGTGAGGGGGCAACAACTTTTGCGCAATCCCTGTTCCAGTCTGATCAATACAGCGATTATCTCTACTTCCATGGCCTTGCCGTGCAGATGGCTGAAGCCCTGGCTGAATGGACCCATGCTCGCATCCGCAGAGAGCTCGGCTTCGGGGAACAGGAACCGGAGGCTCTGCGCGACGTCCTGGCGCAGCGATATCGGGGCAGCCGCTATTCCTTCGGCTATCCGGCCTGCCCCAATGTGGCCGATTCCCGCCAACAGCTCACCTGGCTTGGGGCGGACCGCATCGGTCTGACCATGGATGAAAGCGACCAGCTGGATCCGGAACAGAGCACCACGGCTCTTGTCGCCCTCCACAGCAAGGCCCGTTACTTCAGTGCCTGAGGCCATGGCAGGCTGGGGCCCGCTTTTCACTCTCAGCCATGCCCCTCTCAGGACCTGAAGCGATCGATCAGGCCATCGCCACCGGCGTCGATCTCGATGGATCCCCCATCCCACCAGCGATGCTCGCGCTCTATGGGGAGGTGATGGCCAAGGAGAACGCCAGACCAAGGAGCGGCGTCACCAAGTCGATGAGGAACAGAATTGTGCGAAGTGGGGCCAAGCATCTTCCCCAGCAGGACCTGGATGCCAGGTTGAAGGACGCCGGATGGGAAGGGCTCAAGCCAAAGGAGATTGCTTTCTTCTATGGCGATTGATTCGGGGGCTAGGTGCAGAGATCTTCCAGGGTGTCGATCACATCCTGCTGAAAATCCTCCAGGTCATCCGAATCGCTCAGGTCGATCCCCTCTCCGGCAGCGTTCTGGATGAGTTCCTGGAAATGAAAAGCCCCTTCCCCATGGGCAAGGAATTCCACAGCGGAAGACTCACCGCTTTCCTTGAAGGCGTCGCAGAGGGCGAGAAAGGCTGCGTCTTCGGTGAAATCCCAGCTCATGAAGGGGGTGGTGCTAGACGACCTTTAACGCCTCCCCCCCGCGACTCGTCAACCACCTGGATGGTTTTTGTGCGGTTCCTCCATCAGAATCCGGACAGCCGACCTGCCGCGATCCCGTGACAGCCCCGTCCAGCGATCCCTCCGGCTCCCCCACGCCCACAGCCGTGAATGTTCTGGGTGAACCCCTTGTGGTCTGCGGCTGCGAGCCCTTGACCGGCTGGTTCCGGGATGGCTCCTGTCGGACCAATGGGGCTGATCTGGGACGCCACACGGTGTGCTGTGTGGTCAGCGAAGGGTTCCTGGCCTACAGCAGGGCCCAGGGGAACGACCTCTCCACCCCTGCCCCACAGCATGGATTTCCTGGCTTGAAACCCGGGGATCACTGGTGTGTGTGTGCCGCTCGCTGGCTGCAGGCCTATGAGGATGGGATGGCCCCACCGGTTCGCCTCGAAGCCTGTGAAGTGTCCACCCTGGAGGTCGTTCCCCTTGAACTCCTCAGGAGCCATGCCGTGTGATCACCAGGGGATGGGTTGGCCATCCCAGGCGAGGAAGGATCCGGATGTTTCGGGCGTCTGACGCTCCAGAACATCAAGGAGAAAACCCGCCGCCTGATCCGGCGAAAACAACCGATCCTCCGGAACGGAGGATCGGAAGGGAGCCGACAACGCTGTGGACGTCGTGCCGGGATGGAGAAGGGTGACGCAGGCCTGGGGGAGCCGCCGACGCCACTCCAGGGCAAGCGTATGGAGCAGCTGGTTCTGGGCAGCCTTTGCGGCTCGATAGGCATACCAGCCCCCCAGTCGATTGTCACCGATGCTTCCCACCCGGGCCGAGAGGCTGGCCAGATGGCTGGGCTCGTCCCGGGGCAGGGCTGCTTCGACAGCCTGGGCGAGCAGCAGGGGCCCCCACGCGTTCACGGCAAAACTGCGTTGCAAAGAGGATGCTGAGACCTGGCTGAGGCGCTTCTCAGGCTGGAGAGCCTGCCCATCGTGCAGCACCCCTGCCGCGCAGATCACCAGTCGCAGGGGAGCCAGTTGCCGGGGTGCCAGTTGGCTCAGGTGGTCGAGGCTGGCCGGATCCTCCAGATCCAGTCGCAAGTCGCCACGACGGCGGCTGGCGGTCCAAATTCGCAGGTGGGGAGCTCGCTCCGGCAGGGCACGCAGCAGAGCCTCGCCGATGCCCCCCAGGCCCACCACCAGGGCATGGCCCTCCCAGCTCTGCCAGGAACGCAAGCTGTCTTCGCCAGGAAGCACTGGAGGCAGGAGGGCTTATCGCATGATGGCAGGAGAGCGGAAGGGGAGCTGGCAACCTGCGGATCACGGTGTTGGGTCTGGGAGCCTGGGGCAGCACCCTGGCGGATCTCTGGCAGGCCCAGGGCCACCAGCTCACGAGATGGAGCAGGCGTTGTGGGGGAGAGCCTGCAGAGGCTCTGCCGGGAGCAGATCTGGTGGTTTCCGCCGTAGCCATGCGGGGAGTTCCCAACCTGGCGGCCCATCTGGCGCCCCATTGGCCAAGGGATCTGCCGCTGCTCAGCTGCAGCAAGGGCATTGACCCCAGGACGCTCTGCACCGCGACCCAGCTCTGGTGCGGCCAGCTTGCAGCAGCGCCGATGGCTGCCCTCAGCGGACCAAACCTGGCAACGGAACTAGCCAACGGTCTCCCCGCCGCCAGTGTGATCGCCTGCCAGGACAAAGGCCTGGCTCAGCATCTGCAGGGGGAGCTGAAAGCACCACACCTGAGGATTTACACCAATCAGGATCCTCTCGGCACTGAGGTGGCGGCAGCGCTGAAGAATGTGATGGCGATCGCCGCAGGAATCAGCGACGGCCTGGGTCTGGGCTCCAACGCCAAGGCCTCCCTGCTCTGCCGGGGTCTGGCGGAAACCGGTCTTGTGCTGAAGGCCCTCGGGGGACAGCCGAGCACTCTGTATGGACTTGCAGGTCTGGGGGACCTCCTGGCGACCGCCAACAGCCCCTTGAGCCGCAACTACCGATTTGGTCTCCTGCTCGCGGAAGGAGCAGGGGAGGAGGAGGCGTGTCGCCAGATCGCCGCCACCGTGGAGGGACCACAGACCGCCAGAGCCGCCCTGGCACTGGCGGATCGGGAAGGCTGGTCACTCCCCATCTGCCGGCAGGTGGTGGATGTGCTGGAAGGACATCTCACGGCACCGCAGGCGGTGCAGGCCTTGATGGAACGGGAACCCCGACAGGAAGAGCTCCAGTGGTGAGGGGTCTGCCAGCTGCGCTTGTGGAGGCCTTCAGCGAGCTGCCTCTGGGGGGGAATGGCGCTGCAGTGGTGGCTCTGGATCGTCCGGCACCCGCGGCTTGGATGCAGCGGCTGGCGGGGCGGCTGCAGCAATCGGAAACGGCCTTCCTTCTACCCCTTGAGCAGGGCTGGGCGCTGCGTTGGTTCACCCCCACCCAGGAGGTGCCCCTCTGCGGCCATGCCACCCTGGCAGCCGTTCTTGCCCTCAGCCATTGGCAGCGGCTGGCTCCTGAGGAGAGCACCAGCTTCCTCACCCGCAGTGGCCCCCTGCTGGTTCGGGTGGTTCGGGCGCTCATGCCTCCCACCGCCACAGCCCACGGAGAACCGCCGTTCGCTGAGATCGTTCTGCCAACCTTCCCCCTGTATCCCGGGCCACCCCCTAGGGATCTGCTCCGCCTGCTGCAGGAGCGGCTGCAGCAGGCCCCTCTGGGGTTCTGGCAATCCACCCTGGGCTACCAGGTGGTGTTGCTGGGGCCGACCGCCCCCCTGGCCTCCATGGAAGGGGTATCCGAGGCTCTCACCGGTGGCGCACGCCAAGGCCTGGTAATGATGCAGGCCGTGAGTGAAGGAGATCAACCAGCTGCCTCCGTGGCAGGAGAGAGGGCTGATTATCAGTTGCGCTTCTTTGCACCAGGGCTGGGCATCAACGAAGACCCTGTCACCGGATCGGCCCATGCCCTGGTGGCTCCCTACTGGATGGCACAGCTGAATCGCCGCCGTGTTGTGGGCTGGCAATGTTCTGACCGTCCAGGGGGGATGGTGTGTGAAGGGGGTTCTTCAGGCATGATCCGCCTAACTGGTGCGGGACATCTCTTGTGGGAGGGCACATTGTGGGCCGAGCCAGAGCCCTTTTCGGGATCCTCCGAGGCGCAGGAGGACTGGCAGCAGGCCTGCTGTCCCTAGGGGCCCAGGCTGTACGCCACCCCTTTGCCCTCACCGCTCCTCTGGCGGTGTCCGCCGTCGGCGTCGGTTTCGCCACCCAGGCCCTGCTGCGTCCTGCCCCCCAGCCCGGCCAACAGGATGTGCTGGATGCCCTTATGGCTCCTCCGCCTGCACGGAATCCGGCCAGCTCCGCTCTGCAGCCCCAGGTCTCCAGGACGGGAGCCGCCCAGGGGATGGGTGGTGATGCCCAGGAGCTTCAGGCCCGCAGGATCGGATCAGCGTCTTCTGGCGGCTCGATTGGCGAACCCCCAGCTGGAGCAGGGGTGAATCTCGAAATACGGGTTGCGCTGCTCAAGCTCTCCCCCCGACCCAGCATCGGTGGAGATGGCGGCTGGCAGGCCGTGAGTCGGGAAGGCCAGATGCTTCGCCGGGGAGGGGCCGGTGAAATCGCCGATGCGGAGTCGCTCCTGGGCCCACTGGCTGAAGTGTGGATCGAACCGACCGGTAACGGTTCCCTCCGGGCCGATGGCCGGCCCTATGCTGGCCGTTTCCGCCTGTTGCGGGCCGCGGATGGCATTCAGGTGGTCAATCATCTCCCCCTCGAGAGCTACATCAGCTCCGTGGTCGGGGGCGAAATGCCTAGTTCCTGGGGGATCGAAGCCCTTCGTGCCCAGGCCGTAGCCGCCCGGTCATACGCCATGGCACACATGGCGCGCCCTGCCAGCGACCATTGGCATTTGGGAGACACCACCCGCTGGCAGAACTATGAAGGGCTGAGCACGGTGAGCACCCCCACCCTGCAGGCCACCCACTCAACGGCAGGAGTGATTCTGAGTTACCAGGGAGGCATTGTTGAAAGCCTCTATGCCGCCACGCAGCAGATCGTGGATGAAGCCCACGGGCACCTTGGGGCCAGCATGAGCCAGACCGGAGCCCAGGAGCTCGCCCAACAAGGACTCCGCTTCAATGAAATCCTTGGCCGCTACTACCAGGGTGCCTCCCTGGCCCGCCTCCAGGTCGGTGCGAGCTGAAGGGTATTGGCAGGCGGCACGGGCCGTATCCAGTGAGGCCCTGGCCCAGGGCGCCCTGGTGCCCTTGCAAACAACAGTGCTCGATCTGGGGGAGGTGGCTCCCTTTCACCTTCGGCGTCTGGAGGGAGCACCCCCTCGCCACCTGAAGGCCAAGGGCCCGCAAGCCAATCCCTTTCTTCCCTGGGAACCTCCCTTGGAAGTTGGCCGTCTTGGAAAGAGCCATGTGCTGATCCTGAACAAATATCCCGTTCAGCCGGCCCACCTGCTGCTGATCACCCAGCAGTGGCACCCCCAATCCGGGTGGCTCGGCGAGGGGGATTGGCAGGCTGTGGCGGAGGTGGCCGCTGATACGGGCGGGTTGTGGTTCTTCAACAGCAGCCCCACCGCAGGAGCGAGCCAGCCCCATCGACACCTCCAGCTGCTGCCACGCCAGCGGGGGGAATCAAGTTGCCCGCTGGCTTCCCTCCTGCTCTGCCAGCTCCAGGAGGGTGGACCCCGGTGGCCCTGGCGCTATGCGCTCAGTGCCCGTTGGGACCCCCAGGGTGGCAAGGATCTGCTTTCCCTCTACGAAGAGCATGCGGCCATCCTTGGGCTTGGGGATCCTGCAGAAGCGGCAGATCCAGCCCATGCCTACAACCTTCTGTTTGATGACCAATGGTTTCTCACCGTGCGGAGGGTGAAGGAGAACTGTGCAGGGTTCAGCGTGAACGCCCTGGGTTTTGCTGGATTTCTTCTGTGCACGAAGCAATCCGATCTGGACTGGCTAAAAACCCGAGGGCCCTGGAGACTCCTGCAGGAGGTCGCGGGCGAGCCATCGGCTGACCCGTGAAAAAACACGTGTTTTCACGCTTGTCAACAAGCAAGGGGGCGAGCTGATCTGTAGGAGAGCCAAGGGTGCCCCCTACCAGGAGCACCGCGGCTCAGGTGCCACCACCCTTGAACACGCTGAACCCATGACCTCCTCCTGCACCGCCTCTCTTCGCCGCCCTACGGCCCCTGGAAAGAGACAATCCAACAGCTCCACGAAAGTTCTGCAGCGCCGCAACGCGCTTGTGGAATCCCATCGCCATCTGGTCCCCCCCCTCGCCCACCACTACTGGAAGCGTTGTCCAGAGCCCCAGGACGACCTCCTTCAGGTGGGACTCCTGGGGCTGATTCGGGCCGCGGAACTGTTCCGCCCATCCCATCAGACACCTTTCTCTGCTTTTGCCCGTCCCCATATCCGTGGGGCGATCCTTCACTACCTGCGCGATGACGCTGCCCTGGTTCGTTTGCCCAGGAGGCAATCCGAGATGCAGACCCGTCTACTGAAGATGGAGGCGAGCATCGCCGGGCAGACTTCGGCAGCTGGGACCAGGGAGGACCAGATCTGCCGTGAACTGAGAATGACGGCAGAGGACTGGCAACTCCTGCAACGCCATCGGAAGCTCTGCCGCCCCCTTCCCCTGGATGGGGCTCTCCTGGAGCAACTCCCCCACAGCGGCGGGGAGACCTTGGAGGATGGGCGGGAGAGCGAGGCCCGTATGGAGCGCCTGCTGGCCCGCCTTGACCCCAGGAGTCAGCAGGTGCTGCGATGGGTGGTATTGCAGGGGTGGAGCTACAGAAGGGCGGCCGCTGCTCTGGATGTCAGTGCCATGACCGTGCAGCGCTGCCTGCATCGGGCACTGGCCACACTGCGAGGGGAGCTCAGCACCTCTGAGCAGATCCATCCCAGACCCAAGGTCATCAGCTCTGCGCCGCGGATCGGTCGCGCTCCATCTGTTGCTCAAGGGTGGCCAGCGCAGCATTCACCGCCGCCAACTGGCGCTCCAACCCATCGCGCCAGAAGGTGAGCATGCGCAGCTTGCGTTCCTGGTAGCGGAGGTTCCGGATCCCGGGCTCCTCTGCTCCGGGAGCGCAGCATCCGAATGGTGAGAACATGGGAAGAGGTTGGGAACTGTGATGGTTCTAGCGGGCCTGATCGTCCCTTTGAGTGCTTCAAGAGAGTGCCCGTCACCTCTCTGCCTCTCCGGTTGCGAGTCGCCATGATGAGCATCCCGGAACAGACGGATTCGCGACAGGCTTTGCTGGCAGTCTTCCCACGGCACCCCTTCCGCCTGCTCCTGGGCTGGCTGTCCGGGGCCCTCGTCCTGCTGGAACCAGCGGCGTGGGGCCAGTCCTACGTGGCTTTGATGGAGGGGCAACGTGCCATTCCGCTGAGAGGACTCTTCAACTCAGTGCCAGTGCTGCACTCGAACCAACCGGAGGAAGTGGAAGGGCCGGGACTTCTGATCAGCACGATTCCCGGGGTGGCATTCGCTGCCGAAAATGGCATGCCACTGCAGATGCCGGCCTACACCTTCAATGGTGACTTCGGTCTACATCTGCATCACAAATATTTCCCCCCCTATCGAGCCTCGATCTCACCATCCCTGCGCCGCAGCGAGCTCACCCTGGCGGCGATTCTTGTGAATCCTGGAGTGCGCCCCGTGAGGGTGAGCTTCATCGCTGGCGCCGTGCGCAACAGTTTTGAGGCGCCCTATCTCGCTCAGCATCTGATGGGGGTGAGGCCCCTTGGTCCCCGTCCCTGGAATACAGGCCCAGGAGATGCCACCGCCGTGCAGCTGTTGCGTGGTCGGCTGGATCAGAAACTGACCGAGGGCATTGTGATTCCACCCAGGGGACGGGTGGTGCTATTCCGGACCGATCTTCCTGCTCTCGGCATCGCCAACGCTCTTCTGAAGGGACGCAGTGATGGCCCCTTCCAGATTGCTGTTGTGGCCGCCAAGAATCCCCAGACTGATGAGGATATCTTTGCTGTGTTGGATCAGCGGCGATTGGCCCCAGGGCGGGTCTATCTCCGTCGAGTGGCCGAAATCCAGGCAGGAACGATCTTCTCCAGGGTTGGTGGAGTGGCGATTGGCGATCAATACCAGGCATCCCTGCGCCATGACTTGAGCCGGCAGGGGCCGCTCCACGTTCCTCTCACCAGCACGAGACGCACCCATTTCGGCACGGGAGAAGTCCAGGTCAATCCGCTTGTCAGCCGCACGGTGGATTCCTCCATCGACAACGTGGGCACCTATGGCGTGCGCTTTGACGTGGATCTCAACCTTCTTGGACAGGGGGCTTACGAGATTGTGCTGAGCCATCCATCCCCCATCGGAGGCAGATCGTTCACCGCATTTCGGGGCTCCTTGGAACTCCGCACCCCTGAAGGACAGCGCTCTCTGCATGTGGTGCTTCGCTCCGGTCAGAGCCTCTCACTGGCCCCCCTGCAACTGCAGGGTGGACGCAATACACCTGTTCGCATCTCCCTGGTTTACCCGGCAGACTCCACCCCAGGTCACCTGCTGAGCGTTGTGCCCACCACCCAACTTGCAGAGCTGCAGCAGCGGGAGCGCCAGCAAGAGCTGGCACGGCTCAACCGGAGCCGGACGCCATCCCCAGCCGCACCGCCTGCGTTAGAGCCAGCCCCCCAGCGGAGACCCCAACCGATCCAGCCCCGGGGGGCGGGCCCGTTGACTCCACCACCAGAGATCCTGAAAGGGCCTTCCGCCCCCACCTGGTTGCAACCCCCACCCACCCTGGATCAATCCTCCCCATCGTCCGGCCGGGGGGGGACATTGACCGATCGTTACCGCGAGGCGCTTGATGTTCAAAAGCAACTGTTGCAGCAGTGGCAGCCCACGCCCTAGGGAGCGACCATGAATTCCTCCCCAGCAGAGTCATCTCCCCCGAGCCGGCGGCGCTTCACCCTGGAGTTGTCCATGGAGAAGCTTCGTCACATCGATTCACTGAAGAAGGAATGGGGGCTGCGTAACCGCGGGGATGTGCTGGAGCGTCTGCTGGAGGTGATCTTCAGCTCCGGCGAAGGGGACCAGATCTCGCCATCAGCTGATAAATCCTCGGAGCAGGAACGGGCCGCAGCGGACGATGACAGCCTGGACGACAGCGCGGCGCTGGTGCTGGTGGGCATCGGTGAGGGGGCGATGGAAGGCTGGCGGATGGAGCTCCAGGACGAAGAGCCTCTAGGACGCGCACCACGAGGCAAACCAAGGAGTCGTGGGATTGATCTGCCAGGATTTGTGCGGAAGAGATCCCAGGAGCTGAAACGAAGTCTCAAACCCGAGTCCGAATCTGAGGGGGGCCAGGCGGGAGTAGGTCCCTGGCCCAAATTGTCCGATGCTTTGCTGCAACAAAGTCTTGAGACAGCCCAGTCCCATTGGATCAACCTGTTTGGACAACCCCCGAATGCAGCCGTCGTGGAAGCTGCGATGACCTGGCTTGCCCAGGACATCTGGCCCCATGCTGATCTCTGCGAGGGGCGGATCTTCACCTGGTCAGGGGCGGGTCGGCTCGTAGGGGAATTGGGCGCGGGCTGGAGTGAGAGCCCGCCAAATCTGGAGCGGGTGATGGTTACGGCAGGAATCCTCGAGGATCCCTTCAGCGCGGAAACCCTTCCTCTCAGGATTCCCACCCTGATGCACCGGTTCGTGCATCGCTTCCGGAGGAGGCAGAGAGGCACCTCCTTCCAGACCCTGGAATCCACCATGACCTTGCACGGCGCCCTGCGGCAGCTCCAGCTGCCCACGGACCCTGGCCAGCGCCTCACCCTCACCCAGATCCGCGATGCCTACCGGGAGATGGCCCTCAAACATCATCCGGATTCCGGGGGCTCCCTCGACACCATGCGCAGGCTCAACGAGGCCTACCAACTCCTCAAGGAGCTCTACCGCCATAAGCCCCAGGACAGCTGAGACTATCCACGAGTCCCGTTAAAGACACAAAACAAGTCCCTTAATAGGTCCTGGCTGCGACCGCCGATCCGCATTGGGATGCGCGACGACATCGCTTTTATCGCAAGGGTCCCATGCGCGACGCATACCTGGTCCTGTTCCGAATCCGAAATGGGACACATGATTTCAAGAAAATCGTTGATTCTGGGAGCACAAGAGGAGCAGCACATCCCCAGCCACCAAACCCTCGCCCTTGATCCACGACAAAGATGGCCAGTGGCACGAACCCCTGTTCATTCAGTCCAAAGGCCCTGTTGGACATCAAGAAAGCTCAGTCTCATGGGAGTTTTTCCGCCCCGCTTATCTGTCTCTGACACAGATAAGCCTGAAGTGAGGGTCTGAATTCTGTCCTGTGGGACCCCATGGGCAGCTCAGATCCTCCAAGGCTTGTCCCAGGATCACAAAGACACCTGTCAATCCCATAAATCTGATCTGCGTCTCGAGTAGAGACCTACTATGAATCCAATATGAATTTCATGAGAATTAGGCAGGACGCATGGAGGGCTTGCTCATCCCCTTCAAGTCTGAGGCATAAAAAAGCGTCCCATTCAGGACGCTTGGCAAGACCCGACATGAATCTCGACTGGGACGTCTGGACGCAGGTCGGATGATCAGGTGATCGTTTGCATGCCCTGGATCAGAAAATCGAAATAGGGACCTGCAAGGGCGCCGTCCTCCGTGCTCAGCAATGAAATTGCTGCTTCCTTCATGGTGCGCATCGCTTCCACCATGCCGGGCATGGGCACACCCAGGCTGTTGTACATCTCACGGGCACCCACCAGACCGATGGTCTGGATCTGGTCGGTGCTGCCCGCCAGAATTCCGTAGGTCACCAGGCGGAGATACCAGCTGTAGTCCCTCAAACACTGGGCACGCTGTTTCTGGCCGAAGGCATTGCCACCAGGAGCCACATACTCAGGTTTACGGGTGAAGAGCTGCTTGGCGGCCTCGTCAACAATCTTCTTTTCGTTCTCTGTCAGAAGCCGCACCACCTCTAGCCGTCGGCTGCCTCCGCTGAGGAACTCCACCATCCTGCGGAGCTCGCCGCTCGTGGGGTAGCGGAGCTGATCATCGGCCTGAAGGATCAGATCGCGAACGACACTCATTGCAGCGACCAGAGACGAGAAGATCTTATCGACACCCCCCCTGCTGCCGCAGGGGAAGTGGGGAAGGTGTAACGCCCCTTTGCAGTTCAGATCGATAAGGTCGGAGGGCAGTTGGCACGGACCATGCAGAAGTCCAGGACGGGAGACGGCGGTCTCCGGACGCTGCGGATCGAGGACCTCACCAGGGAAGGCATCGGCCTGGGGCGCCTGGACGGCCAAGTGATTCTGGTGGAGGGCAGCTTGCCTGGGGATCGGGTGGAGGTGCGGCTGGTGCACCAGGCCCGGCGCCATGCCGTTGGAAAGCTGGTTTCCGTGCTCGAGCCGTCTGCAGATCGGCGCAGACCGCCATGCATCCTTTCGGACCACTGCGGGGGCTGCACCCTTCAGGCTCTTTCTGATCCGGCTCAGCAACGGTGGAAGGAGCAGGCAGTGGCTGAAACTCTCCAGCGGGTCGGCCGCGTTGCCGGGGAGGTGCGGCCCCTGCTTGTGGGCCCACACGGACTCGGCTACAGGAACCGGGCCGTGATCCCCTTGGAACGGGATCAGCAGGGCAAGCTTCGGGCCGGCTACTACCGCCGCGGCAGCCATCAGATCGTGAACATGAACCACTGTCCCGTTCTGGACCCACGGCTGGACGAGATGGTGGCCCCCCTCAAAGAGGACCTTGAGGCCAGCAATTGGCCGGTGAATCGCCACGGTGGAGCCGATACCCGAGAGGCTGGACTTCGCCATCTGGCCCTTCGCATCGGCAGACGCAGCGGTGAACGGTTACTCACCCTGATCTCCAGCCGCGAGGATCTTCCCGGCCTCAGGGAGATGGCGGATCGCTGGCTGGGCCGATGGCCAGACATCGTGGGGGTCACCCTGAACCTGCAGCCCAGTGGCGGAAACCGCCTCTTCGGAGAGCGAAACCTCACCATCAGGGGCAGGGATTGGATTCTGGAACCCTTCTGTGATGTGGAGCTCCAGATCGGGGCCGACACCTTTTTCCAGGTCTACAGCGAGCAGGCCGAGCAGGTGGGGTCGCTTTTGCGGGAAGCGCTCGGCACGCCTAAGGGTCTGATCG
Organism: Cyanobium sp.; assembly: GCA_046075745.1. Classification (GTDB taxonomy): domain Bacteria; phylum Cyanobacteriota; class Cyanobacteriia; order PCC-6307; family Cyanobiaceae; genus Cyanobium. Next base: position 16,341 of record JBJTQT010000055.1, on the reverse strand, counting down.
TTGAGGGGTACTGCGGCATCGGCACCTTTTCGCTCCCCCTGGCCCGCGATGGATGGGTTGTGCTTGGAATCGAACACCATGGCGCCACGGTGGAGCTGGCGAAGGCCAATGCCCTTCGCAATGGCCTGGAGTCACAGTGCCGCTTTGTGCAGGGGGATGTCGCTCTCCTCCTAGAGCAGGCCCTGAGGGAGGAGGGGGCGGACGCCGTTCTCCTGGATCCTCCCCGCAAGGGTTTGCAGGAGGCCGTGCTGGCCACCCTTCTGCAGCACCGTCCATCTCCGCTGCTCTACCTCAGCTGTGATCCGGCCACCCTGGCGCGAGACCTGGGACGCCTGTGTGGCGAGGGTGGCTATGAACTCAGCAGTGTGCAGCCCCTAGATTTCTTCCCCAACACCAGCCACGTGGAGTGCCTGGCCATTCTCCGGCGTCCCGCCATCTAGCTGCGGAGCTGGGCTGCAAACTGCCTTTGCAGGGCTTCACGCACCTTCTGGTGGGTGGCTTCCACCTCCTGATCGGTGAGAGTGCGCTGCGCATCCCGATAGCGCAGGCGGAAAGCCTGGCTGCACTGGCCTTCGGGGATGGGATCGCCGGTGTAGCGATCCACAAGGTCCACCTGTTCCAGCAGGGGTCTGCCCGCCTTGCGGATGGCGGCCAGCAAGGCTGTGGCTGTCGTTCCCCCAGCCACCACCAGTGCCAGATCCCTCTCGGCAGCAGGAACCGTGGGAAACGGTTGAAACTGGGGCGTCCAGCGGCTGGGGCGGATGGCCGCCTGCCTGAGGGGTTCCATGGCCAGCTGGAACAGATGCGTCGCCTCCGGAAGATCAAGTTCAGAGGCCAGGCCTGGATGGAGCTGGCCGAACCAGCCCACGCATCTCCCCTCCACGAACAGATCGGCCTTCCGACCTGGGTGGAGCAGACGATGGTTCGCGGAGTCGAGCGGCTGCTGCTGAGGAGCGCGATCCTCCACCGGCAGCTGGAAGCTGCTAAGAGCCCCCTGGAGCACGCCACGGGCCTCCCAATAGGTGAGCGGCCTTGGCTTTCCTGAACTGCTCCAGCGTTCCAGGCGCCGCTCCCCGCAGAGCACCCCCACGAGCAGTTCCACCTCTTCCGCCTCGGCAGCGGTTCCTTGAAACACCCGTCCGATCTCAAACCCCCAGAACCCATCCTGGGAGGTCTGGAGATTTCGTCTGGCAGCCTGTAGAAGTTCCCCATGGAGGTTGTCCCGCAGGTGGCCGAAATCCGCCAGCAGGGGGTTGGCCAGTGGGATTCTCCCTGGGGCAGCCCCCACCAGGGAAGGGGCACAGGTTTCCTGCAGTCCAGCGCCACAGAGGGCCTCCCGAAGCCGTCGCTCCGCCTGCTGGGAGGGATCTAGACCACCTGGGAGGAGAGGATCGGGAAGGTGGGAAGCAAACCGGTCATAGCCCACCAGCCGCGCCACCTCTTCAATCAAATCCACCTCCCGCAGCAGATCCAGGGCCCTCGCGGGGGGCACCTCCACAAGCCAGCCCTCTTCCTCCGGCTGGAGGCGGCAGCCCAGGGCCGTGAGGGTGCGCTCGATGGTGGCGTCATCAAGGTCGATGGCCTCGTCCTCCACGATCACAGGCCCCAGCAGGTTGTGCAGGTGATCGCGATTGAGAACCACCGCTGGCCGTGGGGAGTGCTCCCGCTGGTGTACCCAGCGCCCCACTGGTCTTGCTCCCGCCAGCTCCATCAGCAAGGCCACCGCACGATCGGAGGATGGCAGGGTGCCTTCCACGGGAAGACCTTTTTCAAATCGTGTGCTGGCCTCGGTGCGCAGGCCCATGCTGCGGGCCGAACGCCGCACCAGTTGGGATGGGAACACGGCCGCCTCCAGCCAGAGGCTCGTGGTCTGAGGGTGCACGGAACACTCCGCCCCGCCCATCACCCCCGCCAGAGCGATCGGGGTTCCGCCGTAGGTCACCACCAGGGCCTCCCCATCCAGGGGGCGCTCCTCTCCGTCCAGGGTGATGAGGTGCTCTCCAACGCGTCCCTGCCTAAGACCCAGGGCTGTGGGATCCGCCTTGCCGCCACTGCGGGCGGCAAGGGCCAGCCGATCGAAGGCATGGAGAGGTTGGCCGGTTTCAAGCATCACCAGATTGGTGATGTCAACCACAGTGTTGATCGGCCGCACGCCGGCTCTCTCCAATCTCCGCTGCAGCCACAAAGGCGATGGCCCCACGTGCACGTTCTCGAGAGCCGTCATGCTGAATAGGCCCCCCTGCGCCATCAGCGCCTGGTCGTCCGCCGGCACCAGCAGGGGTTCGGCGGCCGGTCCTGGAGGCACCTCTGGGAAAGTGGCATCGGCTCCGCAGAGAGCAGCCACCTCCCTGGCAATCCCCAGCATGGAGAGTCCATCCGGGCGATTGGCGGTGATCGCCAGCTCCAGCACCTGATCATCCAGTCCAAAGAGTGGAGCCACCTCCGCGCCGATGGCCGGTGGGCTGCTCAGGAGCTCATCCAACACGGCGATCCCCTCTGAGTGTTCCGCCAGCCCAAGCTCCTGGAGTGAGCAGATCATGCCCCTGCTCTCCACGCCTCGGATCATGGCCGGTTTGATGGTGAGATCCACCGCCGGCAGGTGTGTGCCAACGGGTGCAATGGCCACATGAAGGCCTGCACGCACGTTGGAGGCACCGCAGACGATCTGCAAGGGGGGTGAGGACGGATCGGTGCGCACGCGACAGAGGCTCAGCCGTTCAGAGCCGGGGTGGGCTTCACGGTGTTCCACGAACCCCACAACAACCCCAGCAACCCTGGCCGACAGATCCTCGATGGCCTCCACCTCGAACCCTGCTAGGGAGAGTCTCTCCGCCAGATGGTGAGCCTCCAGGGCGTCTGGATCGCAGATCAGGAGCTCCTTCAACCACTGGAGCGACACCCGCATGATTGCGTTCACAGACAGCTGGCCATCCTAGGAAGGGGCTCAGGAATCCAAGGGAGTAGGATTGCTGATTGTCACCTTGCTCGCTCAGCGGCGCACGTCCTTCCCATGGCAAAAAACAAGGGCGTCCGGATCGTGATCACTCTCGAGTGCACCGAATGCCGGTCCAACCCCGCCAAGCGGTCTCCTGGTGTGTCTCGTTACACCACCCAGAAGAACCGCCGCAACACCAGCGAACGGCTGGAACTGAAGAAATTCTGTCCACATTGCAACAGCTCCACAGCTCACAAGGAGATCAAGTGATGCGCCTGGGCTGCCAAGCGCTCCGTGTCTTCTGAGCCCTTCCTTGGGCGGTCAGATCGTCATCCCATTGGCCATCGGAAACTCGCTTTGAGCCAGGCCTTCTGCTGACACCCCTGTATTGAAATCTCTTCGTTCCTTGCCATTCCCTCCTCCACGATCATGAGCAGTTCATTTTTCAAGAAACGTCTTTCCCCGATCAAACCCGGTGATCCGATTGATTACAAAGACATCGACCTGCTGAAGAAATTCATCACCGAACGCGGCAAGATCCTTCCCCGCCGCCTTACTGGTCTCACGGCCCAGCAGCAACGGGATCTCACCAATGGGGTCAAGCGTGCCCGAATCCTGGCTCTGCTTCCCTTCGTGAATCCCGAAGGCTGAGGGATTGCCCGGGCCAGGTCCCAGCCACTCCTTGCGCACGATGGCGGTCGGGGACCTGGTGGGCATTCCTCCCAAGGCAGGCGGAGGTGAGCCTCAGATCGCCATCGTGACGGCCCTGCAGGGCAGCCGCGCCAACGTGACCCTGCTCCTGCAGGAGAAAGCCCTCCTCCTTCCGACCAGACAATTGGAGCTCCTGGTCAGCAGCCAGGATCGCGCGATCAGCTCTTCCTCAGCCGCGAGTGATTCGCCCAGCCAGCTCACCGCTGAAACGCTTCAGGGGGCTACTCCCGGCCGTCGAGATCTTGGAACGGCCTGGGTGTTGCTGCTGAATGATGCTCCGCCGGAAACCTCCCCTCCAGGCCTCTCTCTCGCTGCCTTCACCGAGCTGGTGTGCGGTCGCTCCGATCCCCTCCATCGCTGTGCGTGCTGGCTCTTTCTACAGGGCCCCCAGACCCTGTTTCGGCTGAAGCAGGGTCTGATCCAGCCAAGGCCCCTTCAGGACCTCAGGCAACTCCGTCAGGAGCGCCACCACCAACAGCGGGCTGAAGCCGAGCGGAGCCGATGGCGCGAGGCTCTCAGGCGGAGGCAGACCATCGACCCTCAGGAGCTCTCCTCCGCGGCAGCCCAGGACCTGGCAGAACTGAGGCTCTGGGCGTCGGGGCAGCGGGAGCTCAGCCTATCAGCGCCCACCCGGCAGCTTCTCATGGATGTTCACTGTTCCGACTCCCCTGCTGAGGTGAGGCACCTGTTGGCTGATATGGGCCTCTGGCCCCGCCACCACCTGCCCGCACTGCAGGGCACAAGCTGGCAGCAGGGATTTTCCGAGCCCTTGCTGGGGGAGGCGGAGGCGCTTCTCCAGTTGGTTGAGGAGCCACGGCCAGGGGATCGAAACCGGCTGGATCTCACAGGGCTGCGCACGGTGACCATCGATGACGACGACACCGCTGACATCGACGATGCCCTCTCCCTGGACTGGAGGGCCGATGGCGCTCCACAGGTCTGGATTCACATCGCTGATCCGGGCCGTCTGATCGCCGCAGGCAGCCCTCTTGATCTGGAAGCCAGGCGCCGGGCCACCAGCCTCTACCTCGCCCAGGGAACCCTGCCGATGTTTCCGGAGATTTTGGCCACTGGACCCCTCAGCCTGCGGGCAGGACAACGCTGCGCTGCCTGGAGCCTGCGCATCGACCTTGACGAGGAGGGAGCGATCGCCGGGATGGAGCTTCATCGCAGCTGGGTCCGTCCCACCTACCGACTCTCCTATGACGATGCCGACGAGCTGCTGGAGCTGGCGCCCCCTCAGGAAAGGGATCTGCTGACCCTGCAAAACCTGATGCAGTCCAGACGCACCTGGCGGGAGCGCAGGGGGGCGCTCTTCCTGGACCAACCTGAAGGGCGGATCCGCCGTGACCCCCTGAATCCTGGCGGGGATGGGGCCGTGCTCGAGATCACGGAGCCCACCGCCTCGCGCCAGATGGTGGCGGAAGCCATGATTCTCGCCGGTGCCGCCATCGCCGAGTACGGCCGTGAGCACCAGCTGGCCCTGCCGTACCGAAGTCAGCCGGTGGCCCCCGTGCCCGCTCTCCAGGATCTGGAGGCCTTACCCGTGGGACCGGTGCGCCTGGCCGCGATCAGGAAAGGGCTCACCAGGGGGCAGGTGGGCAGCAGGCCGGCGCCGCATTTCAGTCTTGGTCTGGAGGCCTATGTCCAGGCCACATCCCCGATCCGCCGTTACGGCGATCTCCTTGTGCAGCGTCAGCTCGCCGCACACCTGGAAGGCCGGACACCGCTGGATGAGGGCGCCTTGCTGGAGGTGTTGGCGGCGATCGAAGGGGGGCTGAGGGAAGGGATGGCGATCTCCAGGGAGGATCAACGGCACTGGCAGCAGGTCTGGTTTGCCGAGCATCGCTCGGAGCAGTGGCGCGGGCTTTTCCTGCGTTGGTTGCGTGAGGACCACCAGCTGGCGCTGGTGCATGTGGAGAGCCTTGCCATGGATCTGCCGGCCCATTGCCAGGGAACACCGAAACCAGGCGATGGGGTGCTCCTGAGGGTGCGGGAGGTGGATCCCCTCAGGGATCTGCTGCGGCTGGAGGCCAGGGCCCGCTAGGCGAGCCGTGACACCCGCAACCAGGGACCCCATGGATTGGCACAACCCATCAGCGCGACGGGCGCTCGAGCTCCTTGCTCAAGAAGCCAATCGTGCAGTGCCGGCTCCAGGGTGATCAGGGGCCAGGGTTCCCCACCGGGTCCGCTCGGACCATGGAGGGCGAATCCTCCTTGACCATCGGCAACGAGAAGGCCCTGCCAGAGTCGCTCCCCCGGTTCAGCAGGGGCCAGATGGGGATCACCCGGGTGGGCGCTGAAGCGGCCTGATGGCAGCAGGCGTTCTGGAGAATCCAGAACGCTGAACTGGCGCTCCCGCCACTCAGGGTGATGCCAGGGCGTATCCCAGAGCGGCAGGGGACCTGCTGGCGCTCTCCCATCGCTCACCAAGGCCTCCTGCAACTCACGCACTGGAAGGTCCGCCGGCAGAAGGTGGCTGCGCACGCAGAGGGCGGCGGCCAGCCCCGCCGCCTGTCCGAGATTCAGCACCAGGGGTTGCAGCCGGGTGGCTCCATTGGCCATGTGACTGACCCCGATGCCCTTGTCTGCCGCGAGCAGATTCACCACGGATTCACTCACCAGGGCACCGTAGGGAATGGTGAAGGGGGTTCCGCTCCACCTCCCCCCCCAACGGCAGCTCTTCGAAGCCAGGGGCCAGTCCTCGCCTGGATAGTGGTGATCATTGGCATAGTTGCCCACGGCAATGGCCGTGGTGGCTCCAGAGGCGGCCATCGGCAGGGGAGCGAGGGAGGCCCCAGGGCTGAGGGGAAGCAGATCCTGCTCCCGCACCGTTTCGAGGGCCACCAGCCGTCGACCCTCACGCCAATAGGGCATCAGCGCCAGCTCCTGGGCACCCTCCAGGGATCCCAGGGCAGCCTCCTCGACAGTCGGGAAGATGGATGCCTGCGCGAGGCGTCCCTGGCTCACATCCCTCAGGGCCTGGGCAAAGGCCCGGCTATGCCCCTGCATCTCGCCGGCCAGATCGGCCGCCACGTCCCCTGGAGTGCCCCCATCGATGAAGGCCCGTTCCAGCCCGTGATGCCAGTCGTTGCCGAAGTGGGGCCAGTTCAGCATCAGCACGCCTCCCGGCAGCCGCCCATAGGTGAGGGTTTTCTCCAGACCGAATTGAGCGGTGGCGCTCCCGAAGGGTTCGGCGGGCCTGATCGCTCCAGCGCTGCTGTCGCTTTGCGCGAGGGCATCCCCTTCCTGAAGCTGGGCCATCACCACCCAGGTGGGGGATTGCACTGGCTGACGGGCAAAGAACGGCTCCCGCTCCAGATCCGCCTGCGGGGGAGCACTCGGTTCGCCCCAGGTCTCCCTGGCCTCCCATCCCAACCGGTGGGCAACAGCAGCAAGGGGATAGAGGTCGCCGCGATCACTCCCATCGATGACGATGGAGGGGTGGATGAGCCAGGACTTCCCCTGCCAGCAGATATCGAGGCCGCTGAGCCGATCCCCGGTGCGTTCCATCCCCTCGAGCCGGGCCATGGGCCACCACTCCAGAAGCGGTTCGGCCTGCATCCAATCCCGCAGGATCCGTTCTGCCGTGGCCGGCAGATAGCCGAAGCAGCTCACCCAGTTGTGGTCGAGTCCCCCTGGGGTCCGGGCGGCGAGGGCCCGCAGGAGGGCCCCCCAGAGACCTGTCTGCCAGGGGGAGAGTTCATTGCCATCAGGGCAACAGACCCCCGCAGCACTCACCATTCCGCCCAGCCAGGGCCCAGGCGTGAGCAGCAGGGTTTGGGCTCCACTGCGGGCGGCCTGGAGCGCAGCGGCCGCCCCACCGGTGCCACCGCCCCACACCACCACCTCCACATCGCGCCGTTTCACAACCTGCCAGATCCCACAGGGGGCCTTGCAACCCCAGTACCACCAGCATGGCTGATCAGGCCCCTGTCGCGACCAGGAACCGATCGCTGATGGTGCCTTGAGCGGCCATCGGTAAGATCCCCACCAGCAGGGCCGCAATGGCGAGCCGATCTGGCGTCACCAGCCGAGCCAACGAAGCCAGCCGCCAGCGATGCCATTCACGCTCACCACCCCCCTCTACTACGTCAACGACAAACCCCATCTCGGGAGTGCCTACACCACCCTGGCCTGCGATGCCATCGCTCGCTACAGGCGTCTGCAGGGGGAGGTCGTCACCTTCGTCACGGGCACCGATGAGCATGGATTGAAGATCCAGCGCACCGCTGAATCGGCAGGTCTGGCCCCCCAGGCTCTCTGCGACCGCAACAGCGCCAGCTTCTCCCACCTCTGGAACGCCTGGGGCATCAGCCATGACCGCTTCATCCGCACCACCGACGCTCCCCATCGGCAGCTGGTGGAGCACTTCTTCGCCCGGGTGGAAGCGAACGGGGATGTGCGCGAGGGCCGGCAGCAGGGGTGGTACTGCGTCGCCTGTGAGGAATTCAAGGACGATCCGCCGAACACCATTGATGCGTTCTGCCCCATCCATCAGCGGCCTTTGGAATGGCGGGATGAGCCGAACCTCTTCTTCCGCCTGTCCCGCTATCAGGAGGCGATCGAGGATCTGGTGCGGCGAGATGGGTTCATCGCTCCTGCCTCGCGACGACGGGAAGTGGAGAATTTCGTTGCCCAGGGGTTGAGGGATTTTTCCATCTCCCGGATTGATCTCCCCTGGGGCATCCCGGTGCCGGGCCATCCAGGGCACACCTTCTACGTCTGGTTTGATGCCCTGCTGGGGTATCTCTCCGCCCTGTTGGATCCGCAGGCTCCCGTCACTCTTGAGCAATTGAGTGCAAGGGGTTGGCCGGCCCAGCTTCATGTGATCGGGAAGGACATCCTCCGCTTTCATGCTGTGTTCTGGCCAGCCATGCTGATGTCCGCAGGTCTGCCCCTGCCGGAGCGGGTGTTTGGCCATGGCTTTCTCACCCGGGAGGGTCAGAAGATGGGTAAATCCCTTGGCAATGTGCTCGACCCGGAGCTGCTGCTTGAACGCTGCGGGCGGGATGCCGTGCGCTGGTACCTGCTGCGTGACATTCCCTTTGGCGATGACGGCGACTTTCAGCAGAAACGGTTTGCAGATCTGGTGAACAACGATCTGGCGAACACCATGGGCAATCTGCTCAACCGGAGCGTGTCCATGGCTCGGAAGTGGTTTGATGGCGCCGTTCCCCCCTGCGGGGAAGCCAACACCATCGAGCACCCGTTGGCGATCGCCAGCACCGCAGCCTCCAGCACATTCGATGGGGCCATGGAGGCACTGGATTTCCGTCGAGCTGCCGAGGCTGTTCTGGCTCTTGCAGTTACCGCCAATGCCTATCTCAATGACCGGGCGCCATGGGTGAGGATGAAAGATCCTGCGCAGCGCAACGCCGTTGCGGCAGATCTTTATGCCGTGCTCGAGAGCTGCCGCTGGATCGCCGTCCTTCTGATCCCCCTTCTTCCAGATCTTTCCGGCCGGATGTTGCAACAACTGGCGTGCGAGTCCATCGCCTGCGACAGCTTCTGGCCCGCGGCCCGGGATCTTCCCTCCGCCGCAGCCGCAGCTGAGGAGGCCCAGGGTCGTTGGCGGCAGGCCCGCTGCTGGGGTGTTCTGCCCTCCAGCTCACCGCTTCCTGAGGCTTCTCCCGTGATGCAGAGACTGGAACTGCTCGAGCCCCTTTGAACCAGATCAGTCCTCCTTCCATGCGGCATCGGTTCCTCCCAGGGAGATTCAGGAGACCAGGGCTTGCCCTCACAGCAGGACTGTTGATGGTGTGTCAGGGCTGCGGCCGGCCGACGACCGTGAACGTGGAGGACACCACTCCGCCCTTCTCCTTCCGGGCTCTCGATCTGCAGCAACGCAGCAGCGATGGGAAGAAGGCCTGGACCCTCAAGAGCCCGGAAGCCCGCTACGACCTCCGCAGCAGCGTGGCCAGGGCGCTTCGACCAGAGGGCGTGATCTTCGACAAGGGTCAACCCCTCTACAAACTTGTTGCCAGCACCGGAACGGTGATCAATGACGGAGCGGTGATTCTCCTGGAAGGAGACATCCGGCTCCAGCGCCTGGGCAAGTATCCCCTGCTCCTCAGTGCAGATCGGGCTCTCTGGATTCCTCGCGAGGCGCTCATGCGCTTTGACCTTTCCCCCCAGGTTCGCAACCTTCAGACCCGGATCTCAGCCCGCACTGCCACCCTGCACCTGGATCGTGATCTGCTCAAACTTCAGGGCGAGCCGAAAGTGGAGCGCTGGAGCAGGCCCGTTCCGCTGAATGTCAAGCGATCAGAACAGGCGCCGGAAATCCTGGGGATCCTCAAGGAGATCCAATGGAATCCAGGGAAAGGGGATCTCAAGGGTGAGGGCCCCGTGACGATCACCCGCCGCCCCCCGGATCGGGCCGTTGCCCGCCGCCCACAGGTCCTGAGGGCCTCTCGACTGGAAGCCAACACCCTCAAGCAGGAGTACACCCTCTTCCCGCCTGTGCAGCTGGAGGATCCCAGTGAGAACAGCTGGTTCAGGGGCGGGGAGTTCACGATCGATACCAAGGACCAGTGGCTGAAGAGCAAGGCTTCCTTCCAGGCCCAGAAGGGCGAGTTGCAGTTGGAAGGGGAGCAGTTACGTCTTGATTCCAAGCGAACCCTGGCCACCATTGGCAACAACTGCAGACTGCGCCAGGGAGGAGATGCACTCCAGGCCCAGCAATGCCAGTGGAACTGGACAACCCAAGCCGTGGAGGCGGGAGGAAATGTGCTGTATCAGAGAGCAGCGTCCCGCCAGCTCACCCGGGCCCAACGCATCGAAGGATCCCTGGGTCCGAAGGGGAGCCTGAAAGCCACGGCTCCCGATGGGAAGGTGTTCAGCCAGCTGCAGGTGCCCCGTCGAGCCGGTCCGGGGAAGAAGCCTGCAGAGGCCCGTCCCAAACTGGAGCCCATTGTGTTCTGAGCTTTCTAGCCCAGCCCTCGATCCAGCGCAGATCCGATTGGCTGAAACAGCGGGCTGTCCAACCTCCCACAAGCAAGAGCCCCTGGGAACCCACCGGTTGCACCACAACCGCCGGCAGATCAGGAAGAAGGGCGTCGAATTCGCCACGCCCTGGATAGTGCTTCAGATCCACCAGAGAGATGGGACGCTGACGATCCAGGGCCTGGCGGCAGATCGGCCCTGGAGTGAAGCCTCCCGGCACCAGCAGACCACGGCGTAGAAGCGTGCGGTGGCCATCGTGCAGCAGGAGGATGGCCGCTGGCGTAGCCGTCAGCATCATGGAGCTGCCCCAGCCGAGTTCCGATACCAGGTCGTCGGGCAAACCATCCTGGAGCTCACTGCCCTCCTCCCCTGGCAGGTCAGCCCGTTCAGCCGCCGGGGGCATCACCCGTTGCCAGAGAGCCGCCACAACCATGAGCCCAACGGCAAGGAAGCTGGCCAGCACGGAAGCCCGCTCCAGGGAGGGATCCAGCTGGCTGGCGGTGAGCTGATTCACCACCGTGAGGCCGAGGCCGAGCAGGCCCAGGGCCAGCACGGCCCGAGCGGGCAGAGGAAGCGACATGGGTTGGCGGATGATCCCGTGAAAAATTCAAAGCCTGATCTGGAGAGCATGATCGTCACATGCGCGGCAGACTGGAGGATGGAGGCTTTCTTGATGTGTTTGCCGTGACCCCCCTCTCCAGCAACGGTCAACCGGTTCGATGCCATGGCCCCCTGGGGCGATGGAGTTCGGTGCTTGCCGCCGTCCTCACCTTCGGGATCCTGCTCGCAGCCGTGAGCCCAGCCCAGGCCCTCTCTTCGGCCGATTTCCCGCCCCAGGCTCCTCCTTCCCATGTGCTTGATGAAGCCCATGTGCTCTCGCGGGCCAGTTCCCAGGACATCGAACGCACCCTTCAGACCTTCAGTGCTGAAAAGGTTGATGCCAAGGTGATCACCGTGGCCAAACTCGACTATGGCCTCACCCTTGAACAGCTGGGTGGGGATCTGCTGAGCCGCTGGGTAGCCTCCCCAAGCACTGCCGGCGCGGAAGGGGAGTCCCTGCTGATCTTACTCATTGATGCCCAGACCCGTTCCACTGCTGTTGTGGCTTCGGCCGGATTGAATGGCCGGCTTCCTTCGGAGTTGCTGGAAAGCACGGCAGAAACCACCATGGCCATCCCCTTGCGCTCCGCCGACCGTTATCGCCAGGCCACCCTGGATGCCCTGAACCGCCTCGCTGTTGTGCTCAACGGAGGGGAAGATCCCGGTGAACCCGTGATGCAGGAAGCTCCTGCCGTGGTGAGCAACATCCCCAGCAAAGAAGAAACGGAAAACAGCAATGCCTTCACCTGGGTGGTGGTCTTGTTGATCGTGGGAACGGTGGTACCCATGGCCACCTGGTGGGTCTTTTCTCGCTGAACCACCATGGGACTTCGAAACTGGATGGGCCGCCTCGGCAATGCCCAATCACTTGATCTCAGCAGTGATCTGGAGCGGGGCTACGAAGCAGCCCTCCTGATCCAGAGCATCGAACTGGAGTACTACCAGGATCGCCCCGTGAGGCCTGAGCTGGAGCTGCGCATCCCAAAGGCGATGCAGGCCCAGGTGCTGCGCAGGTTTCGAGCCGCCCTGCAGGTGTGCCAGCAATCGGTGGAGTCGATCAAACCCTACAGACAGGAACTGAGCGGTCAGGAACTGAGGCAGCTGCAACTGCTGGAGTCCGTCACCGCCCGTTATGCCGGCACCCGCGATCAGTTGCCCAGCCTAAGTCGGAGTCCTGAGATCCTGCCCCGCAGTCTGCTCGGGGTGGTCGATCAGGTGCGCCAACGGCTGGATCCGGAAGCTGAGGCGAGCGTGATCGCTGGGTTCAGAAGACGAAGGGATTCCACCCTGGTGTCCCTGAGAATCCTGCTCCTGATGATTCTAGTGCCGGTCCTGGTGCAACAGATCAGCCGCACCTACATCGTTTCACCACTAGTGGATCGCTTCTCTCCGGACAGCCCTTTTCTCAGCTACCCAAAACCGAAACTTGAAGAACAGGCCGTCGAAAAACTGAGGGTATTTCAAGCAGAAATCGAATTTGATCACCTTCTCCATAACGAACCCCTTCCTTCACGCGAAGAGCTTCAGAAACAATTGCAAACACGTGCGCAGGAACTGAAGGATGAGGCAGACAGGGAAAGCACTGAAGCTGTCAAAAACGTCTTTGCCGATGTCTTCGGACTCCTTGGCTTCGTTGCTGTCTGTCTGTTTGGCCAGCGTGACATTCAGGTCCTCAGGGGCTTCATTGATGAAGTGGTCTATGGCCTCTCAGACAGTGCCAAGGCCTTTGCCATCATTCTTTTCACCGACATCTTTGTTGGCTTTCACAGCCCAGAAGGTTGGACCGTGCTCTTGGATGGTGTTGCCCATCATCTGGGGCTCCCAGCGAGGGAGAACTTCATTCTCCTGTTCATCGCCACATTCCCTGTGGTGTTAGCAACCATCTTCAAATACTGGATCTTCCGCTACCTCAACCGGGTCTCTCCCTCCTCGGTGGCGACATTGCGCAACATGCAGGGGGGAGGCTGACGGCTTGCAGCCCCTCCCCATCCCTCGCATCACCCTGGTGAGCGGCCCGGCGGCAAGCGGCAAAAGCCGCTGGGCTGAACACCTGGCCCACCAGAGCGGTGTTCCTGTCGTGGTTCTGGCTACAGGTCCGGATCTCCCGGATGATCCCTCCTGGCAAGAACGGTTGATGCGCCATCGCCAGAGGCGCCCGCCATCCTGGCGCACCCTTGAGGTGGCAGGTGATCTCAGCAATGCTCTGCAGGCCATGGAGGAGGGAGAACTGGCCCTGGTGGATTCCCTTGGAACCTGGGTCGCCGCCCACCTGGAGTGCGCCCGGCCTCAATGGCAGGACCACCTCGCCAGCCTGCTGGAAGCCCTCCAGCAAAGCCGCTCTCGGGTTGTGCTGGTCAGTGAGGAGACAGGCTGGGGGGTGGTGCCGATGACGTCGGCGGGAGGGCGCTTCCGGGATCGGCTGGGGGAACTCCAGCAACTCCTCATGCCCTGCTGCGATGCGGCCTGGCTCGTGCTGCAGGGGAGGGCCATTGACCTGGCCAGGCTCTCGGACCCCGTGCCTGGACTGCCGTAACCTCATGCCCAGGGTTGTTCTGTTCCAGCCCCTGATCCCACCCAATACAGGAAATGTGGCGCGCACCTGTGCGGCCACGGGCTCGGAGCTCCACCTCATCGAACCCCTGGGGTTTTCCCTGGAGGATCGCCATCTACGGCGCGCGGGCCTGGATTACTGGCCCTTGGTGCAGCTTTTCCGCCATGGGGATGCCTCCTCCTTCCTGGAGATCCGCAAAGCCAGGGGTGGGCGGCTCCTGGCCTTCAGCAGCCAGGCCGAAGCCCCCTACACGGGGATCGATTATCAGAGCGATGACTGGCTTTTGTTCGGTCGCGAGAGCGATGGGCTGAGTCCTGAACTGCTGGCGGTGGCAGACCTCAGGCTCACCATCCCCATGCCCCGATCCAGGGATGCCGTTCCAGGCGGTGTAAGGAGCCTCAATCTGTCCGTGGCGGTGGGAGTCGCCGTGTTCGAGGCTCTGAGGCAGCTGGAGCAGCGAGCCTGAGAGCAGAACCAATATGCGGACGGGCTCAGAACCCCTTGCCTCAGGGGGCCACAAACGCTAAGGTGCGCCGGATTTGATTGGTTATGCGCAAGCCACTTTCTTGTGGCTTCGGCTGATTAGACAATTTTCAAAACCCTTCCGATCCACAACAATTTTCACCGAGATTCACGTCATGTTTTTCTACCGTCGTATTTTCACAGCTCTCCTCTGTACCTCGGTGGTGCTGCCTCTCACCGGGGCTCTCGCCACAGACCTTCGATCGACATCGTGGAACGATGCTCTTTTTTCTGCCTTGCGCGGAGTCGATCAAGATCGCCTCCCTGGGGATGCAGCTGCAGATCCCACAGCCCGCCCAGATCTCCCCTCGGAAGACGGACATCCTTTCCCGAAACAGGCCGTGGTTCGTTTTGGTGACACCATTGATTCCATTGCTCAGCGCCATGGGCTCTCGGTTGACCAACTCATGCGTCTCAATCCTGAGCTAGAGCGGCTTCCACTGGTTGTGGGCCGTCAGTTGAGGGTTCAATCCATCTCTCCGCGGGTTCACCAACTGATCAGCCTCAAGCCGGCAACCAGTGGTGGTGTCAGCTGGCCTGATACCCCCGACTACTCACCCACCACCCCAGGTTCGGCTGCCAAACGCTGGCTGTGGCCGGCACGGGGGGTCTTCACTTCAGGTTACGGATGGCGTTGGGGGCGGATGCATAAGGGCATCGACATCGCCAACAGCACGGGCACGCCGATCATCGCTGTCCAGCATGGGAGGGTCACATTCGCCGGCTGGAGTGACGGCGGTTATGGCTACCTCGTCGAGATCAGCCATGAGGATGGGTCCCGCAGTCTGTATGCTCACCAGAGTCGCATCTTGGTGCAGGAGGGGGAAGAGGTCCGCCAAGGGCAACAGATCGGTCTGATGGGCAGCACCGGCAGAAGCACTGGTCCCCATCTTCATTTTGAGATCCACTCCCCTGGCTACGGCGCCATCAATCCCCTGGAACGTCTTCAGCCTTCAGCCTGACAGGTTGATTTCGCTGTGCCTCCTCAACCAGCGAGCGCTCGACAAAGGGCGATCGCTTAAAGTTCTGCCACCGGGCTCGGTAGCTCAGCTGGTTAGAGCATGGGATTCATAACCCCAAGGTCGGGAGTTCAAGTCTCCCCCGAGCCATCCAATTGAATGTCCACGGGCTGAATCAGCCCAACCGCATCGCTCAGCGCATCTGGATCGCTCGCAGCCGATCCCGGAAGCTGATGTTGTCAGAGCCATCCTCGGTGGAGCTTGCCCCGCTGACAACGGGAAGAGACCGGTCAGTTTTGGAGGAGGAACCGCTGGAGCCCGAGCTTCGCACCTCCACCGGAACGCGGTATCCCCGGCGTCCCATCCCCAGATTCAGTTCCCCATCCTTGTTGCGAGAGAGCGGGTTGCTTCGGAGCTCAGTGCGCACCTGGTTGAGCAGACGGAAGTGGCTGGTGGTGCCATATTTCTTCAGCACCGAGGGATCCCAGGCCATTCAAGAGAGAGTGGATAGTCACTACAGCCTATGGCCACGGGTGACAAGAAGACGAAAGGATCCGTGATAAGTTCATTCGGTCCAACTGGGACTCGATCCGACTTCGCATTGGTTTCCGAGCGTCGGTGTCCTTCCCTTTCCATTCTTTCCCCTACCCATGTCCAGGCTCGTCGGTCTGCCAGCACCAGACTTCACCGCCACCGCCGTGGTGGACCAGGAATTCAAGGAGATCACTCTGTCGCACTACCGAGGCAAGTATGTGGTCCTCTTCTTCTATCCACTGGATTTCACTTTTGTCTGCCCGACGGAAATCACTGCCTTCAGTGATCGGCACGGGGATTTCTCCAGTCGCAACACCGAAGTGATCGGTGTGTCAGTTGACAGCCAGTTCAGCCATCTGGCCTGGGTTCAGACTGACCGTAAGGCAGGTGGTCTCGGAGACATCGCCTATCCCCTGGTGGCGGATCTGAAGAAGGAGATCGCCCGTGCCTATGGCGTACTGGATGAGGATGCGGGCATTGCCCTGATGGGATTGTTCATCATTGATCCCGAAGGCGTGATCATGCACAGCACGATCAACAACCTGCCTGTCGGCCGCAGTGTGGATGAAACATTGCGCGTC
>JBJTQT010000054.1:0-12180 GCA_046075745.1 Cyanobium sp. | reverse complement strand
GGGGTTGAGCAGGCGCAGCAGGGTGAGGCCGTGCACCTCGGCCAGGTTGTAGCCCAGTACGCCGAAAAACACGTTGCTCAAGACGGCGGCCAGGGGCTTGACCAACACCACCTCCCAGGGGAGGGGCAACAACAGGATCGGGGCCAGGAGCAAATTCGCCACCAGCAGCCCCAAAATCAGCCCCACCGACCGACTCACCAGAAGATCGGTGGGCATGCTCCGCACCTGGCGCATCAGGCGCTGCCGCAGCTGCTGAAAGAAAAACCCCGCCAGCAGGCCAAAAAAGGCGCCAAAGCCCCCCACCACCCATCGCAACCCTTCCATGTTGGTGACCTGCAACAGCAGGCGCTCCGGCAGCAGATCCACCCCGAGCCAGCCGGTGGCAGCTCCGGAAAGCAAAAACAGCAGCAGGATGAGGAAATCCACCATGGCGCCAACGGGCGGCCGCCTGTTGCATCAGCCCCGAAGCATGCCTGATCTTCGTCGATTTGCCAGGAAGGGGTAACCGCTCGTGACGCTTCCCCCACCCCGGGCTGCCTACCTCCACATTCCATTCTGTCTACGGCGTTGCTTCTACTGCGATTTCCCCGTTGTGCCCCTGGGTGACAAGGCCGATGGGAGCCACAGTCCTGGAATCGCAGCCTATCTGTTGTTGCTCGGGCGGGAGATCGCCACCAGCCCCGCGGGTCCGCCACTCTCCACGGTGTATATCGGTGGCGGCACCCCCTCCCTGCTCACAGCAGAGCAGCTGGGGGAGCTGCTGGAGGCCCTGCAACGGCGTTATGGCCTGGCGCCGGGGGCCGAGATCACCCTAGAGATGGATCCTGCCACCTTTGATGAGGAGCGGCTCAAGGGCGTGCTGCACGCCGGCTTCAATCGGGTGAGCCTGGGGGGGCAGAGCTTTGATGATGCCGTGCTCGCGGGCCTTGGTCGCCAGCACCGGCGTCAGGACCTGCTCCAGGCTGCCGGCTGGCTGCAGCAGGCTCGGCGTCAGGGACTGCTGCGCAGTTGGAGCCTGGATTTGATCCAGGGTCTTCCGACCCTGGCGGGTGGGCCCGACGTACGCTCCCCCCAGGACACCACCGCTCACTGGCAGCAGCAGCTGGAGCAGGCCCTCGAGCTCAGCCCCCCCCATCTCTCCATCTACGACCTGTGCCTCGAGGCGGGAACAGTCTTTACCAAGCGCTGGCAGCGGGGCACGCTGGAGCTCCCGGACGACGACCTCGCGGCTGATCTGATGGAACTCACCGCCCAGCGGCTCAGAAGGGCCGGCTATGGCCGCTACGAGATCTCCAATTACGCCTGGCCCGGCCATGCCAGTCGGCACAACCGGGTCTACTGGAGTGGGGCAGGTTGGTGGGGTTTCGGCATGGGTGCCACGGAGGCCCCCTTCGGCACAAGGGTGGCCCGGCCACGCACGCGCCAGGGCTATGAAACCTGGCTCAACGAACGCCCGCCGCTCGCCAGCATCTCTGCCAGGCCCTTCCCCCTCGATGAGCGGGTGATGGTGGGGCTGCGCCGCAGGGAAGGGGTGAACATCCAGCAGCTTCAGATCGAGCAGGGCATCGCCCTCGATCTGAAGGGACTTGTAGCACACCTGGCGCCTTGGATTGAGGGCGGCTGGCTGTGCATCGAGGGAGAGCGTTGGCGCCTCTCGGATCCCCGGGGGCTGGGGCTCAGCAACTCGGTGCTGCGGGACTTTCTGATGTGGTGGCAGGAACGGGCCGCATCTCTGGAGTGTGCTGCTGACGGATCCAACCCCGCAGAGCCTCAATCGCCAGTCCACGACCATCCAGCAAGGGGGTGGCAAACGGCGGTTGATGCTCCGTGAACCCCAGCAGATCGGCGGTGACCCGCACCTGCCCATCACAGCGATCGCCCGCCCCGATCCCGATCACGGGGATGGAGAGTCGCTGGCTGAGCAGGGTGGCCAGATCCCCGGGAATGTGTTCCACCACGAGGGCAAAACAGCCCACCCTCTCCAGCTCCTGGGCCTGCTGGAGCAGCCGCTCGCGGGAGCGGGGATCCGTGGCCTGCCGCCGCAGTCCGAGTCGATGCACCGATTGGGGGGTGAGGCCCAGATGGCCCATCACCGGGATTCCCATCCGCACCATGCGATCGATGGCGCAGAGGGTTTCCGGCTCTGCTCCCTCCAGCTTCACCGCTGCTGCCGGACTCTCCTTCAAGACCCGGCCCGCCGCTGCCAGCGCGTCCTCCAGGCTGCACTGATAGCTAAGGAAGGGAAGATCGCAGATCACCAGGGGCATCGGGTCGCCGGCACTGTGCTGAAGACCCCTGCCCACCGCTCGGCAGTGGTGCAACATCTCCTCCAGGGTGACCGGCAGGGTGGTGGAGTGACCCAGGACCGTCATGCCAAGGGAATCACCGACAAGTACCGCATCGACACCGGCTTCCCTCACGATGGCAGCCGAGATGGCATCCCAGGCCGTCAGGATCGTGATGGGAAGCAGGGCCTGTTTACGGAGCAGAAGATCGCCGGGGCGCTTTGGCAATGGGAACGGGACGTTAATTGCCAAGCCTATGGGCAGGCTTGGCAATCCTATGGGCAAGATTCCCATGCCTATGGGCACGGGGTAAGATCAGATTGGCCCGGATCCACGCGGCCAAGACGCCCAAACCTGGTCAGGACCGGAAGGTAGCAGCCATACGGGATGCTCTGGGCAGGCGTGGTCTCCGGGTCACCCCTC
Source organism: Cyanobium sp. (assembly GCA_046075745.1). Lineage (GTDB taxonomy): Bacteria > Cyanobacteriota > Cyanobacteriia > PCC-6307 > Cyanobiaceae > Cyanobium. The sequence goes on along the minus strand of JBJTQT010000054.1, from coordinate 9,472 downwards.
TGATTCGAGCCGATTCTGCCTGTTCACCAGGAATGGCGGAATCTTCGCCCCACGCTCGGGCTGCACCTGCTCTTCAAGGCTGGAGGAGAAGGAGGAAGCCACCCGCTCAGGCCTGTAAGCCCCTCCACTCTCGAAGCCTGTGGCGATGACCGTGACGTGGATCTCGCCCTCCAGCTGCTCATCAACAACCGCACCCACGATGATGTTGGCATCCGGATCCACCACGTCATAGATCACCTCTGAGGCGGTGGTCATGTCTTCAAGAGTCATGTCCTTGCCACCGGAAATGTTGATGATGCAACCCTTGGCACCATCAATCCGGGCGGACTCCAGAAGAGGGCTGCTCATGGCAGCCTGGGCAGCTTCACTAGCGCGGGAGCGACCGGAGCCGACGCCGATGCCCAGCAGGGCGGTGCCGGCATCAGCCATCACTGAGCGCACATCAGCGAAGTCCACATTCACCAGGCCTGCCCTGGTGATGATGTCGGTGATGCCCTTCACCGCCATGCGCAGCACGTCGTCCGCTGCACGAAAGGCCTCCTGGAGCGGGGCACCGGCGATGGCATCCCGGAGACGGTCATTGGGAATCACGATCAGCGTGTCCACATGCTCAGCAAGCTGGGCGATCCCCTGCTCCGCCTGACGCAGACGCTTGCGGCCTTCAAATCCAAAGGGTTTGGTGACGATCCCCACGGTGAGGGCGCCACAGTCCTTGGCCACTTCAGCAAGGATCGGCGCTGCCCCCGTGCCCGTGCCCCCTCCCATACCTGCGGCGATGAACACCATGTCGGCCCCCTCCACCGACTTCTGGAGCTCAGCGCGGGATTCTTCCGCCGCCTTCTGACCAATGAGTGGATTGCCTCCTGCCCCGAGCCCGCTGGTGAGCGCCTGGCCGAGCTGGATCCGCTGGGGAGCAGCGGATTGAAGCAACGCCTGGGCGTCGGTGTTCAACACCCAGAACCCGATTCCCTGCATCTCGGAGGCGATCATGCGGTTCACCGCATTACTGCCTCCCCCTCCCACACCGATGACTTCGATGCGTGCCGTCTGGCTCGGAATGATCCCGTTGGCGGAGGGGGTGCTCTGGCTCATCTGGAGGGACGTTTGCGGGAACGATGACGAAGGACGGAGCTCGCGGGGCAGCTCACCTGTGGCAGACATCATCGCTGGTGGCGATACCACGGGCCCGGACTCTGGAGGGATGTTGGCGTTGCTGGGTGGCTGCATCATGTCTTCCGATGTGTAGCCGGTCTGTTACACGAGGGGTTACCCTCTCCCGAAAGGGCTTAAGACGCAATCCCTTGTGTGGATTGGCTTGCAGAGCCTAGGGGTGGGGTCTGGCCGTGGTCTGGCCCTGACCGGTGGCCGGGGGTTTGCCCGTGCCCTTGGCGGTGGTCCCCCCTGCCCCCTGGAGGTTGAGTTCAGGCTGTTCCGGATCCGTGAGGTCGATGCTCAGGGGACGCTTGCCCGCAAGACGGGCCGGAAGGGTGTGGTTGAGGTGGGCCACCACCTGCAGGCGGCGATCCAGCTGGGAATCCACCGGCCCGAGCCTGAGGGGTCCGAGCTCTCGGGTGGTGAGCCAGAGAGCACCATCGGGGTCAAAGCGGATTTCCTGCAACCCCGGGCCAATCTGATCACGGGCCTCCAGCACCCTTGCCAGGGCAGGGCGATGGCGCTCATTCCAGCCCACCACCTGGATGGACGCCCGACCCGCCAGGCGGGTGCGGGAACGAGGATCAGCATGGATCCAGCTGCCGGTGCGATCCACAAAGCCTGGTTCCAGTCCGCCGGGGGTACGACGCAGGGCTCGGGCCACCGCTTCCCGATCCACCAGCTCCACCCGCAGTCGGGGGGGGAGCATGAGGCGGGTCACCTTCACCTGCTCCACCGGCAGTGAATTGGCCAAAGAGCTGCTGAGCTCCCGGGGCTGGAGGGACAGCAGGGGCTTGGGAAACCGCAGGCGGGCCGCCTCGATCACCTGCTCACGACTCACGAGCCGGCTGCCGCTCACCTCCACCTGGCTCGGGCCCTGAAGCATCCAGCCCTGACGCAGCAAGACGTATCCAAGGCCGCTGGCAAGAGCGGCGTACACCAGCAGGCGCCAGGCATCCCGCAGCCGTTCCCGCCGTCGCAGCCGGCGCAGCTCACGGCGCCGGTCCACCCCGGGAAGGGTGGGTGGGGCCGTGGAAGAAAGAGAGGAGGAGCGCCGCTTCACAGTTCACAACGGGAGCGGGCCATCAGCTCCTCCATCCAGCGCCGTGCCCGCTCGGCTTCGCTGAAGGGCACATCCTTCTGCTGCCCGCCTCCCACCAGCCGAAGCCTGCAGGCCCCCTGACTCTCCTCCGTGAGAGGGGCTTCACCGGAGCGCAGGGAGAGCAGTTCGGTGAGTTCGAGCTGCTTGATCTCGAAGGAATCGAGCTCCCGAAACATGCCGGCCTCGAAGGTAGCCCAGCTGAGCACACCATTCACCAGCCGTGCTGCCCCCGCTGCATCGAGTTTCGCCAGCTCGGAGCCGGCGGCCCAGTCCCGAAACAGCCGCTGCCGTCTGCGCTCCAGCCAGCCGAGGCCCGTGAGCAACACGAACACCACCAACAGGGGCAACCAGAGGAGTCCTTGACCCATGGTGTCAGCGGGCAAGCGCCGGAAACTTCGGGGATTCTCTCGCGTCCTGCAGCAAACGGTGAAGAAGATCACCCAGGGGCACCCCGCTGGCAGCCCAGAGCATGGGGTACATGCTCTGACTGGTGAAGCCGGGCAAGGTGTTGATCTCGTTGAGCCACAGAGCCTGCTCGCTCTCGCTGTAGAAGAAATCCACCCGGGACAGCCCGGAGGCGCCCACGGCCTGACAGGCAGCGATCGCCATCGCCCTGGCCCTCTCCTGCACCTCCGCTGGGACCGGGGCAGGAATCAGAGTGTGGCTGCGACCCTCGCTGTACTTGGCTTCGTAGTCGTACCAATCGGCATCGAAGCGGATCTCCCCCAGCACCGAAGCCTTCAGGCCATCGGCTGGTCCGAGCACCGCACATTCCAACTCTCTGGCCACAACTCCCTGTTCCACCACGAGCCTGGGATCCAGAGCTGCGGCGGCCTGCAGTCCCTGCGAGAGGGACAGGCGGTCGGTGGCCTTGCTGATCCCCACGGACGAACCCAGATTGGCGGGCTTGACGAAGCAGGGGTACCCCAGGGTGGCTTCAATGTGCTCCAGCAGACCCCCAGGGGGGGCGGACCCGTCGGGATTGGCCAGGTCGCTGCGGGACACGCAGAGGTAGGGCACCTGCGGCAGCCCGGCGGCGGCGAAGGCGGCCTTCATGGCCTGCTTGTCCATCCCGATGGCCGAGCCCAGCACACCAGAGCCCACGAAGGACACCTGCATCAGCGTGAACAGGCCCTGAATTGTGCCGTCCTCCCCGTTGGGCCCATGGAGCACAGGGAACCAAACCTGCACCTCCAGGGCCCCTTCAGGGAACCCCTGGAAGCCCAACCGTTGGTGCTCCGGCGCCCCTGCGGGCTCCTCGGATGGGGCGCCTTGGGCCAGCACCCTCTCCGCCACCGCCGGGGGCCACCAGCGTCCCGCCCGATCGATGTAGAAGCAGCGCACCTCATAGCGCTCGGCATTTTCACCACCACGCAATCCACCGAGCACGGTGGCGGCGGAACGGATCGAAACCGCATGCTCACCGGAGGCTCCTCCGAACACCAGACCGACACGGATGGGTGGAGGGGCATCGGGCATGGTGGCTGGCGTGTGGGCAGGCCAAACGGTATCAGTGCCTGCAAGGAGCACCAGAGCCAGGCAAGGGTCAGCGGTGGATGATCCCCAGCCCTCCCAGAAGGCCCGCCACGGCCATCATCCAGAGGGGAGAGATGCGCGTGCGGAGCACGAGGGCACACACCAGAAGAGACACCACCAGTCCGGCGGGGTTGGTGTCGGAGAGGAGCAGGATCTTCACCCCCACCGCAAAGAGCACCCCCAGGGTGATGGGGCCCATGGCCCGCTCAAAGGCCAGACGCCAGGGGGAATGGCGGAAGCGATTCCAGCTCAGGCACACCACCACCACCAGCAGGGTGGAAGGGAGCAGCACGGCCACCTCCGCCATCACTCCGGTGAGCACCGCCCAGATGGGCCCCTCCCGCCAGGCCGCGCCCATCCCCAGCAAGCCCACCAGCATGGAACTGGGGCCCGGGGCCGCCTCCGCCAAGGCATAGAGGTCGTTGAACTGGTTGGTGGTGAGCCAGCAGAACTGGTCAACGCTGAGGTGGTGATATTCGGTGAGAAGGGTGTTGCCCCCTCCAACGGAGAAAAGAGAAAGCCCCAGGAAGGTGCCCATCACCTTCAGCAACTGGCCGATGTCGGAGAGCCGCACGGGATTGCAGGTGCTCACTGCAGCGAGCACCCTCTGGCCCAGCTCCATTCCCCCGAGCATCATCAAGGCTTCTTCTCCTCGACGTTTCTGGGCCAGTACCAGAGCATGGCCAAGGGAGACACCACCAGCAGCAGGGGCACCAGCCGCACATGGAAGCCCTGCATGGCGATGAACACCGCGGCAGCCAGCAGCAGAGCCACGGGATCCGCTTTGTAGGTGGGCAGGATCTTGAATCCCATCGAGAGGGCCAGCCCTGCGGCCACCGCCACCATGCCCGCCAGCACCCGATCCACCAGGGGGAGGCCCCGCAGCTGGAAATACACCAGGCCAAGCCCCATGAGCAGGCTGAAGGGAATCAGGAGTATGCCGCCCAGGGCCACCAGCGCCCCCCGCAGGCCGTGGAAGGTGGCCCCCACATACACCGCCAGATTGATCTGATTCGGCCCCGGGAGCAGCCGGGCCACTGTTAGGCCCGTGAGGAAGGCGTCGTTGCTCATCCAGCGGCGCTGCTCCACGATGATGCGTTGGCTCCACACCGAAAGGCCCCCGCCGAAGGAGGAGAGGGCCACCTGCAGCAGGCCGGTGAACAACTGCCGCAGGGTCGGCGCCTGGGTGAGGGCCGGCTCAGTCATGGACGAAGTGGGGATCGGGCGGCAGCTCGCCCTCCTCATGGAGGGTGGGATCGAGGGGATCAGGAGCGGCGTATTTGGCGGCTGCCTTCCAGTCGGCCTCGAAGGTGGCCTTCAAGCGCTCCACCACGTCGGGCGCATCGCTCTCAATGCCCAGCTCCCGCCGCAGATCGAAGGCACTGCGGTCGATGTTCATGGAGCCGGTCTGGGCATAGGAGCCATCGATCAGGATCAGCTTAGCGTGCAGCTTCAGATGTTTCTGGCGGCGCACCTTCACGCCAAAGCGCTGCATCACCCGCAAGGAAGAGAAGGTGTCATAGATGTCCCAGTCGCTGATGCCGTGCTTGCCGCCGCAGAGCACACGCACCTTCACCCCCCGCTCCCTGGCGCAGATGATGCGCTCGAGGATCACCGCATCCACGAATTTGGGATGCTGAATCCAAAGGGTGCGCTGGGCGGCATCGATCAGCCGGGCCATCTGGCCGCGGCTGTGGGCGCTGCTCCAGACGAGGCCCACATGGAGCTCAGGGGCGAAGAAGGTGCGATGCCAGTCTGCCTCGAACCCCGCCCGCACCTGAGCCACCACCGCCGGGTTGCGGCTGAGCACGCCGTAATCGCGGGTTTCAGTGAAGTACTTGTCGGCCAGGTTGAAGGTGGAGATCAGGGCCGTCTCCCCATCCACCAGCATGGACTTCTCATGGGTCACCGGGAAGGACTCACTGGTCCAGGCGGTGGTGATGCCCCAGCCCTGCAGTTGGGCAAAGGTGTCGTCGTTCCAGCGATCACCGCCGGAGGTGTGGGGATTGAGCATCACCCGCACGTCCACCCCCCGCTCCCGGGCTCGCCGCAGGGCCTGCATCACAACGTCGGACTGCAGCTTGAACTGCTTGAGCAACAGCTCGGAATGGGCCTGATCAATCAGGGCAACTACAGCCTCTGCCCCGTCGTCCGGCATCACCAGAAGGTCCTGGTGCGGGTGAAGCAGGGGGGTCATCAACGTCGTTTGTAAAAGTGGAATCCTAGGAGGCCTCTATGGGCAGGGGCTCTGCGGCGAGGGAAAAGGCCCGCACGGTGTGGATCCGCACATGCACCAGATCGCCGGGGCAATGGGTGCCGCCGCGGCCATCCGTCGACGGGAAGAAGGTGAGCCGGTTGGTGCGGGTGCGCCCCATCACCTGGGCCGGATCCTTGGGATTCACCCCCTCCACCAGCACCTCCTCCACCCTGCCGAGGTAACGGGCATTGCGCTCCTTCGCCGTGCGCTCCACCAGGGCGTTGAGCTCCCGCAGGCGGTCCACCTTCACGCTTTCCGGCAGCTGATCCGGCCAGTCGGCAGCGGGGGTGTTGGGACGCGGCGAGTAGGCCGCCGTGTTCACCTGATCGAAACCGATCTCCTCCACCAGATCCAGGGTGCGCCGGAACTGGGCCTCGCTTTCCCCGGGGAAGGCCACGATCACATCGGCGCTGATGGCGGCATCGGGCATGCGCAAGCGGATGCGCTCGATGATCCGGCGGTAGCGATCCACGGTGTAGCCGCGGGCCATCGCCCGGAGCACGGCGTCGTCGCCGCTTTGGAAAGGAATGTGGAAGTGCTCGCACACCTTGGGCAGATCGGCGCAGGCCTCGATCAGCCGCTCGGTGAAATAGCGCGGGTGGCTGGTGGCGAAGCGGATCCGCTCGATCCCCTCCACAGCGTGCACCTGCTCCAGCAGATCGGTGAGGGTGTGCTGGCGGCGGCCCTCGGGGGTGATGCCCGGCAGATCCCTGCCGTAGGCGTCGATGTTCTGGCCCAGCAGGGTGATCTCCTTGAACCCCCGAGCGGCCAGCCCCTCCATCTCCAGCTGGATCGCCTCAGGCAGGCGGGATTGCTCCTTGCCCCGCACCGACGGCACAACGCAGTAGGTGCAGCGCTCGTTGCAGCCATAGATAACATTCACCCAGCCGCACACCTGGCTGTCGCGCCGGGCGGTGGTGATGTCTTCAAGGATGTGATGCTCCTCGGTGGCCACCACCTGCTGCCCGCTCTGAACCTGCATCAGGAGGGTTTCGAGCCGGTTGGCGTGCTGGGGGCCCATCACCAGATCCAGCTCGGGCACCCGCCGCAGCAGGGCTTCTCCCTCCTGTTGGGCCACGCAGCCGGCCACCACCAGGGTGAGGTTTGGATTGACGCGCTTGCGCTGGGCCTGGCGGCCCAGATAGCTGTACACCTTTTGCTCGGCGTTGTCGCGGATCGTGCAGGTGTTGTAGAGCACCAGATCCGCATCCAGTTCCGCCTCGGCCTCCCGGTAGCCCATGGCCTCCAGGATGCCGGCCATGCGCTCGGAATCGGCCTTGTTCATCTGGCAGCCAAAGGTGGTGATCCAATAGCTGCCCTGGCCGGGGGCGGCCCCTGCGGCAGGGAGATGGGGAAGGGTGGCCGTCATGACCTCCAGTTTCCCCCATGACTGCGGACCCGGCCTCAAAGGTGCTCCACCAGGGTGAGCTGTTGGGCACAGAGGGTGACTTTCTCGCCGAGATCCAGGGCCAGCATCCGCAGGAGCCCCAGGGCAGCCGCTGGATCGGTGGCCTCCAACCGATCCAGCTCCGCCCGATTCAGGCACCAGCAGGCCCCATCCGTTTCCGCCACCACATCCGCCTGCCGTGGCTTCTGGGCGAGAAAGGCCGCATCCCCGAACACCATCCCCGCTGTGAACGTCGCCATTCGGGCCATGGAGGGGGCAGGGCCTCGCTGGGGCAGGGGGAACGACACGGTGAAACGCCCCGCCGCCACGATGTAGAGCTGCTCCCCTCCCCCACCGCGGTGGATCACCCGCTCCCCGGCCCCGTAGGGCTGAAGCACCAGCAGGGCCATCAGTGCCTCACGCGGCTCTGGCGCCATCCAGGGGAACAGGGCCCGGGGATCAAAGGGGCCCGGGCTGGGGGCCGGTGGGCCCTCCCCGCCGGAGCTGGACACCAGCAGATGATGCTCCGCTGCCTCCAGAGCGAGGTCGAGGCTCTCGAACGGAGACTCCTTCGCCAGCGGTTCCGGCAGCGGCAGATGGCTGGCGCGGCAGAGCAGCACCGCCCCCTCGGCCGCTGCCAGCCGCTCCACCCCACGGGCCAGCAGGCCAGCGGCCGCAGGGAGCAGCTCGTTCACCTGGCCCAGATCCAGCACCCACACGCTGGTGTCGGCCGTGGTGGCCTCCATGGTGGCGAGCAGCACCTCCATGGCCGCAAAGTCGAGCACGCCCTGGGCATGGAGGATCGCCAGGCGGGAGCGCAGGCCGTCCAGCCGCTGGGTTTCCGCCTCACTGCGCCAACAGCGCGACCGCCGCTCCGTGCCCCGGTAGCTGTTGCGCACGGGCGATTGCTGCAGGGGGCTGCGGTGGAACAGGTGCAGGTTGAATCGCCTGGAGAGCCGGCGACAGACTTCAATCCCCCGCACGCTGTTGCCGAGGGCATCCAGCCGCGGCGAATACACCGCCAGGCCCAGGCGGCCGGGCACCACCGCCAGCACCCCCCCGGCCACGCCGCTTTTGGCTGGCAGACCCACGTCGTAGAGCCACTGGCCGGCGAAGTCGTACATACCGCAGCTGCCCATCACCGCCAGCAGGCTTGTGGTGGTGCTGGGTTTCAGAGGTTGGGCCCCGGTGAGGGGATGGCGGCCCTGGCAAGCCAGGGTGGCCGCCATCACAGCCAGATCCCGGCAGGTGACGGCGATGGCGCACTGCCGGAAATACAGGTCCAGGCTCTCCTCGGGGGCGTGCTCGATCACGGCGGCATTGCGCAGGAGATGGCTGATGGCCCGGTTGCGGTGGCCCGTGTCCCGTTCGGAGCGGTACACCGCCTCGTCGACCCCCAGGGGGCGGCCGGCCAGGGCGGAGAAGAAGGCCAGGGTGCGTGCTTCCGCCTCCGGGGGGTCGTGGTGCCACACCTGGGCCGTGGTGGCGATGGCCCCGGCGTTGATCATGGGATTGCGGGGGATGCCCGACTGGGGATCGAGGCTGATGGCGTTGAACGCATCGCCCGAGGGCTCCACCCCCACCTTGGTGTGCATCACCTCCTGCGACAGGGTCTCCAGGGCCAGGCCATACAGGAAGGGCTTGGAGATCGATTGGATCGTGAACGGGATGTCCACGTCGCCTATGGCATAGGTGCGCCCATCCACCGTGGTCATCACGATGCCGAAGGCCTCCGGATCCGCTTTGGCCAGCTCCGGGATGTAGGTGGCCACCTCCCCCTCCCGGCAGTTTTGCAGCTCGTGAAACAACGTGGCGATCACCTCCTGAATCACGGAGGAGTGCTCGGGTGCGGGGGCCATCGGTCCAATCGAAAGGGAGAGAGCTGCATCCTCTTCCCCGCTGGATGTCAGCGTGGAGCGTGAACCTCCCGCTGGGATGGCCCGCTGATGCGCTGCCGCCTTCAACGCTTTGCCCTCACCAAGGCCGTGCCGCTCACCATCAGCCGGGGCACCACGGCCGCGGTGGAGCATGTTCTCTT
>JBJTQT010000053.1:0-12942 GCA_046075745.1 Cyanobium sp. | reverse complement strand
CAGGCCGGCCTTTTCAATCTTGGCCACATCGGCGGCCATGGCCAGGTTCACCACATCGGCTTCCAACCCATCGATCACGGCACGGGTTTGGGTGCCCGAACCACCGTAGCTCCCCTTAAAAGTGACGGTTTGGCCCGTTTTGGCCTTCCACTCGGCGGCGAAGCGTTTGGTGATCTCGTCGTAGGCGCTCTTGGTGACCGCGTAAGAGGCGATGGTGAGGGTTTGGGGCTTGGCGGGCTGCTGGGCCTGGGCCAGGGGGAAGAACAGGGGAGTCACGGCCGCCGCAGCGGCCAGGGGAAGACCGACCGCCAGCAGCGACACACGCCGGGGCGAACGGGAGGCAGCAGACGGATGAGGTTTCACGGTTTGCCGGTAGAGAACAAATTGAAGCATCTGAGCAGAGTACCCAGTCCCTGTGCCTGAGATTACACGGATGTGCAGTCTCCGATCGTGGAACCGTTTTATCCTCATCCAGTGTTGGCTTGCTGCGAGTGGCCATGGTGTTCAGCGCCAGAACTGATTACGGCCTGATTGCCCTGATGGACCTGGCGGAGGCCAGTGGCAGCGGCCAGTTGCTGCAGACCCACGAGATCGCCGGCCGCCATTCCATCCCGGAGCGGTATCTGGAGCAGATGCTCACCAGCCTGCGCAAGGCGGGCTACCTCAAGAGCCTGCGGGGCCCCCGCGGCGGCTTCCAGCTGCGCCTCCCCCCGGAGGAGATCCGCATCAGCGAGGTGGTGGCCTGTCTGGAGGGGGATCGGCGCGGCGAACAGGAGCGAGGCGAGCGCGACACCCCGGAATTTCAGGCCGTGAGCGCCCTGGACCAGCGGGCCGATGGGGCCCGGGACGCCGTGCTGGCCAGGCTCACCCTGCTGGACCTGCTGCGGGAGCGGGACGCCCTGCGGGAGGCCCAACCCATGTTCTTCATCTGAATGGTGCCCAGGAATACCACTATGCCAATCGGGAATAAGCCATACTTAATTCGTTCCGTTCTTCCTTGCCCCATGGCCTGCCTCTGCCAAGCCTGTTGTCTGCGAATGCCCCTTGTTGGTCTCCCCTCTCCCCTGCCTCCGCCGTTCCACTTGCACCCAACGCCATGACAGCCAGCCTTCACAAGCGCCCATTGCGACTCACCCTCCACCCCAACGACGTGCTCCCTGAAGCCATGAGCTGGCGAGTGGTGGAAGGGTATGTGCGATCCCTTACCTGGGACTGGGACGGGGAATCGATCACCCTTGGCCTCTGGGGCCCGGGAGATGTGATCAGCAGCGAAGATCCCCCCCTCCATCCCCTGGAGCTCCATTGCCTCACCACCGTGGTGGTGGACCATCTCGAGCCTTCGGCTGAGGAAATTGAGCAGCACCTCAGGCGTGAGCGAAAAATGCTCGCCGAGCTGGCCGTGATCCAGAGAATCCGCTCGGCGGATGCCCGCTTGCTGAATCTTCTGCTCTGGATCGGCCGCTCCTTTGGCCAGGTGAACAGCCATGGCTGCAGGCTCTCCCTGAGTGAGCTCAACCTCACCCACCGGGGCCTGGCGGATCTCTGCGGCCTCACCCGGCTGACGGTGACGAAGATCCTCAGCCGCTTCCGCGCGGATGGCCAGCTCCTGGCCATTGGCGAAGACGACCTGCTGATTCCGCCCCTGTCATGAGCCAGCCCCTCCCTCCCTGGAGCCTGCACTGGAGCAGCAACGGCGAACTCAGTCCGATGGATCGCGCGGACCTGGCGACTCTCTTTCTTGGTTTCCACCTCCCGGAGACCAGACCCTTCCGCCAGGAGTTCGGCCATCCCGGGGACAGCGGCCGGCGCAAGCCACAGGTGACCGCCAAGAATTTACTATTTCCCAACCGCTAAACCGTAGCTTCGGTCTCCCGCGCCCCATGGCACCCAACCAACCCTCAGCTGAGGCACCCTTCCCTTCGGTTCCGGTGGCGCTCTCCACCCGGCAGCGTCGAAACCAGAGCCTGCCTGGGTGGCTGCGGCTGAGCTGGTCATGGCGCATCACCTGGGTCTACCTGATCCTGGTGCTCTTCCTGCCCCTGGGGGCCATGGCCCTCAAAGCCCTCGCCGTGGGGCCTGGGGAATTTTTCCACCTGGCCACCACCCCAGAGGCCCTCGCCACCTACCGAATGACCTTCGGGTTGTCCCTGGTGGCGGCCTTGCTCAATGGGGTGTTCGGCGTTGTGATCGCCTGGGCCCTGGTGCGCTGCCGGTTCCCCGGCCAGCGCCTGCTGGATGCCTTGATCGATCTCCCCTTCGCCCTGCCCACCGCCGTGGCGGGCCTGGCCCTAGCGGGGCTTTACAGCACCAATGGCTGGCTTGGGGCTCCCCTGATGGAGATGTTCGGCCTGAAGGTGTCGTTCACCTGGCTGTGGGTTGCCATTGCCATGGTGTTCATCTCCCTGCCCTTTGTGGTGCGCAGCGTGGAACCCGTGCTGCGCGCCATGGAGCAGGACCAGGAGGAGGCCGCCTGGTGCTTGGGGGCTTCCCCGCGCCTGACCCTGCTGCGGGTGGTGCTGCCCCAGCTCATGCCCGCCATCCTCGCTGGGGTGGCCCAGGGCTACAGCCGGGCGGTGGGGGAATACGGCTCGGTGGTGATGATCTCCTCCAATGTGCCCTTCAAAGATCTGATCACCCCCACCTTCATCATCCAGAAGCTGGAGGAATACGACTTCGCCTCCGCCACCGTGGTCGGGATGGTGATGCTCGGCTTTTCCCTGGTGAGCCTGCTGGTGATCAATGGGTTGCAGGTGTGGGGTCGCCACTGGGAGGCCAATCCGATGGTGGGCGGCTGACCCTGCCCATGCCCTGATCCTTATCTGCTCCTGCCATGGTTTCCTCCCGCCGCCTTCGCCAACAGTTCCTTTCCCTGCCAAAGCCCAGCGCTTCAGTGCTGGTGCCCCTGATCGCCGTGCTCTATGTGGCGGTGCTGATCCTGCTGCCGGCGCTGCAGGTGGTGGCCGGAGCCTTCGCCAAGGGGCTCGGCCCCTTCCTGGAGAACCTCTCTTCTCCCGACCTGATCTCCGCCGTGAAGCTCACCCTGCTGATGGCGGTCATCGCCGTGCCAGCCAACAGCATCTTCGGCCTGGCGGCCGCCACCGCCATCGCCCGGCGCCAGTTCCGCGGCAAAGCTCTGTTGCTGAGCGTGATCGATCTGCCGTTCTCGATTTCGCCGGTGGTGGTGGGTCTGATGCTGGTGTTGCTCTACAGCCCGAACCATGGGCTGTTGAAAAACGTGGTGGGCAGCCTGGGCTGGAAGATCATCTTCTCCTGGCCGGGCATGGCCCTGGCCACGATCATCGTGACCTTCCCCTTCATGGCGCGGGAAGTGATTCCCTTGCTGGAGGAAGAAGGCTGGGATCAGGAGGAGGCTGCCCGCACGCTGGGTGCCACCAGCTGGCAGGTGTTCCGCAAGGTGACCCTGCCCACGGTGCGCTGGGCCGTGCTTTACGGCCTGGTGCTCACCACCGCCAGGGCCCTAGGGGAATTCGGCGCCGTGGCTGTGGTGAGCGGCAACATTGCCGGCCAGACCCAGACGCTGCCCCTGTTTGTGGAGGACAGCTACAAGCAATACAACACTGAACTGGCTTACGGGGCCGCCCTGGTCCTGGGCGGAGTGGGGCTGATGTCGCTGCTGTTGAAAATTCTGGTGGAACGGCTGGTGGGCGGAGGGCTGAAGGAAACCAAGCCGATGAACTGACCGGTTCAGCACGCAGGGGAGAGGAAGAGATCCCCTTGCCAGCACAACAAGGGAGCCGATCCCTGACGGCGTGCTCCTTGACGGCCACTTGAGGTGCCCCTGGATGGAGACTTGCGGCGATGGCCGGAGGCAGCCTTGGCCACGCTGGCCTGGGTGGCGGGAGGGCTTGCGGAACGACCAGCCGGCAGAGGCTTGAGAGCCTGGCTTCCCGCTGACGCGGAACCGATGGATTCGGCGACTGGCCCGGCCTGGGCAGCAGGGAAGGATGGAGGCAGGGGCCAGCCAAGATCGACGGCCCGGAACACGACGTAGGGGGAGGAAACGGACATGGACCCCTGCAAGTACGTCTGTACTATAGGGGGAGATTCCGAAATTGCACGTTGGAGCCTTCGGCCCTGCTGAGAGCTACAGGCGAGAGCTACAGAGAGGAGGGGGCCCCCAGCTGCTGGCCGATCACCCAATTGGTGGCTGCTTTCTGGGTCTGCCAGGCCTGCAGCAGTTGCTTGGCGATGGCCTTGAGAGCTTCCGGATCGGCGGTGGCGTCGATGGCCCGGCTGAAGCGCTCAATTTCGAATTGCTGGCCGATCGAGAGTTCCAGGGATTGGGGAATCGCAGATTCGGAAAAGTCACCCATCGCGCTTAGGTCAACAGTATTTAACAAATCTAAAGATACCGCAGGTGCGGTGGATCCCGGTAGTCGCTGCTACCCGTCCAGGTCCCTTGTCAGTATTTCGGAGTATGAAGGGGCCGCCGATGCTTAAGATTTCGGTTCACGATCATCCGTATTCCCAAGCGGCGGCGGCATGCGACTCACCTGGCCTCAACACCTGGCGACCGCTCGCACCCTTGAGCTCACCGGAGACGCGCAGCGCGGGGAGGCCATGGCCCTGATGGGAATCGCGCTGTTGATGCTCGCCCAGGATCTGCTGGAAGAGGACGCCTCCAGCTCTCCAGCTGCGGGCCAAAAAGCCCCAGCCTGACGGCCGTTTCTGGGATGACCCCGGTCTGTGGGCTGCGCCACAGGGCGAATCATCAGAATCATCAACCATGGCAGGTGTCGTAAACACCACCATGCGCGAAATCGAATTCGAGGTAGATCGAGATGGGGGCACCGGTCTGGTGGCCAGAAGCCTCGATCGACACCTGCAGATCTCCGCCCCCAACCTGGAAGAATTGCACCACGAGGCCCGGGACGCCCTGATCCGCCAGCTTGGCTCCGCCCACGGCACCTATCGGGTGAAGTGGCGGCGGATCTGGCCCAACCAATCCCCGGGACGATCCTGAGCCCGCAACCGCAGGCTCGCCATGGAGCGGGCCAGGGGCAGACCCCCTCGGCGGAGCACCCCCCCCAGGTGCAGCACCACTGCGGCCGTCAGCCCCACCCAGGCCAGGAGATGCACCACATACACCCCCTGGTTCAAGAATCCCTCCTCCAACCAGTCTTCATCCATCAGCTTGCCGCTGCCCACCGCCAGGGCCAGGGCCACCAGGGCGAGGGCATTGGCGGGTTGGGCCAGGCGGCGGCGGCCCAGGGTGAGGGCATACAGGGCAAACAGCAAGGCCACGGGCCAGAGCAGTACCCCAACGCTGCCGTGGATGTCGATCCATTCCCCATCCAGGGCGAAGGGCAACCGGCCCCAGCGGCCATCAAATCGGCTGTACACCACCAGCCCGGTGCACCAGGCCCCGAGCGCAAGAAGGGCCGTGGCGCCATGGAGCAGGCGCAGGAGGGAAGGCTGGTAGGGGCGGGCCATCACGCAACCCTCAACGGAGGGCCTGTTGCAGTGCCACCAAACCAAACACAAGGAAGAGCCCTCCGCTGAGGCGATAGAGCACCTGTTCACTCAACCGGCCGCCGATCCACCGGCCGGCGCCCACCGCCAGGGCGGTCACCAGACCATGGCCCGCCAGGGTGCCCGCCAGCAGGCCAGCGAAGGTGAACGCCGGGGCCGCCGCCAGGAAGATTGTGGTGAACTGGGTGCGATCCCCGAGCTCCGCCAGGAACACCAGCACAAATGCCTCCCAGATCACCTCCGGTGTGGTGCGCACCGCGTGCTGCCGTTCCGCCCGCTCGACGGCGGCCTCCGCATCCCGCTCCTCCGCCTGGGCCTCATCGGCGGCCATGCCCTGGGCATCCCAGAGCAATTTCAGGCCGAAGCCCAGAAAGAGCAACGCAGCCAGCCAGCGCACCAGGGCTTCCGGCAGCAGTTCCCGCAACCCATAGCCCAGGGCCAGAGACAGGAGGGTGACCGCGGCGAGGGCGGCGAAAGCCCCCACGAACACATCACGGGCCCGATGACGGGCCGCCAGGATCAGGGCCATGAAAAAGGTCTTGTCCCCCAGCTCCGCCAGGGTGATCGCCGTGAAGCTGGCCCCGAAGGCCGTCCATCCCCCTGGCAGTGGACCTGTCATCGTCTCTGCTCCATCGGCTCGTTGGGCCTCTCCAGCTGGTTGATCTGCAGGGTAGTTTCACGGAACGTCACCCTGCAGCCACCGGCGCAGCCACCATCGCGCCCGGGGCAGGGCCAGCTGCAGGGGGGAGGAGAACCCGCTGCCATGGGGAAAGGCGAAGGCCGGCACCCGCAGCAGGCTCGCTTCCCCTTTCCATCCATAGAGCGTGCACGCCAGGGTCTGCAGGGCGGAGGGCTCCAGGCTGTGGGGGCTGAGGCCGGGGGAGTCGAGACTGGGAGAGTCGAGGCTGGGGGAATCAAGGCTCGACTGGGCGGGCCCGAGCTGTTCGATCCAGGGCTCCGTGGTGCGGGAGGACACACAGGCATCCACAAAGAGCACCCGACTGGCCTGAGCCAGCGCCAGGGACAGCTCCGGTGTGAGCTGATGCACCGCTTGCAGCTCTGCAGCTGGGGTGCTCCAGCCTCCCAGCTCCTCAGCCAGCTCTTCCAGCAGGACCGCCGCCACACCGTCATCCCCCCTGAGGGGATTGCCAATGGCGATCAGCAGAGGGCGCTGCGATCCAATCCCATCCATCAACGGCGCCGCTCCGTCAGCACCTCCCCCCCCGCGGCCACCAGCTGCACCAGCAGGGGCATCTGTCCCGCCGCATGGGTGGAGCAGGAGAGGCAGGGATCGAAGCAGCGGATGCCGGCCTCGATGCGGTTGAGGATCGCTTCTGGGATCTCGGTGTTGGCCGGCACTGGGTCGGGAAGAAACTCCCGCGCGATCTGATGCACCGTGCGGTTCATGGCCAGGTTGTTCTGGCCGGTGGCGATGATCAGATTCACCCGGGTGAGCAGGCCCTGGCTATCCACCCGGTAGTGATGGAACAGGGTTCCCCGCGGTGCCTCGCTCACCCCCACAGCCTCCTCGGCATTGAGGCTGGCCCGAGCCCGCACGCGTCCCGTACCCAGCTCCGGATCATTCACCAGCTGCTCGATTCCCTCCAGGCAGGCCACGATCTCCACCAGGCGAGCATGGTGGTAGGCAAAGCTGGAGAGGGCCACCCGGCCGGAGCGCTGGCGGAACTCGGCCAGTTCCTGGTCGGCCCAGGGGGTGCCGATGGCTTCGCACACGTTGAGGCGGGCCAGGGGACCCACCCGATAGAGCCCCTGCGGATAACCAAGGGGCTTGTAGTAGGGAAATTTCAGATAGCTCCAGGGTTCCACTGCTTCCCCAAGGAAGCTGGCGTAGTCGTCCTCGCTGAGCCCATCAGCCACGATGGCGCCATCGGGTCCGCGGAAGCGGATGCGCCCATCGATGTGCTCCCAGAGCCCCTCGGGGCTCACCAACCCCATAAACAGGCTGGGGAAGCAGCCGAACACCCCCTGCTCCCTTTGCAGCGGCCCATCCAGCAGGCCCTTGAACAGGGCGAGGGCCGCGGCAGCCGTGGTGCGGGCCTCGGGCAGGCGGGAGAGGATCCACCCCCGGGCCTCCTCGCTCAGGGGGGTGCGCACCCCACCGGGCACGGCCCAGGCCGCATGGATTTTGCGCCCGCCCAGGAGCTCGATGATCTGCTGGCCGAACTGACGCAGGCGGATGCCGGATCGGGCCAGCTCCGGATCGGCAACCATCAGGCCGAACACATTGCGGCGGGCTGGATCGCTCTCCCAACCGAGCAGGAAATCCGGACTGCTGAGGTGAAAGAAGGAGAGGGCATGGCTCTGGGTGAGCTGGGCAAGATTGAGGAGCCTCCGCAGCTTGCGAGCGGCCGGGGGCACCTGAACCGCCAGGAGCTTGTCGCCGGTCTTGGCGGCGCAGAACAGGTGGCTCACCGGACAGATGCCGCAGATGCGGGCCGTGATCCCCGCCATCTCCGTGAACGGACGCCCCTCGCAGAATTTTTCGAACCCGCGATATTCCACCACATGGAAGCGGGTGTCGCAGAGCCGCCCCAGATCATCGAGGTGGAGGGTGATCTTGGCGTGACCCTCAATGCGGGTCACCGGATCGATCAGAACGGTGCGGCTCATGGGCGACTCATCCGAAACGCAGCATCTCCTCTCCCTCCAGCCGGGGCAGCTGCCTAGCCAGCAGGGGGATGAGCGCCTCCTTGATGCGTTCAGCGGAGGGTGGGCAGCCCGGCAGCCAGAGATCCACCGGGATCACCTCATGGAGCGGCCGCACCCGATCCAACAGCTCGGGCACGATGCCCGGCGCCCTGGGCAGCTGGGCCCCATGATCCGCTAGCTCCAGATAGCCCCTTCGCAACACCGCATCGGCACCCTCCAGCAGATTGCGCATCCCAGGCACATTGGCACTCACCGCGCAGTCGCCGAAGGCCACCACCCAACGGCTGCGCTCCCGCACCTGAAGGGCCAGGGCGAGGTTGTCGGCATTGGCCACCGCCCCCTCCACCAGCACCAGATCCACCCCCTCGGGATAGTGCTTGGCGTCAGAGGCCACGGGCGAATACACCACCTCCACCTGCTCAGCGAGATCAAAGAGAAACTCGTCGAGATCCAGAAACGACATGTGGCAGCCCGAACAACCGGCCAGCCAGACGGTGGCAAAACGCAAGCGGGTCATTGGTTATGCCACTCCTGATGGTCCCGGGCGGCACGCAGGGCAGCGGGCCAGTTGGGGTGGGGGTGCTTTTCCTCGCTGGTGTCTTCCTTGTGAAAGAGCGCACCGGTGGGGCACACCTCCACGCACTTGCCGCAGGAGGTGCAGGCAGCCACCTCCCCCCAGGGCTGATCCAACCCCGCAATGATGTGGCAGTTGGCGCCGCGACTGGCCACATCCCACACGTGGGCGCCCTCGATCTCATCACACACCCGCACGCAGCGGGTGCAGAGGATGCAGCGGTTGTGATCGAGGCTGAAGAGTGGATGGGAGGCATCCACCGAGCACCTGGGGTAGCGATAGGGAAAGCGGGAGTGATCCATTCCCACCTGCACCGCCACACCCTGCAGCTCGCAGGAGCCGTTGGCCACACAGAAGGCGCACACGTGGTTGCCTTCCGCGAAGAAGAGCTCAACGGCCATGCGCCGGAACTCCTGCAATTGGGCCGTGGCACTGTGCACCACCATGCCCTCGGCAGCAGCGGTGGCGCAGGCCGGCAGCAATCGCCCGCTGCCCGCCACCTCCACCA
This sequence comes from Cyanobium sp., assembly GCA_046075745.1. GTDB lineage: Bacteria > Cyanobacteriota > Cyanobacteriia > PCC-6307 > Cyanobiaceae > Cyanobium. The sequence goes on along the minus strand of JBJTQT010000053.1, from coordinate 3,697 downwards.
GGCAGAGCCGGCAGGCCGCCACCGGGCTGAGGCCATCCAAATGGCAGAGCAAAGGCAGCTGCACGCCGGCCGCCCGGCAGGCCTCGAGCAGGCTGGCACCCTCGGGAACGGCCACGGGCCGGCCATCGATGTGCAGCGTGAGAACGCTCATGGCACAGGCACCACGCCATGGGCGCTGGGCACGCAGGTGCGGGGTTCGCGGCAGGCCGCCTCTTACTCCTGGCGGAAGTGGCGCAGGGTGCTGAGCACCGGATTGGGAGCGGCCTGGCCCAGCCCACAGAGGCTGGTGCACTTCACCATCTGGCAAAGCTGCTCCAGCTGCTCCAGATCCGCAGGGGTGGCCTGGTGGCTGGCAAAGCGATCAAGCAGCAGCAGAAGCTGCACCGTGCCGGCCCGGCAGGGCACACACTTGCCGCAGCTCTCACTCACGCTGAAGCGCATGAAATGCTGCGCCACCCCAGGCATGGATGTGGTCTCCCCCATCACCACGAGCCCGCCGGATCCCATCATCGAGCCGAGGGCCAGCAGGCTCTCGTAGTCCACAGGGGTGTCCAACAGGGCGGCGGGGATGCAGCCTCCGGAGGGCCCGCCGGTCTGCACCGCTTTGATGGCTCCCCCATCCGGCACGCCACCCATGGTCTCCACCACGGTGCGGAGCGTGGTGCCCATGGGCACCTCCACCAGGCCGGAGTTGGCCACGGCGCCAGAGAGGGCGAACACCTTGGTGCCCCTGCTGCCGGGGGTGCCCATCGCTGCATACCAATCGCCACCCTCCCGCAGGATGGCGGGTACGGCGGCAAGGGTTTCCACGTTATTGATCAGGGTGGGAGCCCCCCACAGCCCCGACTGGGCCGGATAGGGGGGCCGAGCGCAAGGGGTGCCGCGCTCCCCCTGGATGGAATGGAGCAGGGCCGTCTCCTCCCCGCAGACATAGGCCCCGGCCCCCACCCGCACCTCCAAGCTGAGGGAAAAGGAGGTGCCGGCAATGGCCTCCCCCAGCAGCCCCGCCTGCCGGGCCTGGCGGATGGCCTGCCGCGCCCGCTCGATCGCCAGGGGATATTCCGCCCGCACATACACATAGCCCTTGTCGGCGCCTACGGCAAAGGCAGCAATGGCCAGGCCCTCCAGCAACCGGTGGGGATCGCCCTCCAGCACGCTGCGGTCCATGAAGGCGCCGGGATCCCCCTCATCGGCATTGCACACCACAAAGCGGGGGCCGGGGGGCTGGAGGGCCACCGTGTCCCACTTCAGGCCAGTGGGGTAGCCGGCGCCCCCCCGCCCCCGCAGGCCGCTGCGTCTGATCTGCTCGCGCACCTCCGCTGGGGTGCGCTCCTGCAGGCAGCGGCGGAACTGGGCATAGCTGCCGGCGGCGCGGGCCGCGTCGATGGATTCCGGGTTGATGCGGCCACACTGCTCGAGCACCACCGGAGTCTGCAGGGCAAAAAAAGGATGGGCCGGATCAATGCGATGGGCTGCAAGAGGGTGGGCCGACAGGGGGTTGATTGCCCCCTCCGACGAGGCGCGCCCCGCCTCTTGCACCAACTCGGCCGCCCGTTCCAGGGGCACGCCTCCAAAGAGGTCCTCCGTTCCATCGGCCCGATCCACCGCCACCAAAGGTGCCCGGCTGCAGAGCCGCAGGCAGCCCACCGGCTCAATGGCCACCTCCTCCGCCGTGAGCCCGAGGTGATCCCGGGAACACTCGAGGGCTGAGCGCAGGGCCGTGCTGCCCACACTCCGGCAACCGCTGGCCTGGCAGCAGCGCAGTCGGGCTCGGCTGGCACTCATGGCACCCCTCCTGCCGCAACGGGGAGACCCGCCTGATCCAGCTGGTGGCCGAGGCGGTATGGGGCATCCACCTCCAGCCGGGGAACCATCTCCCCATCCACCAACAGCACCGGCGCCTGGCCGCAGGCCCCCAGACAACTCACCGCCTGCAGCGCCCAGGTGCCATCGCCTTCGGGAGCATCCAGCCGCACTCCCAGCCGTGTTTCCAGCTCCCGGGCCAGATCGGCGGCTCCCTTCACGTAGCAGGCCGTGCCGAGACAGACGGCGCAACGGTGGGCCGTGGGGGGCGCCAGACGGAAGAGGTGGTAGAAGGTCGCCACCCCCTGCACCCGCTGAGGGGGAGGTGAAGCTCCCGGGCCACCTGGAGCAGGGCAGGCCTGGGAAGGTGGCCATGGAGATCCTGCACCTGGTGCAGCACCTCGATCAGGGCATCGGCCCTGCCTCCGTGACGATGCACGATACGGCTGATGTGAGCGGCTGTGTCCATCTGAAGGCTTTCGGTGGACACAACCAGGACGGCACCTCTTTCTGTCTTAGCTCGGACCCGCTCAGAAGACCCGCAGCGGCTCCAGTGCCCCCAGGCCATGGAGCTCCGCCAGGGCGTCATACCCCCCGATGGGTGCCCCATCGATGAACACCTGGGGGAGCGTGCTGCGGCCACTGCGCTCGGCCACGGCGGCCCGCTCCTCCTCGGAGCGCACCACATGCACCTGATGGGGGATGCCCAGGGTGCGCAGGAGTCGCTGGGCCCGGGCCGAATAGGGACAGCCGCTGCGCACGGCGATGTGCACCTCATGGGGCGTGGCCTGAGCCGGGGCGAGACTTCCATCAGCTGATGGGGAGAACAGACCCACCAGGAGCTGGGCACCCTTGCGCACAAGCGTTCCATACTCCAGGTGCCCCCCACACCTGGCAGGCCCCATCAGAGAGGCTGAGGTGCAGATGCACCCCCTCCGGAGCCAGCGTGCCGTTCAGGGTGATGATCTCCAGATCTCCCTCGATACGGGTGGGCTGGGGCTGGCCGGGGCACTGAAAGGCCGCCTGGGACAGATCTCCCACCACCCCCAACACAAAACCTGAGGCGGCCCGGGCCACGGCAAACTCCTCCAGGCTGCGGCGCAGATCGCTGCCGGGGGGAAGCTGCAACGGCACGGCGTGCATGGGAAGGAGCCAGGGGGGTCAGATTACGTGGCAGATGGCCGGCCAAGGCATGGGATCCCCTTCCTCGTTCCCCAACGGGATGCTTCTCAAGGTAAGCGGGGTGCTCAGGCTCTGGGCCGTGCTGATCGCCGTGCTGCTGCTTGCCGCAGGGCGCGGACTGCTGAAGCCCTTGGAGGAGGGTCTGGCGGCGGTGATGGCGGCCAGGCCCCTGCCCGCCTGGTATTTCCTTTTCTTCGTTCTGATCGGAGCGCTCCTCCCCCTGGTGCTCCGGCTGCGCCATCGCCGGCTGGCCAAGGCCGCTCAGGTGCTGGATCCCTATCTGGTGCTCCTGGCGGGACAGATCCTGGCTGAAGGCCTGGTGATCAAAACCGGGGGGAAGGGTCTGGGGGTGCTGGTGGGCACGGTGTTCACCCTGCTGAGGCTTTGGCAGCTGAAGCAACTCCGGCCTCTCTGCAGCCAGCCGCCTTGGTTGCGGCGCTGGCTGGCACTTGAGCTGCTGCTCTGGAGCGTGAATGCCCTGCAGATGCTGGCCTTCCGCTGGTGGCCCCTGGCTGGGTTGAAAGGGCTGCTCTGATCAGGCGATACCCTGGCGTCGGACCGTTCTCTCCCGCCGTGGATCTCTCGACACCCAGCACCCAGGCCAACCTGGAAGCCGCGTTCGGAGGAGAAAGCATGGCCAATCGCAAGTATCTGTTCTTCGCGGAGGTGGCCAAACAGCTGGGCAACGGCGACCTGGCGCGCCTCTTCCGCG
>JBJTQT010000052.1:0-3279 GCA_046075745.1 Cyanobium sp. | reverse complement strand
GGTTCTCCCTGAAGTAGCGTGATTGGCCCGACTTAGTTCGCTTAATTGCATTTCCTTATTCATAACTATAGTATTATCTACTCCTTTACTGGTTATCTTTTTCCTTTCCATAATCTCTTTATTATCTCTGTCTCAGACCTCTGACATTCTTTCGGTATTTGCTTACAATCACTCCTATGCGAAGACTCTGTTACATCTTCTCCTTTGATTATTTCGATTTCGACGTCTTTTTGAATGTCTTTGTCTTTTATCGTCTTGCTGGTTTTCGAATTTCTCGATCCCCTTCCTTGACAGACGCCTCTCTCCTTGTTGTCCTTAGGGGTATTCCGCAACAGGCGACCCCCCAATATCAAGGTGATGTCCATGTGTACGATTATGTCAAGGAGATTCCAGTAGATTATCGCGAGTTTTACCCTCAAGCTCGATCAATCGTTTATATCTCTCTCTCCAAGCCTTTGGTTAACTCTGTTCGTGACTGGCATATCTACGGTTTCTTACCTGTTTTCCCATCAATTTGGGCTCGAGACCGTGGCACTAAAACCGTTGTCAAACCTGTTCATATCTCTAATTTCAAGCCTATGGAGTCAGACTCCTATCAGCAGCAGCTTATTGCACTAATCCATTCAAATCGAGTCACAGTATATGGCTCTAAGTGGTCCTGCGTTAGTGTTTCAGCTAGACCCCTGAGTTATCTTTATGCCAATTATATTCTCGCCTCCTCTCGCTTTTGCTTTGGTCTGATGTATCCCTACCAGCGTGGGACATCACTTTCTGGCCGCATGTGGCAAGCGCCAATTAATGGCTGCCTTGTTATTTCTGAGCTCGGAACAAATATTTTAAATTGTCCTGGTGTCTTAGAAGTGAGCAATTTTGACCTTGATCATTCTTCTTTGCCATCCACACCATCCCTTCTAGCTTCCCAAGCTCGCCTATTCTGGCACCAACAAACACTAAAGCTTGCTGATGAACTGTCCCTTACTCTCCATAAAAAGTATTTGAAGTCCTCAATACTGATATCCCATATTTTGCTTTTCAGACAACACATTGCGTTTTTGGTAAACCAGACCCTTGTTCTCCCCTTTGTTCAGTTCTGCCGTAACCTAAATTCTTTAATTAGGCGTAACCTTAAGCGCATTCTTTTTCTACGTCCCTAGTTCTTCCTGAGATGTCTGTAAAAATTCTCACTTATTCTCTCTCGGATTCCTGCTCTTGGGATTTCCATTTCCCACTGCTCTACAACTTTTGCACCAAAAGGGGTCAATCTGAACCTGTCTGTTAGACCTTGGCCGTCTACCTCCCTTCTGAGAATACCCATCCGGAGCATCCATTCAAAGTGCATTTCGGCCCTCTCTTCGCCAAAAGGTGCAAAAACTAGAGTCTCCCAGTCCTCCCTCCTGCAAAGTTCATACTTGTTCATCCCTTTTACCTTTACCTCTTCAAAGAATCTTTTCTTAAACGGCATGCATCTTAGCGATCTTGTGGCTCGATAAAATGCATGCTTTTCCATCGCTTGTTTCATCGTCTTCAAATTAAAAAACCCTTGCCAACTGGCAAGGGCCATATTCGTAAAAGGTAGACACTACTCAGTCTAGGTCAGGCATTGCCAATGTTGGTTCAGCCTGCCTATCGATACCCTTCTCAAAACCAGCTGCCGCTGCTCTTGCCCTTCCAGCGTGCCACAGATGACCAACTAGGAAGAAGAAGGCAAGAACAAATTGTGTAGCAGCTAACCATTGACGGATATTCACATAGTTCACAGAATTTGGCTCGGTGATGATTCCTCCAACAGAATTGATAGATGCGTTGGGCGCATGAGTCATATACTCTGCTGCCCTCCGAACCTGCCATGGCTGAATATCATTCTGGAGTTTGTCTAAGCTCAGACCATTTGGTCCTCTCAATGGTTCCAGCCAAGGACCTCTAAAGTCCCAAAACCTCATGGTCTCTCCACCAAAGATGATTTCACCTGTTGGTGAACGCATGAGATATTTGCCCAAACCTGTTGGTCCCATTGCCGAACCGATGTTCGCACCCAGCCTCTGGTCTCTCACTAGGAATGTAAAGCTCTGAGCTTGGGAAGCCTCTGCATTGGTTGGTCCGTAGAACTCTGAGGGATACGCCGTATTGTTGAACCAGATGTAGGCAGAAGCAACAAAGCTCATCAGGCTTAGCGCACCAAGGCTGTAGCTGAGGTAAGCCTCACCATTCCAGATAAATGCTCTTCTTACCCAACCAAATGGCTTGGTGATGACGTGCCAAATACCACCAAAGATACAAATTAAACCAATCCATATGTGACCACCAATGATATCTTCCATCGAATTGACCCCAATAATCCAACCTTCACCTCCAAAGGGTGCACGACCAAGGTAACCAAAAATTACTGCTGGGCTCAATGTTGGATTTGTAATCAATCTGACATCACCACCCCCTGGTGCCCAGGTGTCATATACACCGCCAAAAAACATTGCTTTGAAAACAAGCAATAGCGCACCAACGCCTAGAAGAATCAAGTGATAACCAATAATATTGGTCATTTGATTCTTGTCTCTCCAATCCTGGGAAAAGAACGCTGAATAGTTTTCCAGAATTTCAGGCCCTCTCAGAGCATGGTAAAGCCCCCCAACACCCAGAACAGCAGAGCTGATCAGGTGGAGCACCCCCACCACAAAGAATGGGTATAGATCAGTGACTTCTCCACCTGGACCCACCCCATATCCCAGTGTTGCCACATGGGGAAACAGGATCAGGCCCTGTTCATACATTGGTTTGTCAAAAGTGAAGTGGCTCACTTCAAAGAGCATCATTGCTCCTGCCCAGAACACCATCAGCCCTGCATGGGCGACATGAGCTCCGAGAAGCCTGCCCGAAAGGTTGATCAGTCGAGCGTTACCTGCCCACCAGGCATAGCCGGTGGAGTCGATGTCTTTGCCTCCGACGGAGACAAGACCGGGGTTAAAGGGCGTTTCCACGTGGCAGAACCTCTTCAGGGAATACGAATTTTTCGTGGGGTTGGTCTGCGGGAGCCATCCAGGCGCGCAGCCCCTCGTTGAGCAGGATGTTTTTGGTGTAGAAGGTTTCGAACTCTGGATCCTCAGCCGCGCGGATCTCCTGTGACACGAAGTCATAGGCACGCAGGTTGAGGGCCAGGCCGATGATGCCGATGCTGCTGGTCCACAGACCCATCACCGGCACGAAGAGCATGAAGAAGTGCAGCCAACGCTTGTTGGAGAAGGCGATCCCGAAGATCTGGCTCCAGAAGCGGTTGGCGGTGACCAT
>JBJTQT010000051.1:0-3009 GCA_046075745.1 Cyanobium sp. | reverse complement strand
GTAGCTCAGTGGATGCGCAATCTGTTTATGGTCACCACCATGCTGATCGCTGTGCCCACGGGCGTGAAGGTGTTCGCCTGGCTGGGCACCCTCTGGCGCGGCAAGCTGCGGCTCACCACCCCGATGCTGTTCTGCCTGGGCGGTCTGTTCAATTTCGTGTTCGCCGGCATCACCGGCGTGATGCTCGCCACCGTGCCGGTGGACATCCATGTGAGCAACACCTATTTCGTGGTGGGGCATTTCCACTACGTGATCTACGGCGCCGCCGTGATGGGCATCTTCGCTGCCATCTATCACTGGTTTCCCAAGTTCATCGGCCGCATGCCCTACGAGGGCCTCGGCAAACTGCATTTTCTGCTCACCTTCGTGGGGGCCAATCTCAACTTCCTGCCGATGCATCCCCTCGGCCTGATGGGCATGCCCCGGCGCGTGTCGAGCTACGACCCCGAATTCGCCTTCTGGAACGTGATCGCCAGCCTCGGTGCCTTCCTGCTGGGAGTATCCATCATTCCCTTCCTGCTCAACATGGTGAGCGCCTGGGTGCGCGGCCCCAAGGCTCCCCATAATCCCTGGAATGCGATCGGGCTGGAGTGGTTGCTGCCGTCACCTCCGCCGGAAGACAACTTCGGCGAGCATGTGCCCGTGGTGATCTCGAGGCCCTACGGCTACGGCCTCGGCAAGCCCCTTGTTGAGCGCCAGGCCGAGCTTGAGCAGTCCCTCACCCTCGCAGACAAGCAGGTGGCATCACGATGACCAGCGCCGTACCCAGCAACGCGCCTGAGCCGACCCATGGCGCTGAACACCCGAAGAACAACCTGACGGGTTTCATCATCTTTCTGTGCTCAGAAAGCGTCATCTTTCTGGCCTTCTTCAGCGGCTACGCCGTGCTCAAGACCAGTGCCCTCAACTGGCTTCCAGCCGGCGTGGAGGGCCTGGAGTGGCAGAAGCCCCTGATCAACTCGATCGTGCTGATTTCCAGTTCCGGCACCATCTATCTCGCCGAACGGGCCATGGCCAAAGGAAATCTCTGGGGGTTCCGCGCCTTCTGGCTGCTCACCATGGCGCTGGGCTCCTATTTCCTCTACGGCCAGGCGGTGGAATGGAGCGGCCTGAAATTCGGGCTCACCTCGGGAACGTTCGGCGGCATGTTCTACCTGCTCACAGGCTTCCATGGCCTGCACGTGGCCACGGGCGTTGGCCTGATGACGCTGATGCTGGTGAAGTCGTTCATCCCCAGCAACTACGCAGGAGGCGAACAGGGCGTGCAGGCCACCTCCTTGTTCTGGCACTTCGTGGATGTCATCTGGATCATCCTCTTTTTCCTCATCTACGTCTGGCAGCGGAGTTGACCCATGATCATCGATGACAACCAGTACGACATGATCCTGATCGGCAGCGGCGCAGCCGGCGGCAGCATCGCCGCGAGCCTCGCCCGTGCTGGTCGCAGCGTGCTTCTGCTCGAACGTGGCAGCCGGATGCCCCCGGAGGAGCAGAACGTTGCCGGCACCGATCTCTTCCGCAAGGCCCGCTACCACGCCTCTGAGCAGTGGTTCGGCCCCGATGGCGATCCCTTCCCCCCCCAGACGGTGCAGGCCATTGGCGGCAACACCAAGATCTGGAGCGGTGTGCTGGAGCGCCTGCGGGAGAAGGAATTCAGTGGCATCCCTCTGCAGGAGGGCCCCACCCCGGCCTGGGGTCTGAGCTATGCCGATCTGGCCCCCTGGTATGACCAAGCGGAAACCCTCTACAACGTGCATGGGGTGGCTGGCGCCGATCCCACCGCTCCGCCACGGGCGGGCGACTATCCCGCTGCGCCCAGGCCAGTGGAGCCTTTTCTGGTGGAACTTCGAGCGGCCCTGGAGCGTCAGGAGCTCCATCCCTACGACCTCCCCCTGAGCTGGAACGATGGCGCCAAGCCAGCCCGTGGAGATGCGGAGGTGTTCGGCGTGGAGCCCGCCCGCAGCAACGGGGTGACTGTGCAGGAAGGCGCCCGGGTGGTGCAGCTGCACGTGAATCCCAGCGGCCATGAGGTGCGGGGCGTGGAGGCGGAGATCGGCGGCCAGCGCTGGTTGTTCCGCAGCCATCAGGTGGTGCTGGCGGCCGGTGCCATCACCACTGCGGAGATTCTGCTCCGCTCCGCCACCGACCATCACCTGCGGGGACTTGCCAACTGCTCCGCTCAGGTGGGCCGCAACCTACTGAAGCCCCATCTCACAGCCATCCTGCAGCTGGCCGCCGCCCCAAACACCGGGCACTACAGCCCGGGCCATGGCCTCACCGACTACTACTGGGGCGACAAGAACGTTTCCTATCCCCTGGGCTCGATCCACAACGGCGGTGGCGTGCTACAGGATGCCCTCTTCGCCGAATCCCCGCCGGTGCTCTCGCTGGTGACCCGGCTGATGCCCAACTTCGGCCTGGAGCAGCTGGCCTCCCGCTCCATCACCTGGTGGGCTATGAGCGGCGTGCGGCCCGATCCCCACAACCGGGTGGTGCTACGCGGCAGCCATCTGCAGCTCAACTACACCGCCAACAACAACGAGGCCCACGATCGCCTGGTCTACCGCTGGCTCGACACCCTCAAGGCCGTGGAGGCCGACCCTCTCACCCTGGTGGCCAAGGGTGCTCCCACCCACCCTCGGGGAGAGGCGCCCCTTTCAGCCATCGGCGTGGCCTGCGGCACCTGCCGCATGGGAGCAGATCCCGCCAGCTCGGTGGTGAATCTGGAGGGCCGCTGCCACGAGCTCGACAACCTCTGGATTGCCGATGCCAGCGTGCTGCCCAGCTGCCCCTCGGTGGGGATCGGCCTCACGGTGATCGCCAATGCCCTGCGGGTGGCGGAGCATGTGCGAGCTGCCCTGTAGGGCAGTGAAGGCTGGGCGAGCAGAGCCGCTGTTCACCAGCCCTTAACCCCTCTCAGTTGAGGGGTTAATCCTTGAGCGAAAGACTGATGAATAGTGATCCGTGGGGATTCCACCGTGCGCCATTTCCTCTGGGCTCTTGGACTCA
>JBJTQT010000050.1:0-7226 GCA_046075745.1 Cyanobium sp. | reverse complement strand
TCCATCGAGCGGATCGAGATCATCCAGGACCTGCGCAACGGTGAATATGACGTCCTCGTGGGCGTCAACCTGCTGCGGGAGGGGCTCGACCTGCCGGAGGTGTCGCTGGTGGCCATTCTCGATGCCGACAAGGAGGGCTTCCTGCGGGCCGAGCGTTCCCTCATCCAGACCATCGGGCGGGCGGCTCGCCACGTGGAGGGTGTCGCCCTGCTCTATGCCGATACCCTGACCGAGAGCATGGACAAGGCCATCACGGAAACGGCCCGGCGCCGGGCCCTCCAGAAGGCCTACAACGCCCGGCATGGCATCACCCCCAGACCCGCCGGAAAGCGGGCCGGCAATGCCATCTTGGCCTTTCTTGAGGTGTCGCGGCGCCTCAACGATGAACAGCTGGAGGAGGCCACCGAGCAGGCCGAGCACAATGCGGTGCCCCTGGATTCCCTGCCGGAGCTCATCCAGCAGCTGGAGGAGAAGATGAAGGCGGCCGCGAAAAATCTGGAGTTCGAGGAGGCGGCCAACCTCCGCGACCGGATCAAAGGATTGCGCCAGAAGCTGGTAGGCAAGCCCTGAGCCGCTGCCGTCGGCGGTCAGGGAAGATCCGGCGCTTCCGTTCCCTCCACCTGATGGGTGTGGTGCCCCCCCAACCCGAAGGCGCCGTGGACGACCTGCAGCGCCCGCACCCCGTCGGCCTCCGCCACCACGCAGCTCGTGCGGATTTCACTGGTGGCGATCATCTCGATGTTGATCGCCGCATCCGCCAGGGCGCGAAACATGCGGGCGGCCGTGCCGGCCGTGCAGGCCATGCCAGCCCCCACCGCGCTGACCCTGGCGATGGCCGCTCCTTCCTCAAAGCCGGCCCCCGGCCACTGCTGCAGCAATGGGCTGAGGGCGGCTTCCGCCCCAGGACGGTCGCCGCGCCGCAGGATGAAGCTCATGTCCCGGCTGCTGGCATTGCTCCCCTGCGGGGCGGGTCGCAGTCGCTCCGATTGCACAATGGCATCCAGGCTGATGCCGCTGTCTGCCAGGGAGCGACAGATGGCCGCTGCTGCCCCCGGGCGGTCGGGCACCCCCTTCACCGTGATCTGCACCTGATTCAGATCCAGGGCTACCCCCCGCACCGCTGGAGCCCCGGGCTGGGCGGGCAGGGGACCTTCCCGGAGCTGGGTTTCCCCCAGGGCAAAGGCCTCCGCAGCAGCCCGCAGCGCCTTGCTGCCCTGGCTGCCCTCCACTACGCAGCTCACTTTCACCTCGCTGGTGGCGATCAGGCGCAGATTGATGCCCAGGCGGGCCAGCGTGTCGAACAACCTGGCCGCCACCGCAGGGCGTCCCATGATGCCTGCCCCTGAGATGCTGATCTTCGCCATGCCGGGCTCCGCCGTCAGACGGGTTTCAGCGGCCCCCATGTCCTCCAGGAGGTGCTGACACACCTGGCGGGCACGCTCAAGCTCGCTCTCCCCGACGGTGAAGGCGATGTCATTGCTGGCACCCTCGTGGGTGGATTGCACGATCAGATCCACGTTCAGCCCCGCATCTCCCAGGGCCTCAAAGAGTCGGGCCGCGACGCCAGGCTGGTCCGGCAGGCCGGAGAGGGCCAGCACCGCCTGGCCCCGTTCCAGTTCCGCTCCATCCACGGGTTTGCCGAGTTCCAGGCCATCGCTCCCCACGGGGCGGCTAAGGCCGCTGGTGAGGGTGGTGCCCGGATCGTCGCTCCAGCTGGAACGCACCACCAGGGGAACGCCATAGTTGCGGGCGATCTCCACCGCCCTGGGATGGAGCACGGCGGCCCCCAGGCTGGCCAGTTCCAGCATTTCGTCGCAGCTCACCCTGTCCATCAGCTGGGCATCCGGCACCTTGCGTGGATCAGTGGTGAGCACCCCGGGCACATCCGTGTAGATCTCACAGGCCTCGGCTCCCAGGGCGGCGGCCAGGGCCACGGCCGAAGTGTCCGAGCCCCCTCTCCCGAGGGTGGTGATCTCCGGGATGCCCGAAGGGCCGCTGCTGGTGCCTTGGAATCCGGCGACCACTACCACATGGCCTTCCTCGAGGCGTCTCCAGAGCCGTTCCGTGCGAATCTCCAGGATGCGGGCCCTGCCGTGGGCCGATTCGGTGATGATGCCCGCCTGGGCGCCGGTCATGGAGATGGCCGGCACGCCGAGGCGATGGAGGGCCATGGCCAAGAGGGCGATCGACACCTGCTCCCCTGTGGAGAGCAGCATGTCCATCTCCCGCTGGGGTGGCGAGGTGCTGATGGCCCTGGCCAGGGCGGAGAGCTCATCGGTGCTATGCCCCATCGCTGACACCACCACCACCAGTTCGTAGCCGGCTTCGCGACTGGCGGCGATGCGACGGGCCACAGCCTGGATCCGTTCCACGTCGGCGACGGAAGTGCCGCCGAATTTCTGGACCAGGAGCGTCATCCGCGGGCGTGTGCTGTTGGCAGCCAACTTATCGAGGCGAGCTCACGGGCAGCAGCCAGGCCTCTCGGAAGGTTTCGGCGGGATCGCCGCCGCGCTTGAGAGCGGCCTCCGCGTCCAGGAGCTGTCGCAACAGGCCAAGCAGGTGGTCGGCGCTGCGCCCCCGCAGTTGCTTGCGCAGCACATAGATCCGTTTGGGGTTGCCGATACCGGCCGCCTTGGCGATCACCCCGACGTCCTGCTCCCCCTGGGCATCCAGGAGGGCCACCCACAACCAACCCCGAATCTGACTGGTGAGGGAAGCGACGATGCGCAGGGCCGGTTCATTGGCGGCCAGCAGGTGATCCAGGAGGGCGATGGCCTCTGCGGGCCTGTCGGACAAAAGAGCCTCCCCCACGGCCAGGGCCGTGCTGCTGCGGCCCTCCACCAACTGGGCCACTGCCTCGGCGGTGATCTGCGTGCCGCCGTATACGCGGAGTTTCTCCAGTTCGCTGGCCAGCCTGGCGCTGTCGCTGCCGATGGCTTCCGCCAGGGTTTCGGCGGCCCGGGGTTCCAGGGTGAGCCCCAGTTCCCGGGCCGTGCGTTGCACGAGTTCCAGCTTGCCGGCCCCATCCCAGCTGGCGGGCAAGGGAAAACTTCTCTCCTGGGCGAGCGCACGCAGGGCTTTGGTGGTGCGCAGCCGGGCATCGGGTTTGCTGCTGCTCACCAGCACCAGATGGGTGTGCTCGGGGATGGCCCCCAGGCAGGCCTCCAGGGCCTCCGCCAGGGCAGGCGGGCAGGTGCCGCAGAAGGGGCTGCGTTGCAGCACGATCACCCGCCCTCCGGCCCCCAGGGGAGGGGTGCGGGCTTCCTCCAGGGCACGGCGCGCCTGCTCGCCATCCTGACCATCCAGCCGGGTGAGGTTCATGGCCGCCCAGGTTGGATCCAGAGTGCTCTCCACCAGTTCCTCCACTGCCCGGCCGCGGCTGGCCTCGTCGTCGCCCCAGTAGAGGTGGATGGGCATCAGGGGCCACCTTGAACGATCTTGACCATCCGATCTTCACCGAAAGCCTGCGGCGCATCCGTCTCTTGCTGGGGGAGACCGGTCTCTGGGGCCTGGAGCGGGACGTGCTGGAACGCCTGGTGCACAGCAGCGGCGACCTCAGCCTGGCCCCCGATCTGCGCTTCAGTCCGGGGGCCTGTGAGCTGGGCGCCTGCGCCCTTGCCGCGGGGGCACCGATCCTGACGGACACCGCCATGGCTGCGGCGGCAGTGGGCCCGATGGCCCGGCGCACCTTTGCCAACGCGGTCCAGTCGGTGTTGGCCTGGGCTCCCGAGGTGGCCCCCGCGGGAGGCACCCGGGCCGCCGCAGGCATGACCACTGCCCTGGAGCGCCATCCCGGCGCGGTGGTGCTGATCGGCAGTGCCCCTACAGCCCTGGAACGGCTGCTCGCCCTCACGGCCTCGGGCGCCGTGCCCCTGCCCGCTCTTGTGATCGGCATGCCGGTGGGATTTGTGGGAGTGGCGGAGAGCAAGCGCCGGCTGGCGTGCAGCGGACTGCCCCAGATCCGTCTGGAGGGAAGTCGGGGGGGGGCAGCCCTGGTGGCCGCCGCTGCCAATGCCCTGTTGCGAGGGGCCTGGCTCCAACCGCAGCCCTAAATTCCAACGTCGCCAGTCACGCCAGCCATTACGCCAGGGTCCGTTTCCTCTCGCCCGGCCTACCGCCCGGAGATCGACGGCCTGAGGGCCCTGGCGGTGCTGGCCGTGATCGCCAATCACTTCCATCGGGATGCCCTGCCCAGCGGCTACCTGGGGGTGGATATCTTTTTTGTGATCTCCGGCTTCGTGATCACCTCCTCCCTGGCGGCGCAGCTTGAAGGGCGGAGCCTGGGAGCTTTTTTAGCGAGGTTTTACAGCCGGCGCATCCGGCGCATCCTGCCGGCGCTGGTGGTGTGCGTGCTGGTCACGAGCCTGCTGGTGTCCTTCTTTGACATCCGCCCCACGGCCTCGCTGCAGACGGGCCTTTCCGCCCTGTTCGGCTTCTCGAATCTGTTTCTGCACAGAGAATCGGTGGATTATTTCGCCCGCAGCACAGATCTCAACGCCTTTCTGCAGACCTGGTCGCTGGGGGTGGAGGAGCAGTTCTATCTCGTGTTTCCCCTCCTGCTCTGGTTCACCGGATGGGCCCGGGGGGCCTCCGGCGGCGCCAGGCGGCTGTTTCTGGTGCTTGCTTTGGCCGGAGCGGTTTCTCTGGGTCATTTCGTGGATCTGGCCTGCCACCACCAGGAGGCCGCCTATTTCCTGATGCCTCCCCGCTTCTGGGAGCTGGCCGCAGGAGCCCTGCTGTTCTTGCTGCACCGCTCCGGCCGGTTGCTGGGCCCCTGGCAGCGCCTGCCCTCGCTGGTGCCGCTCGTGCTGTTGCTGGCGGCCCTTTATCTCCCCCGCCGCCTCGAACTGCAGGCCACCGTGGTGGTGGTGGCCCTCACGCTGGCGGTGCTGGCCATGGGGCTGGCCGGGCGCGAGCGTCGGCTGGTGGCGGTGCTGGCCCATCCCTGGGCCGTAGGCCTTGGGTTGTTGTCCTATTCCCTCTACCTCTGGCACTGGCCGGTGCTGGTGCTGAGCCGATGGACCATCGGGATCAGCCTGGCCACTCTGCCCCTCCAGGTGGGGCTGATCGGGGCCCTGGCACTCGGTTCCTACCACTGGGTGGAGCGCCCCCTTCGCCAGCGCACCTGGGCAGCCACGCCCGGGGTCACCATCCTGGTGGGACTCCTGGCGGCAGGGGTGGCGGCGCTGGGCGTGTGGGTGCTCAAGGTTCCCCTCCGTCATCAGCTGTTCCTGGGCCAGTTCCATGGCACGGAGCGGGCTGAGGCCTGGACCGATCTGGTGGTGTCCGGCACCACGATCGATCCGGAGGTGTGCAATACCCAGACCACCGACGCCACTGTGCTCCAGGATCAGGCCTCCTTTGCCCGCTACGCCGCGCGGTGTTCCGCCCCGCCCGCCCGGCGAGGCAAGGCCGCAGCGGAGCGGGCTCCCCACGTGTTCGTGGTGGGCGACAGCCATGCAATGGCCTTCTCGCCCGTGGCGGCCGGGCTGCGGGAGGAGGGCTACGGCATCTCGATCTTCAGCCGGCCGGGCTGTCCTTTCCCCGACAGCCGCCATGGCCATCTGGAACCCAACTGCTCCCGTTTCCAGAGGGCAGCTGAGGCTTACCTCCTCGAGCATGGGCGCCCTGGCGACACGGTGGTGGTTGTGAACTATCTGCTCAGCCACCTGGGCGATGCCCATGACCTCAGGGACACCCGCAATCAGTTTCGCGGCGCAAGTGGGGTGCCGCTGAGCGAGGCCAAGGACAAGTGGGACGTGTGGCGCTGGGGGGTGGAGCGCTTTGCTGCCCTGGCCAAGGCCAGGGGGCTGCAGGTGGTGGTGGGAGCCACCCCCAGGAATGTGGAGTATTTCACCTGCCGTCAGGAGTGGTTCAACGTGCAGGGGGCGCAGCGTTGTGACGGGCTGGTGGTCGGCGAGCAGGCGTCTGCCCGGCAGCTCAATCGTCAGCTTGCGGCAGGTCTGCCGCCTGGTGTGCGGCTGTTCGACCCCCTGGAGGTGCTCTGCCCGAAGGTGTGCCGCAACTACACCATCTCCCGCCTGCTGCGGGACAGTGACCATCTTTCGCGGGAGGGGGCTCGCAAGCTGCTGCCCGCCTTCTTGAGGGTTCTAGGGATGGGCTCGCCCTAGGCCCCACCCAGGGCAACGTGGCTGTTGGTCTCGATGCGTCCCAGCACCTCCCGCGCCCGACGCACCACCGAACCTGGCACCCCAGCGAGCCTTGCCGCCTCAATGCCATAGCTGCGACTGGCCCCTCCAGCAACCACCTGGTGCAGAAAGAGCAGATCGTCTCCGGTTTCCTCCACAAGCACCTGGGCGTTGGCCACATTTGGCAGGAGGGCCGCCAGCTCGTTGAGTTCGTGGTAGTGGGTGGCGAACACTGTGCGGGCTCCCAGATCCTCCGCAAGGGCCTCGGCCACGGCCCAGGCGATCGCCAGCCCGTCGAAGGTGGCGGTGCCTCGCCCGATCTCATCGAGCAGCACCAGGGAGTGGGGGCCGGCGTGGTGAAGGATGTTGGCCGTTTCAGCCATCTCCACCATGAAGGTGGATTGCCCCGTGGCTAGATCGTCCACGGCTCCCACCCGGGTGAAGATCCGATCCGCAAGGCTGAAGCGGGCCGACCTGGCGGGTACCCAGCTGCCGATCTGCGCCATCAGTTGGAGGAGGCCGGTCTGGCGGAGGTAGCAGCTCTTGCCGCTGGCATTGGGGCCGGTGAGCACCAGCAGGTCGGGAGCCCCGCCCTGTTCTCCCCCCAGGGCGATGGGATTCGGGGTGAAGGGGGCATCCACCAGCAGTTGTTCCACCACCGGATGGCGACCGGCCTCGATGGTGAGCTCTCTCCCCGCCACGATCTGCGGGCAGCTGTAGCCCTCCGTGGCAGCCACCTCCGCCAGGGAGGCCAGCGCATCCAGCCCGGCCACCCGGCTAGCGGCGGCCCGGATCGGTTCGGCCTGCTGGCCCACCAGCTGCCGCAGGGCCGTGAAGAGCTCAACTTCCCGCTGGGCGGCCCGGGTGCGCAGCTGGAGGATGCGCCCCTCCCGCTCCTTGAGGGCCGGGGTCACGAAGCGCTCCTCATTGGCGAGGGTCTGGCGGCGGATCCAGTGGTCGGGCACCGCCTGGGCCCTGGCACGGCTCACGGCAAGGAAATAGCCGAAGGTGCGGTGGTACTGCAGCCGAACGTTGGCATTGCCGCTGAGCTGTCGCTCCTGCCTTTCCTGATCGGCC
>JBJTQT010000049.1:0-4144 GCA_046075745.1 Cyanobium sp. | reverse complement strand
GAAGGCCACGGCATTGAGGCCCTGGCCGGGGAAGCAGGAATCCCCCACGCAGTAGAGACCCGCCACGCCGGTGCGGTTGAAGGGCATGGGCAACAGGCCTGGAAGCCGCAGGGCCGGGATCGGCCCGTAGGTGCCCCCCATGCGCCCGAGGAAGCGTCTGTGGCTGCGGGGGGTGCCCACTTCCCGGTGCCGAATGGCGCCGGCCAAGCCCGGCAGGATGGCCTCCAGCCGGGCGATGAGGCGATCAGCTTCGGCCTGCTTTTTGGCTTGGTAAGCCGCTGGTGAGAGCCCATGCCAGGCCTCGATGGCGCTGGGGGTGAAGGTGTGCAGGATGTGGTGGCCTGGGGGGGCCAGGGAGGGATCCAGCAGGGTGGGCATCGACACGAAGATCACCCCCTGCTCGCCTTCCATCTCTTCCCAACGCTCCAGGAGCAGGTGGTGGCAGTGGAAGCCGGTGGGCACCACGGCTGCGTCGATCCCCAGGTGCAGGGAGAGAAAGGAGGCGGAGGGCTTGTAGCGGCGACGCCAGGTGG
This sequence comes from Cyanobium sp., assembly GCA_046075745.1. Classification (GTDB taxonomy): domain Bacteria; phylum Cyanobacteriota; class Cyanobacteriia; order PCC-6307; family Cyanobiaceae; genus Cyanobium. The sequence continues at coordinate 3,611 of JBJTQT010000049.1, read as the reverse complement.
CCTCTGCGGCGGGGGTGTGGGCGGCGTCCACCAGCGGATGGGCCACGGTGCCGTCTGCATCGGCCTGGCCGGCAAAGGTGTCCCAGCGGGTGGCGTTGCTCACCACCCGGCGGGCGCGAATCTCCTCGCCGCTGGCCAGTTTCACGCCAACGGCTCGGGCTCCTGAGCCCTCTCCCTCGATCAGCACGTTGGTGACACGAGCTTTGTAGTGGATGGCGCCGCCATGGCTCTCCAGGCCCGCCACCAGTTTTTGGGCAATCACCCCCACGCCCCCTTTGGGGTAGTTGATGCCACCGGCGTGGCGATCGGAAAACACCATCCCTGCGTTGATCATCGGCGTGCGATCTGCTGGCATCACGCTCCAGCAGAAGCATTCCATGTCGATGACCTTCAGCAGCTGTTCATCACGGATGTGGGCTCTGGCCACATCGCCAACGTTCACCGGGAGCCAGCGGGCCAGCCCCAGGCAGGCCAGTGGGGCGCGGAAGAACACCTTGGCCAGATAGGCCGGATCCTCCAGGGAGAGCAGGGGCATGGCATCGAGGCAACGGAACACCTGCCAGCAGGTGTCGTAGAAGGCCCGGATGCCCTTGGCTTCATGGGGGAAGAGAGCGGTGAGATCGGCCAGGAAGCGCTCGTAATCCCGATCCACCGCCACGGTCAGGCCGCCTGGCAGGTGGTAGGCCAGCTGGGCTGGATCAGGCAGCGTGGGGCAGTGCTGGCCCACATCGGCGAGGGCGCGGGTGAGCAGGTTGGTGTGGCCCTGGGTCCCGAAGCCGAAGATCATGGAGGCGCCCACATCAAAGGTGTAGCCCGCGCGCTGGAAGCTGCCACCGCTGCCACCTGGGATCAGGTAGCGCTCGAGCACCAAGGTGCGGGCCCCTTTGGCTGCGAGCTGGGTGGCGGTCACCAAGCCGCCGATGCCTGAGCCGATCACAATTACATCCCAGGGGGAGGAGTGGGTGGAGGCCAACGGTGGGTCTGGAGCGGGTGGGGAGACCTTAGGGGGCATGAAGTTTAGCCTGCTTGCCGATAGGCTACGGTGCTAGGCTGTAACATGAAGATCACCATGGATGCTGTTGCGGAACAGCCGAAAATTCGGCTCGGACATAACGTAAAGAGCCAACATTTAGCCCGTTCAGATAAAGGGTCAGCCTGGCAAATTCATAAACTCGTTGCAGGTAAGCATCCACGATCAAATGCACATCGCGAATCCTAACAATAACGAAGAAATGATACTGAGAAAGCTGGTGGCCTGGCCGGGCATTCTGTTGAGCTGGTGTGCGCTCTGCCTCAACAACAAGAACATCGCCATGGTCACGTAGAAGTCCCTGGACGCATCTGCGGAAGTGTTCCAGCCCATGGCCCTCCCTTCGGCGTTCTAATGTTATAGTATATGGTACAGAAAGACGATCGGTTATGGAATACCCCACCTCACCTCGCAGCTCAGCATCTCTGTCGCAATGCGCGGCGTCAAATCGCCCAGTTCGTACAAAATCTCTAAGGCGTCTGCCGTTGCTTGGCAATTCAGTCGGCAATAACCATACGGGTTAATCTGATTGAGGATTGCGTCTGGATCCTCATGGAAACGATCGAGATGGTCCTCAGATACCGTGGCTCCTGTTGCCTCCTGTCGTTGAAGGATGGGTTCTTGACCAAACGTTCGTTGCCGATCTCTTGCCATCAAGCCTCTCAACCCACCACCTGCACTTAACCCATGCATCAGGGGAACAGGGGGCGGAAGTTCAGGCAAGTTTCACCCAGTGAAGATGCGGCTCTGCTGCTGCTGACTTTGATAATCTCTCTGGCCGGCCAACGCACCTTGCCGTGCCCATAGTATGTAAGTGGTTGAAAACCTTGTTATCGGGCAGTTGCCAGTTCTGGGGATAAAAAGTAAGGGGCTAATCTTTAATAATTCATACCCGAGGATCAATGCCATCATCCCCCAATAACTCGTTTCTCCAAGGGCTACTTGTTGTCTTGCGTACATGTAATGTTCGGCTGCCGCAAGATTCACCTCACAACAATTGATCTCCCTTAATGAACGGAGGCCTGCAAATGCTTGCCCGATATCAATGCCCCCTTCTGGCAATCGCGCATTCGCCAGGGAATTATCGATATGCCCTTGCACTATTCCATCGTCAATCTGTCGTTCAGGTTCAGGACACATATACGGCACGGCACCAGTATCCACCTCCAAAGCCCTCCTGGACCAGTCCGCACCTTCGCGCAGAATCAAGGACGGTGTATGACGCGCATTAGCACCCTGCTGCAGAACATGCGCCAGCTCATGTGCCAACAGGTGTTTGCCATTTATTGTGTCCGGCCTATATTGGCCAGCATCGAACACCATATGTGATTCCACCGTGTAGGCCAGGGCATGCACATCCCGCGCTGACTGTTGCGCAAGACCGTCGGTGTGCACCCGCACCTGGCTGAAATCCATGCCGAACCGCGGCTCAAAAAAGGCGCGTTCGTACGGGGCCAGCGGTTGGCCCGGCGAAGCCAGGGCGGCGTGAACAGATGTCGGAGCTTCACCAGCCAAAACCGCGCCGTCGGTTGAACGCGAGACCACTGGCTGGTTGAGCCGGCTTGTTTCCAAGGGTTTCTCTCCAGGCGCCTCCATCCGCATCACCTGCTCCGCCACCTGATCCGCCTCCCGCTCCAGGGGGTCATCCGCCGCGCCGATCGCCAAGGCCTTCCGCTGCAGCCCCTGCAGGGAGGCCTTCTCCTCGCAGGCCGCGCAGCTCCCCCCACCCGCGCTGGGGGCACCGCAGGCGCATTGGCGCTGCAGGCGGGGGCTGGAGGCCATCAGGCTGAGCAGGCTCTCCTGCCGGGCCAGCTCGGGGCGGCCATTGGCTAGTGGCTGGGCCTGCCTCCCCTGGCCATGGAGTTTGCCCTTTTGGCCCTCCCCGCGGGCGTGGCTTGGTTCAGGCAGGGAGCTGGATCGGGAGTTCATCGACGAGCGGATCAGGGGATCAAGGGGTCTGGTCAGGTGGCTGGCCGCTCAGACAATTGATGTAGTTGGCCCATGAATCTGCAGATTCAAAGGACCCTATCGTCTCGCAGTCAAAAAAGGGCAAATAGAGTTCATCTTCTGGCCTGCCGATGCCCATCACGTGGGCCATCTCATACATCATGGCGCGAATACGATTCTCTTGCATGCTGGGATCATTTGGGTCTTTGAAAAACGATGGGCACAGGATGATGGGTGCCCTGTGGTCGCGGACATAGCCTTCCCTCGTGCCGCATTCAGGGTCGTTCGCCCCGGCGACCTTCACAGCCACAGACAACAGTCTCGCCCCCATCCCAGCGAGGATCTCTGTGATCTGTTCCATGTTTGGGTTGGGCCAGTCAAATTTAATGTGTGCCAACCGCCTAGCCTCCATCGCTGCCTGCTCCCCCTCCAGCCCAGCCGCCCGGAACCGGGCCGTTTGGGCGCGAATCGCTGCCGCTCGCCGCGCATCTGTGATCATCTGCTGTTGGGCTGGGCTTGGATTCACTGGCTTTACCATCGCTGTGGTCCCTGCTCCGGCCCCTTGGCCTGCCGGTTGTCTCTGCAAGATCTGGCCTGCTCCCTGTTGCACGGTGTGGGCCAACTCATGGGCGAG
>JBJTQT010000048.1:0-5078 GCA_046075745.1 Cyanobium sp. | reverse complement strand
TGGAGGTGACGCAGTTCACCTACTTCCAGCAATGCGGCGGCATCGATTGCCGCCCCGTGTCGATCGAGATCACCTACGGCCTCGAACGGCTGGCGATGTATCTGCAGAACGTGGAAAGCATCTGGGAGCTGCGCTGGGATGGGCGGCGCAGCTACGGCGAGATCTGGCTGCCCTTCGAGAAAGGCCAATGCGCCTACAACTTCGAGGCCTCCAACCCCGAGCGTCTGCAGCAGCTCTTCTCCCTCTATGAAGCCGAAGCCACCGATCTGGTGGCCGCCGGGCTGCCTGCCCCCGCCCTCGATTACGTGCTCAAGTGCAGCCACACCTTCAACCTCCTCGAGGCCCGGGGCGTGATCTCGGTGACGGAGCGCACCGCCACCATCGCCCGCATCCGCCACCTGGCCCGGCAGGTGGCCGAGGCCTGGCTGGCGGAACGCCGCAGCCTTGAATTCCCCCTTCTCAGCCCCGAAGCCCGGCAGGCCTGGCTGGTCGACAGCCCCAGCTGAGCGCACCATGCTGCGCCGTTGTCTCGGACCCGTCGCTGTCACCGCCCAGGCGGTGAGGGCTCCCCTGGCCGGGGTGCATCCCCGTTTCGGCACCCCCTCGCGTGCCCTGCCCCCTGTTCGGCGGCTTCACCGTGCTCGGCTTCCGGCTGGTGGGTGTCGGCTGCCTGGCGGCCGTGGTGGCGATGGCGGTGGCCTATCTCTCGGGAGCCGTGGGGCAGCAGAACACCATGCTGCTCAGCTTCGCTGGGCTGCTGCTGCTCGGGGGCCTGCGGGCCTGGTGGGTCCTGCCGGGCTGAGCTCATGCTGCCGAGGTGAGCCCCTGGGTGCGCTCAGGATCAGGTGCACGGAATCAGGCAGAGGTGGTCGGCGCTGGCGGCGGGCACCATGGCGAGGCTGATGCGCTGATCAAAGCTGGCGAAGCAGCCACCCTGACTGGTAGCGAGGGCCAGCAGATAGGCATCGGTGATCTGGCGCGGGCCGAGCAGCTGATCCCAGCAGATCAACCCCTCCTGCAGCAAGCTGATCGGCGCCGCCCAGAATGCATGGCTGGAATGGCTGCAGGCATCCTTCAGTCGTTGAGCCACCAGGGCAGCGGGCTGTGCATTGGGGTAGGCCGGTTGGGCCATGATCCGCACCACCCCGTTCTCGGTGATCGGGCAGGTGGCCCAGCCCTGCTCCAGTTGCCCCTCCAGCCAGCGGGTGGCGGGCCGATGCAGCAAATGGCCCTGATCCAGCAGAGCAATCAGCACGTTGATGTCGAGCAGGGCCCGGCCCATCACAGGCCAGCCTCATCCCGCAGCTGATCGATCTGCTCGTTGGTGACCACCGCCCCAGCCCTGGCCTGGAAGGGCCGAAATCCAGCGACCGTAATCGGTGCCTCAGCCGGGGCCTGACCCGCCGAAGGGGCTCCGCTGAGAGCAGCCCGCAACAGGCGCGAGACCATCTGACCAGCCGTGGTGCCCTGGCGCCGGGCCAGTTCTCGGGCCGCCGCCAGCACATCGTCTTCGATATCGAGCGTGGTGCGCATGAGAGCGGTCCCGGTGCACCAGATGATTTTACATCAACGCATCAATGCATCACTGCCCCTGGAAAAGGGATCCAAGAGCGGCACATCGAAACGCCTGAAGTCGCTCAGGTTTCGTGTCACCACCGTGAGTTGATGCACCTTCGCGATGGCGGCGATCATCGCGTCTTCGTAGAGCGTGTCGGAGCGGCGATGCATCAACCGGGCCCAGCAGCGGAAGGCCGGTCCATCCATCGGCAGGATCCGGAAGGTGTCACACACCCGATTCAGCCACTGTTCAATCTCTTCGGCCTTGCGGGCATCCTGCTCGCGGCTGAGTTCGATGCCGGCCTGGATTTCGCCCACCGTCACACTGGCCAGATGCAGGTCGGCATCGTCGACGGCTTCCAGCCAGGCCAGGACTCCGCGGTGAGGGAGGGGCCTGCGCAATTCAGACACCACGTTGGTATCGAGCAGGAAGGCCATGGCTACAGCGCCGCAACACTGCGGCGACGGGCCCTGCCTCTTGGGGGCACAAGCACCTCAGTGCGGGCCTCCGGCGCCAGCAACAACTCCTTGAGGCTTGGGCGGGCGGCGGCCTGCAGATGCCGCCATTGCGCAATCGGCACCAGCACGGCCGTCTCCGTCCCCCGACGCGAAACCACCTGGGGGCCCTCCCGCTGACAGGCGTCCAGCAGCTCGCTGAAGCGCGCCTTGGCGTCTTGCACAGGCCAGATTGCCATGGGGAACGGAGGAGATGACTAGTCAGCTGACTAGTCTAAGCTGGGGCGACCTGCACCGCTCTTGTCATCGTGCTGGCCAAGGCTGGCAAGCCCTGGGCGCGGCTGATGCCCCTGTCGCCTCCCGCTCCCCAGCGCATCCCGGGGCGCTTGCGCAGTCGCTGGCCCCTCCGCCAGCCCGACGTGCTGCTGCAGCCGACGGCCATGGCTGATCTGCCGGGCTTGCTTCAAGCTGATGGCTTTGGTGGGCTGCCGAGTGCCCTGTCCCATGGGCTCCGGGCTGGTGGTTACAGCCACGCCCACCGCGATCCCTTTGATCGGATGCTGGCCGCCCAGGCCGAACTGGAGCGCTTGGTGCTGGTCACAGCCGATCCCCAGCTCTCCGCCTTCCCCTGCCAGATCCTCTGGTGAACGTGATCTCCGGGCGCCCCCTGGGAACCCTTCAGCCAGTGAACACATCGGGGCCATGGAAGCTCGGCAGGAGCCGAAGGATGCTCTGCAGCCCAGGGGTGTGCCGCAGCCCAGGGGTGTCCTGATCCCGGCTGGTCTGCTGCTGGCCCTGGTGCTCTGGGCCAGCCAGCGCCCCCTCCAACCAGGGCCCCAGGATCCGGTGCGGCGGCTGGGGGGTCGCGCCGGCCCCAGCCTGGAGGTGTTGCACGGCACCCTGTTGGCCGATCCACAGCGCCAACCCGATGGCTCCTGCCAGGTGCTCCTGCAGACCCCAGGCGGCCGCACAGAACTGATGCTGCGCCCCTGCCCGAAGCTGCAGGAGGGCTGGCGGGTGCGGGCCTCCGGGCAGCTCAAGCAGCCCCAGCCCGCACCGCACCCCCTGCTGGCGGGCCCCGCCGAACGTCTGGCCCGCCAGGGCGCCTGGAGCCGCCTGCGGGTGGACCACCTGGAGGTGCTCGCCAAGCCGGCCACCCCCATCGCCGATCTACGGCGCCGCATCGCCGGCACCTTCCTGGAGCGGGCCGGGCCGGAACGGGGAGGGTTGCTGGCCGCCCTGGTGCTCGGCAGCGCCGTGGTGCCCCTGCCCCAGGAGCTGCGGGAGGCCTTCCGGGCTTCGGGCCTCTCCCACGCCCTGGCCGCCTCCGGCTTTCACCTCACGGTGTTGCTGGGGGCCGTGCTGGCCCTGGCCCGTCCCTTCGGCCGCATGGGCCGGCTGGGGCTGGCCGCCGGAGCGATCGGGCTCTTCCTGCTGCTGGCGGGGCCCCAGCCCTCGGTGGTGCGGGCCGTGCTGATGGGCGCGTTTGCCCTGGGGGCCCGGGAAGCGGGCCTGCGGGGGCGGCCCCTGGGGCTGCTGGCCCTGAGCTGCGTGGGGATGCTGCTACTGCGGCCCCACTGGCTAGTGGATGTGGGCTTCCAGCTTTCGGTGGCCGCCACCGCGGGTCTGCTGATCACGGCCCAGCCGCTGGAGGCGGGCCTCCAGCCAGTGTTGGCGGCCGCCCCGCTCCTGCCCACAGCCCTGCGCCAGCGGCTCGCCGCCACCCTCGCGCCCGCCCTGGCCGTGCCCCTGGCCGCCAGCCTCTGGACCCTCCCGCTCCAGCTGCTCCACTTCGGTGTGGTGCCCCTCTGGGCGGTGCCTGCCAATCTGCTGGCGGCTCCCCTGCTCACGCCCCTCACCCTGGGGGCCATGGCCACCGCCCTGGTCGCTCCGCTGGCGCCCGTCCTGCTGGCGGTGCTGATGCCTCCACTGAGCTGGATGGCCCAGGCCCTGCTGGCCGTCGCCGATGGCATGGCGGCCTTGCCGATGGCCCAGTGGCACAGCGGCCGGCCGCCCCTCCCCGTGCTGCTCGCCTTCAGCATCGGGCTGCTGGCCCTGGTGGTGCCCCGGCCCCGGGCGCCCCTCCCCCCCCGCACCCTGGCCATCGCCCTGGTGGTGGCGGCCTGCGGGTTCCATCTGCACCATCTGCGCGCCGATGCCCTGGTGCTGGTGCAGGACGGGCCCCGGGCGTTGCTGCTGGCTCGCCATCAGGGCCGGGGCGCCCTGATCAGCACCCGGGCCGATGGCCTCAGCTGCCGGCGGGCGCAGCATCTGGCCACCGGCTTTGGCCTGCCCCGCTACGACTGGCTGCTGCTGCTGGATGCGGAGCCCGCCGCCGATCCCCTCTGCTGGCAGGGTCTGGCGGGTCTGGTGCTGGCGGAAACCGACAGGCTCCCACCCCTGGCAGCCGGCCAGCGGATCGCCAGTCCGGGCCTGGCCGCTGCAGCCGTGGCTTCCGACAGCCAGGCCCTGGACCTCCGCATCGGTGGAGCCCGCTGGCTGCTGCTCCCCAACCGGCAGGCGTTCTGGAGCTGGCGCCAGGGGCGTGGGCCGGCAACCGAGCAGGTCTGGCTGGGATTCAGACCAGGAACGGCCGATCGCCGCCTGCTGGAAGGGCGTGGTGCCCGCCGGGTGTGGGTGAGCGGCTCTCTCCCCAGGCAGTGGTCAGCCCTGACCAGGGGCTGGCGCACCACTGGGGAGCGGGGCTTCCTGAGCAGCAGCTGAGCCCTACACTCGCGGGCGCTGGAGAGGTGGCTGAGTGGTCGAAAGCGAACGACTCGAAATCGTTTGAAGGGAAACCTTCCGTGGGTTCGAATCCCACCCTCTCCGTTTTGACACGCACCAGTGTTCCTGGCCACCAAGCTGGAGGCCTTTCGCGGCCTTGGCCAGGGCGATTTTCTCTTCAGTCACGACCTGGAGGACCTGATGGCCGTCATCGACGGCCGTGCCTCGCTGCTGGAGGAATGCAGGCTCAGCCCGCTTGAGTTGCGGAATGATCTGGCGGCTCAGTTCCTTGAGCTGTTGAACACCTCTGCCTTCCTGGAGGCACTGCCTGCGTTCCTGCC
>JBJTQT010000047.1:0-3175 GCA_046075745.1 Cyanobium sp. | reverse complement strand
GCAGCCGCCTCGTAACGGGTCATGGCCCGCTGACCGCGGTAGGTGCCGTCCGGATAGCCGGCCACGCAGCCATACTGCTCGATCAGGTTGGACAGCGCCTGGAAAGCCCAGTCGGTGGGCTTCACATCGGCGAACTGGTTGATGCTGGTGACCTGTTCTTCACTGGCGGCGTACTGGTTGACGCCGGAAAGATTCAGATCGGCGGCGTTGGCCGCGAAGGGCGCCATCAGGCCAAGGGCCGCGGGCGCCACCAGCAGTTGCTGGAAGAGTTTCATGGGGGGTTAAACCTCACACAACAGGCGCAAGGCGCCGAGAGAATTGTGGCGACATGTTTCCAAAAGCACCCCCCCGGGTGTGACAGAACACTGAACGCCCCCAACCCCCTGTGCTGCAGCAGTGCTTTCGGCCATTTTTCAAAGGCGGGCGGGGAGCCACACTGCAAAGAGCTGCTCTGCCCTGCTGCCAAACCTCTTCCGCACGTCTCTCCTAAGGGGCCCCCGGCAGCCGGATCTGGTCTGGTGGGCCTGCCTGGCGGCGCTCTGGGCCATGGCCACGGCGGGCGATCGCCTCTGGCTCCAGATGGACCTGCGCCTGCCGAGCTGGGACCAGGCTGATTACATCAACAGCGCCGTGGACCATGGTCGGGCCCTGGGTCTGCTGCCCCCAGGGAGATGGAACGGCTGGGCCGCCCTGCTGGATCTCTCCCCCAAGATCCCCCCCCTGGCGTCCCTGGTGAACGGCACTGTGATGGCGGTTGCAGGCGATGGGCCCGACCAGGCCAGCTGGGCGCTCGCCATCTGGCAGGCCCTGCTGATGGCGGTGGTGGCCGCCTGGGGCCGGCAGCTGGCAGGGCGTGGCTTCGGCCTGCTCTGCGCCGCACTGCTCCTGCTGCCACCGGCTCTGGCCCATCTGAGGGTGGACTTCACCCTGGATCTGCCCCTGGCCGCCACCGGCACCCTGGCCCTCTGGCTGCTGGGCCGCTGGCAGGCCCGCGCTCCTGCAGGAGGGCACTGGGGGCAGCTTCTGGGGGCGGCCCTGGCCATGGCAGGGGCCCTGCTGGTGAAGCAGAGCGCCCTGTTGCTCCTGGCCGGACCCGCCCTCTGGGCAGCAGCCCACGGCTTGGGCCACCGGCAGCGGCGGCTCCAGGTGGTGATGGGAGCAGCCCTGGTGCTGGCCCTGCTCCTGCCCTGGCTGCGCCACAACTGGATCACCACACTGGGGGGCACCAATCGGGCGGTGCTGGAATCCGCATCGGCCGAAGGCGATCCACCGCTGCTCAGCTGGGCCTCCTTCAGCTGGTATGTGCGGCGTCTGCCTGGTCAGATCGGGCTGCTCCTTCTGGGCCCCGCCCTGGCGGGGGGAGGACTGGCCCTGCAGGACAAACGCCTGATGAAGCCCAGACCGGTGGCCGGGCAGCACCTCCCGAAGGCCGTGCCAGCTCTCCCGGAAGGCTGGGCCTGGCTGATCGGTTGTCTGTTGAGCGGATGGCTCTTCACCACCCTCAGCCCGAACAAGGATCCGCGCTACATCACCCCCGTGCTCCCGCTGCTGGTGATCCTTCTGGCCAGGGGCTGGTGGGAGGTGGGGGGATGGCTCAGAGGCCGTTGGGGCTCGCCCCTGGCCTGGGCAGCACTGCTTGCCGGGTTGGGCGGGGCCACCGGGCAGGCGATCGCCATGGCGGGGGGGCAGATCCAGCGCGGCACGCCGGCGCCGGTGGCAGAGCTCACCGGGAGGTTGCGGCAGCTGGTGGGTGATGCCCCCACCACGCTGCTGGTGGTGCCGGGAAACCCGGAGATCAATGAGCAGACGGTCACCACCTTCGGACGGCTCCACGGCGGCCGCATTGAAGGACGCCGCCTAGGGCGGGCCCGCCATGAGCACCCCTTGGTGCTGGAGCGAAGCCAATGGCTTTTGCTCGCCACGGGGGATCAGGGAACCAACCACCCCTACTCCAGGGAGCTCAGCCATCGGGTGCGGGCCGATGGACGCTTCGAGCGGGTGGAGGCCTGGCCCTGGAGCGAAGGGCGGCAGGTGGAGCTGTGGCAACGGCGTTCCAACAGCCCTGCCACGCCCTTCGATGGCACCTTCATCCAACTGGCGCGAGGCCTGCAGAAGGGCCCCGCCGGGTTGGCACCTCTGTTTGCGCGGATCGGGCCGGAACATCAGCTGGATGGCCATTTCCTTTATCAGCAGCGGGTGCGCCGCTGGGCCGAGCAGCGGCTGCAAGATGAGCCCCACAACCGGGAAGCCCTCTGGAGCCTGGCCCTGATCGCCACCTTGAGGAACCGCCCTGAAGAGGCAGCCCATTGGTATGACCGCCTGCAGCAGGAGGAGCCTGACAATCCCTGGCCCCTGGCCTACGGGGCCGTGGTGCGGTTGGCGGGCTGGCAAGCCGGAGAGGCCCATGCCCTGCTGACCGAGGCTCCAACAAAGCTGCGACGCGAGCCGGTGCTCCGGGCCCTGGAGGATCTGAGTGGGATGCTCTCCGGACGACTCCTGCGAATGGGGACGCTGCGGGAGACCCTGCCCGAAGCGATCACGGATGTGAAGAAACGCCTGGAACAGAACAAGCCAGCCAAAGCAAATCCCCCGGTGTGACTTCACACCGGGGGAGAGGGTGGGTCCGCAACGGTGCGGAACCGATTGATCTGGAGAAAGTGATCAGGCGATCTGCCGGATCAGGCGGCATTCTCCGCGAACTGCAGACCCAGTTGACAGAAACATTCGGCCATGGACACCTCCTCCGTTGGGAAAAATGACAGCCGGCAGCGCTTTCGGATGGATCCCCGAAGAGATCAAGCATCCACGCCACTGCTGCCTGAACTCAACCACCTTAATCCCTCTTAACCGTTTGCAGGAGGCGAAAGCAAAAGAAAAAGGGCACCCGATGGGCGCCCTTGGCAGATTGAACCAAGGGAGAAATGCTCAGAGAGCATTACCACGTGGCAGAACCTCTTCAGGGAAGACGAATTTTTCGTGGGGTTGGTCTGCGGGAGCCATCCAGGCGCGCAGCCCCTCGTTGAGCAGGATATTTTTGGTGTAGAAAGTTTCGAACTCTGGATCCTCAGCCGCGCGGATCTCCTGTGACACGAAGTCATAGGCACGCAGGTTGAGGGCCAGGCCGATGATGCCGATGCTGCTGGTCCACAGACCCATCACCGGCACGAAGAGCATG
>JBJTQT010000046.1:0-6317 GCA_046075745.1 Cyanobium sp. | reverse complement strand
ACTGGCGTTGGTGGTCACGCGGCCGGCTTTGCGCAGCTCGTCGGGGTTGAGGCGCACGATGGCGTTGTCTTCCAGGGCGGCAAAACCGGTGAAATCTCGCCAGCCTTGATCGGCAAGGGTGTTGCGATCGGCGAGGAAGAGGATGCGGGGCCGGCGGGTGGGTTGGCCGGAGAGGTTCCAGCGGGCTTGGAAGAGCTTCCAGAGGATCTGAAAGGCGATGGAGGTTTTGCCGGTGCCGGTGGCGAGGGTGAGCAGGATGCGTTTTGGCCTGTGGCGATGGCCTCGAGGGCACGGCAGACGGCGATGTCTTGGTAGAAGCGGATCTGCCAGTGGCCGCCTTTGTCGGCATAGGGGATGGCGGCAAAGCGTTCGCGCCAGGGATTGTCTGCCGCGAAGCGGCGCGCCCAGAGCTCCTCTGGCGTGGGAAAGGCGGAGATTTCAGCTTCTGCGCCTGTGTCCATGTCGATGGCGTAGATGCCGAGGCCATTGCTGGCGTAGCTGAAGCGCAGGCGCAATTTGTCGGCGTAGAGCTTGGCCTGGCCAACGCCTTCGCCCAGGGGTGCGGTGTCGGGCTTGGCTTCCACCACGGCCAGCTGGATGTTGCGGTGGTAGAGCACGTAGTCGGCGGTGAGGGGTTTGCCGCGGCGACCACGACCCTCAAGGCGCCCATGGGTGATGGGGAATTCGCGGCGGATGCGGCTGCCCTCCACCACCCCCCAGCCGGCAGCGGCCAGCAGGGGATCGATCAGCTCAGCGCGGGTGTCGGCCTCGTTCATGGAATCTGGCCGGCCACATGGGCGAGGAGGTCGGCGCAGAGCTGGTTCCAGGCGGGGCGGTTGAGGTGTTGGGGCTCCAGCACATCTTCATAACGAAGCCGCGCCCCAAAGGGGCTGAAGTTTTCCAGCGATTGAAAGGGGGAGGGATCGCCGCCGAAATCGATGATCATCTGGCCGAGCAACGCCAGGTCATGGGAGCGGGGATACTCATGCTCAAGGGCCGAGATCCATGCTTTCAAGGCCTTTCCCGTGGCCTGTTGGAGATGGAAGCCCCAGGAGGCCTCATCAAAGAGAGCCGCATCGATCATCGAGCGGGCCGCCTTGAGATCCCGGTGGGCGATGCGCAGCAAGCGAGCGGCTTCGCGCTGGCGATCAGACGGCATGGAGTTCCCTGCCGTGGCGATAGGCCTCAGAAACCACATGCTGGCTGTATTGAAGCCGCTCCTTCACCTCCTGCTGGGAATAGAGCAGCAGATCGATGGGAATCCTGTGATGGGCAAGCAGGTGGCTCAAGGCCCCGGTTTCCTCAAAGCGCGAATGGGCCGCCAACCAGGTGTCGGGCACGATCACCAGCAGGTCCAGATCGGAATCGGGCCGGGCGGTGCCCCGGGCGCGGGAGCCAAACAGACGCACCTCTGCGTCGGGGATGGCCGCCTGGATTTCGGCCGTGATGGTGCGCAGCAGCGGCTCATCCACCACGTAGGCATAACCGGAGGGGCGGGAAGAAGCAACCATTTGTCTAATCTAAGCCATCCTGCCGACGATACAACTCTAAGCCGGCCCGCTCGATGTGGGCCCGGAGAGCGGGGTGACGCAGCGAGGTCAGGCAGGAGAGATCGATGATCCAGGGCAGCAGCAGGTCATCAAGATCGGCATCGATGCGGGCGAGGGTAGTGGCGCTGATGGTGGAGCCGATCAGGGTGAGGTCGATGTCGGAGGCGGGGCGATGGCGTCCGAGAGCGCGGGAGCCGTAAAGGATGGCTGCTTCCACTTCGGGGTGGCTGGCGAGCACCTGCCGGATGGCTGTGATGGCCGCGTCCGGCAGGCCGGTTTCTTGAGCGGAAGTCAGCGGAGGGCTGGAGGTCATGACGGCTCGATGGACAAGGCGCCGAAGCGCTGCCGCAGGGCTGCAAACAGGGGCGAGAAGCGTTCGATCAGCTCGCGAGCAATCAGCTGGGCCTGCTCAAGGTTGTAGGTGTGGGACGACTGATGGCGGGCTTTGATCATCGCCATCCAGCCTTCGCCATCACTGATCAGATCATTCTGGAACGCCAGGCGGGTGGCATCACGGGAGCCGATGATGCCTTCAATCCCCTGGTGCTGCAGATAATCCTTGAGCAGATTCCAGGCGAGCTCATGGGTGAACTCGAAGCCCTGGATCAGGCCCTGCTGCTCCAGCTCGCTCAACGGCCGTTGCTGTGCCAGATCGACCCCGCGCTCCAACACCTGGAGAGCCCGCTGGAAGTTGTCAAACCGTTGGCGCCAGCGGCTATCGAGATCGGGCATGGGGTCAGGTTAGAAATGGTCTAAGGGGTGAGAGTGGCAGAACAGTGGAATAGTCGTTGCGCCAAGTTATCCGGGTCGTCTGACTTCCGGGTTTTCCATGCAGGTATCAGTAAACCTAAAGAGCCTGTTCATAGATCGCCGTTGAAGGCCTGGTGCAGCAGGGATTTTTTTAGGGCTGCCAGGCCTGAGAGTTTACGCTCATAGATGCCGGCAAGGCGTTGGGTTTCTTCGGCGAGAGTATGGAACTGCTCAGCGAGTCTCTTCTGCTCTGCAGCGGACTTAGGAAATCCAATCAGAACCGGTGAAAGATTGGTACGGGTGATCTGAGGTTGCGCAGAGCCAGTGATTGCTTGGGAAATGTCAATACCGCCACGAAAAATGAATTCAAGAAACTTCAAATCAAGCGAATCGTCGAGTGGTCGGATCACCATTGCATTGCCGGTAATCCATGATTTTGGCTCAGAGATATTCACAGATCCACAGGTCGCACCGCGACATGTCACCAACAGCTGTGGCTCTTCATGGTTAAGATTGTTGTATCGGCCTATAACCCCATTCGCTCCGAAAACGGGATAGGGCCCACCGGGGATAAGGTCTTTTGTTCCGATAGTCTGTGGTTGATACATCTCGCATATCTCTCCGAGTGATTTCTCTACCCACCCCTCCCCACGCTCTGTAAAGACGGATTGGAGGTGGCTTTCAAACAAGGCTCGCGCGTTCTGGAGATTCCTCTCAGCATGAGCTTGAGCGGTCGCTAGCTCGGCAAAGGCATCGTCCAGAAGCTGCACGATGCGCTGTTGTTCAGCGAGTGGGGGGACAGGAACCTGAAATGACTGAATGTCTCCCTTTGAAATAAAGGGTTGTGCGGATCCACGCTTTGGTAGCTCGACGTGTGACAAAAGCTGGTATAAGAACCTTCCAGTAAAAATGTCATCCCGAGGAGTGAGAGTGATAGTATTCTTAATTGCTGTAAAGTCCTCCTCAGGAAGAAACATTCGGCCACACTGAGCTCCGATGGCTGAGAGTACAGGTGTGAATTTCACATGCTCCATGTGATCGATTCTCCCATCACAGCCCGCAGCCGAAACCGCGAGATACTTTCCTCCTTCGACATAAGAAGACTTCGTGAGATCAGTGTTTCCCCAATCCACAATGCAAATCTCGCCCAGCGGCTTTGTTTCCCAACCCTCCATCATCCCAACAACCCCCGAATCCGCTCCAGCACCACCGCTGCCTCCTGATCCAGCGCGGCGATCTCCTCAAGAATCTCCCGCGGTCTGCGGTGCTCCACCTCAGCAGCCGCATTTGGATTCTTCACCGAGAGATCAAAGGTCTCTCGGTCGATCGCACTGGCTTCCACGCTCCAGCTTTGAAGTGAATCGGCATAGCTCTTTTGCAGCTCCACAAAATCCGCCAGGTCGTGGTCGTTCAGCGGATTGGTTTTGCCCAGGTTGCGGCCCGGATCGAGCTGGTAAAACCACACCCGCCGGGTTGGGGCCCCTTTTTCGAAAAACAACACCACCGTTTTCACCCCCGCCCCCTGAAACGTGCCGCCCGGACAATCCAACACCGTGTGCAAGTTGCATTCGCTCAGCAACTGCCGCCGCAACGCCACCGATGCATTGTCGCTGTTGGAAAGAAACGTGTTTTTGATCACCACTCCCGCCCGGCCGCCCGCGCGCAACATGGTGATGAAATGCTGCAAAAACAAAAAGGCCGTCTCCCCGCTGCGCACCTCGAAATTCTGCTGCACCTCCTTGCGCTCATTGCCGCCAAACGGTGGATTGGCCAAAATCACATCAAAGCGCTTGCTCTCCTGCACATCATCCAGATTCTCCGTGAGCGTGTTCACATGCTGAATATTTGGTGCCTCGATGCCATGCAGGATCATGTTCATGATCGCGATCACATAGGCCAGGCTTTTCTTTTCTTTGCCGGTGAATGTGCGGCTCTGCAACGTTTCCAGATCCTCCGTGCTCAGCTCCCGGCCTGAGTCCCCGCCGCGACGTATGTAGTCAAATGCCTCGCACAAAAAACCCGCTGATCCCACCGCCGGGTCGTACACCGTTTCGCCAATCTTTGGATCCATCACCTGCACCATGGCGCGAATCAAGGGGCGGGGCGTGTAATACTCCCCCCCATTGCGGCCCGCATTGCCCATCCGCTTGATCTTTTCCTCATAGAGCATCGAGAGCTCGTGCTTTTCCGCCTGGGACCGAAACCGCAACCCATCGATCAGATCAATGATCTCGCGCAGGTTGTAGCCGCTGGAGATCTTGTTGCGAATTTCGCTGAAGATCTCACCAATCTTATATTCAATCGTATTGGGTCCGCTCGCCCGCAGCTTGAAGGCCTCCAGATAGGGAAACAAGCGCTGGTTCACAAACTCCCGCAGGTCATCGCCCGTGAGCGCACTGTGGTGATCCATCTCGCCGCTGCCATCCTTCGGTGCCGCCCAGCTGTTCCACCGATAGGCCTCCTCCAGAATCGGCGTGGGCGCACGCCCCTCCAGCAGGGCCACCGCGGCCCGGTCGTCCTCCAGCCCTTCGAGGTATTTGAGAAAAAGCAGCCAGGACGTTTGCTCGGTGTAATCCAGCTCCGTGCCGCAGCCCGCCTCCTTGCGCAGGCAATCATCAATCGCCCGGAACGCTTGATCGAAGCTGCCACCATTGGCGCCTTGGTTTGCCCTGGGGCGTCTGCCGGGGCTGGTGCTTGGGCCGTTGGCTGGGCGTGCCGCCAGGGCCACCGAGCCCCCTCGCCCTCGCCCCGCCGCCACCACCCCCCGAGCCATCAGCTCGGCCTTCACCGCTTCGTAGCTGCCCTCCTCCCACTCCAACACGTCCCGCAGGCGTCCGTTGCCCGCAGAGCCCCCCAGGGCGGCTAGGGCGCCAAGAAACTCCTCCTCCCGCTCGTCCCCTGGGGCGGCGGAACTCTGGGAGGGATCGGCGGTGAAGGTCAACGGGGTACGCTCTGGCGGCCCAAGCCTGCCAGGGCCGGAGGCTGGGGGGCAAGGGGAACATGCCAAGGGTCGCTCACAGGAGCCGTGGATCAAAGGAAAAGGCGTCCGTGCGGATCAGCCGCAGACGGTGGGCGTCGGGGTGTTGGGGATTGAGCAGGAGATTGCGCTCCATCGGAATCACCGCCGATGGCACGATCCACACCACGCTGCGTTGGCTTTGCAGCCAGGCATCGCCCATGGCTTGAAGGACAGCCGGAGCGGGCACTCCGGCCCATCCCTTAGGCAAGAGTGAGAGATCCAGGGTTTCTGATGGCAAGTCGTCGGGGATCTCGATCGTGAGCAGCTGGAGATCCACAGGCGCCAGCAGCGGATCCACATGCACCAGGGTTTCCAGGGCGGCCAGGGCCGCGGAGCTGGCGGTGTAGAGGATCGGCCGACCTTTGCTATGCCAACGTCCCGACGTGGCCAGCCCGCCCAGGCCAGCAAGCGGGTTCAGCGCATGGGGCTTGCGGCAGATCCGCCAGACCCGCACTAGCTGAAGATGCCATGGTTGATCCGTTGCAACACCTCGTCCACTTGCCTTGAACCGATCTCGGTGTCGAGCAGAGCGAGGGGGATCTCGCCAGAGAGTGCCCGGTTGGGCGTTTTCAGCCACAAACGGGCCTTGTCCAGCGATCCCAGCACCTCGCTGGCCTGCTCGATCGCCCGGGCGATCCGATAGAGCCTGTCGGATTCCTGGGGCGTGAGGCTGCCGGAGGCCCTCCTGCGGGCCACGGCGCGGGCTGGAATGCCCAAAACCGCGGTGATCTCCCCCTGCGAGAACTGAAGAGACCGGGCTAAGGCGTCAAGGGACGTGAAGGGCAGACCTTGGCGCATGGCCGCCCGCAGCTCCAGGGCGCTGACAGGCGGCAGTGAGAGCAGGGACTCCAGGCCCGTCAAGGCAGGCGTGGCGGCGAGCTCGACCTCAGGGGAACCGGTTGCCATTTGGCAATGGTTAGCAGGGCCATTTGGCAGGAAGACCTTTTTCTCCCGGTCCTGACGGCCCCTCCGTCCTGATGGCTCTCTTGGCCCGGGGT
>JBJTQT010000045.1:0-23640 GCA_046075745.1 Cyanobium sp. | reverse complement strand
CGTCATTGGTGATGGTGCCGATGACGGGGTTGGGTGTGGCGATGGAGTAGGCGTTGCCTGTGGCGAGTGTGATTTCTACGGTTTCGTTGGGCTCGACGGTGGAGTCTGCCGTGGGATCAACGGTGAGGGAGGCAGTGGGGGAACCAGCGGCAAAGGTGATGGAGCGAGAGGTGCTGGTGTCTGTCGAACCGAGGATGGAGACATCAGAGCCGAGGTTGGCGGTGCCAGCGACGGTGTAATTGACGGTGAGGGGATTGGAGGTGGCCCCAGTGCGGGTGAAGGTATAGATGAGGTTGGCGGCACCATCTTCCAGGACGGAGGAAGGAGCGAGGGCCAGGGTGATGGTGGGCGAGATCGGGACGGAGCCGTCAGAAGCAGCAGTCATGAAGGAACCCATGGTTTCCTGTCTGCCCAGGCGCGTGCGAAAGGTGTAGGGGGTAGACGATTTCAGGCCGCCAAGGGTAACTGATGTTGCGAAGCTGGCACCAGCTGGATTGGAACGAGCCGTGAAAATTTGTGCCGATCCCTGACCCAGAGAATCTTCCCAAAGTTCGATAATTGAATTGCTATCAGCTGAGCTCTGCCAATTTAAGGTGACTTCCGTGCTATTGATGTCGCTAAGTGATGGAAGCTGGGTGTAGCTAACCAACTGTTTGGGTGAGATGCGGTAGATCACCCCAGCTTGATCAGCAGGGGTGCCATTGATAGTGCCGTAAAAAATGCCGAACTTGCTGAAGTCGGCTAGATATAGATTGTCGCCAGCAGCCAGCAGCCCACTGGGATTGCCGAGGATGCCAGGCTTGATGAAGTGAAAGTAATTGCCAGTCGTAGGATTCGCGACTACAACAGAATTCTCGTCATTATTGGATGGGCCAGCAGCACCTTTTCCGTAGAAGTTGGTAAAGACTGTGCTAGCGAAATCAGAAGGAAACCCTGTGGGCGCCACGGAGACTTCCACCGCTCCTTCGCTCTTGGCTCCATTCTTTGGTAGAAAGCTGATGACGGGCTGACGGGTCGATGGAGACGGGTTGACAGTGACACCGTCGCTGTAGCGAACATAGGATTTTCCAAAACCAAAGTCTGGTGTGATCACCCCAATATCTGAGGCTGAAATGAAATTAAGCTCGTCAGCCGAGAAAGAGATATCGTTGTTATATGGTGCTCCAGGATTGTCTGGATCACCACTGAATCCATTGTCCTGGAAAATAAGATTTCCCGCGGGATCAAAGTTGATGCCAGCTGCATTGCGCAGGCCTGTTGCAATTGTGCGTGGAGCACTAATGGAAAGGGTTTGCCCAAGATCTCGGATAAGAACGCGTTGAATCGATTCCGCTGGCATCGTGCCGCCTGGGAAGTTCACAGCTTCGGAGGCGCTCAATCCGATCTTAATGGAAGGATCCGTGGATTTATTTTCATTATTTGTGCCGATGTTGAAATAGAGCTCAATGATGTTGGGATCTTTGGGATCGGGTCGTGCTGCCAGGGCGTAGCTGGTGTGGATAGAGTCACCTTTGAAAAATGCGGCTGGGAAGTTGATGGACAAGACTCCGGACTGCACCAGTTGATCTGTAGGAGATGGGCCCCGTCGGAAGATGGTGATCGTTGGGGGACCTGGGCGAGCAGTGCTGAGGGCAAAGATCAGATTTCCTGCTGTACGTAAACTTGTAACGAATCCTGGAAGCGTGGCCAGGATCTGTTGGCGATCACTGGTGCCATCAAGATCTGAGTCGGTGAGAAGAACCAGCTGGGATGGGCTTGATCCGTAGGGAGAATTCCGGGCATTGCTATCTCCGAGGGTGGTGGCCGCAAGGATCGAGTTGTCTCCCCACGCCACCATGCTGCTTGGGAACCCAAGCCCGCTCGCAAAACGGCTGACATCAAACCGAGCAACATCCTCCGGCCTGGCCAGAGGAATGGCTGATGGCGGATTGCTCTGGGGATTGCTGATTGCAAGCGTGATCGTTTCGATAGTCGTGCGGCGAACAGTGGAGACTTGAGGGGAGCTCAAGACAATGCCCCGATAGGGCACACCACCTGCTAAAACAGTGCTTAAGTCATTGTCTCTGATTTCAAATTGCGGCGCAATGGTTGCTTTGTCGGAAACGAATAAGTTGGCAAAAACGTCTGAATATTTCGAGCCTGTGACGTCGATGCCGCTGCCAATGATCTTGTTTCCTTTAAATGATCCGCTTCGAATGATGCTGCCCTGATTAAGCTCTGTGCCGTTAAGATTAGGGTTGATAAATGAATTGTCGTCTACGATTAGCTTCTCGAATATTCCATTGAATGTGGCCAGGCCCTTGCCGCCACCCTGGGTGTAGTTGTTGCGTACAATGGCTTCGTCAAAGTTGCTGGCAAGCACTATATTCCCACCGCCTCCGACTTCAATGAATGTATTGTTCTCTACTTTTGCAAATTTAGCATTGTTTATTTGTAGAGGCACTGGCCTGGCGGAGTGATTCAAATCGCCCTGAAACAGATTGTTCTCTACCACGACGCTGTTGTATTGCGCAGGGTTGGTTGGATCTTTTCTGAAATTTACAAAGGCAGGACTGGCATATCCCCCAGATGTGGGCCGAACACCGGTGATAATTGTATTTAAAAGCCGGATTGAGTCAGCTTGGACCCTCATGTTCGTGCCTCGATTGTCCCCCTCAGCAGATCCGATAAGGTTCAAGCCATCTAAAGTGATGCCTGCGGAAGAAGTGCTGACATTAATAAATCCTTTGATCGTTGTTTCCGTACCGCTTTGCCCACGTTGTTTCTCTGTTGCGGGTATCCCGTAAAATGCACCAAGGAGGTGAATCTCTTTGTTGATGCTGAGATTTTCGTTGTAGGTGCCTGGTGCGATGTAAAGAATGGATCCCGCAGGCGAGCGATTGATGGCCTCCTGAATGGTGGAATACGCTGAATTTGGACCTCCGACTCTCACGACTTCAGCAGGCAAGGCCGGCTGGCTCCAGGAGACGTCGTCATCGACTTTATAGGCGAGCGTGATTGTTTTAGTTGTTCCCTTGGCTAGATTGCTATAGCTGAGTGGGTTGAATGACCAAGCGCCGTTCTCCTGCAAGTCAAAACCTAATGGAGCTGGAGTCAGTAATTTGTAGACTGCCCTATCCCCTTTATCGGGATCCAGGGAGGTCAGATTCCCCTGCATCGTAGGAGAGGAGATTGTTGTAGAGAGTGTGGCTTTGAATGTGGCAACGGGCTCTGTGTTCTTAACCTCTCTAATAGTGGAGATGCGAGATGAGGGATCGATAATCTGGTATCCAGGCTGGGGATTTAACGTCAGAATGATTGTTTCGTCTGGCTCCCTGACCCCGTCGTTAATTGGTGTCAATACCAGCGAAGCTGTCGCTGATCCGACTGCAAAACTGAGGGTTTTGTTGCCTGGTGCCGCTCCTGTGTAATCTGCTTGATCTGCACTGCCGGATAGTGAATAACTGATAGTCAGAGGTTGTTCTAGAGGGCCTGTTCTGGTGAATGTATAAGTCTGTTTTGAGTAGCCTCTCTCTTCGATTTCATTGCCACTCTGTGTGAATGAAATACTTGGTAATTGAGGTGTGGGTCCTCCGGTGGAGAGGCTGGCAATGAATACATCACTACCGCCGCTGGAGTTTCTTCCAGACAAATTGCCGCTGGTCTCACCAACCAGGATAAGATCCCCATTGGCGGCAAACGCAAGGTCTAATCCTGAGTCATTTGCAGAACTGCCGATGAGCCTGGTCCATTCAACCTGCCCCTGGGTACTGATTTTGCAGATGAATGCGTCAGACTGGCCCTTATTGGTCTGGCCACCAAGATTTCCCAGTGTTTTGCCTGTCAGATACAGAGCTCCATCTGGACCTGTGATCAGATCAGAGGCGCGATCTTCCGCACTACTTCCTATCTGAATCTGCCAGATAAGGGCACCATCTGCAGAGTATTTTTGGATCGCAATATCTGCGTCGTCCAGGGAAATTGCTGCGTAGATGAAACCATCCTTTCCCGTTGTCAGGCTGATTCCATATTCATTCTGACTTCCTCCAATCAGCTTCGTCCACTGAATAGAACCGTTGCTTGGATTTAATTTGCTGAGGAACGCCTGGTAGCGGTTTGCTGCCGTGCCAGCAAAACCCAGAGCGTAGATCGAGCCGTCGTTCCCGACGGTGATATCCATCCCCCAGTCATCAAGTCCGTTGACGATCCGGGTTGCCCAGACCAGGCTTTTATCCTTCGCCACCTTCATCACAAATGCATCTGGACCCCCTTCCCCGGGTGCAGCAGCAGGGAGCCCTGCGAAGCCTCTTGTGTATCCAATCGTGTAAATCCCAGTATCATCTGGGGTGGTCACGATCCTTCGCGCATATTCGTTCTCTGCTCCTCCGAATTGAATGGTCCACTCCTTTCCACCAATGGGGCTAATTCTGGATAAAAAGCCATCACTGTTTCCAGCACTTGTATTCCCATCCAAGGCACCGAAAGTTCCCCCTCCTACGAAGAGAGAGCCATCCTTCCCAACAGCCAGATCACGCACATCCTCGTTCTTGTCTGTTGCAAACCATCGACTCCAAGAGCGATTACCCGAAAGATCAAATCTGGATACAAATGCATCCGTGCGACCTCTATTCGTGTGGCCATCCCAGGCCCCCCCGTTAGTTTCCCCACCGACGTAGATGGAACCATCTGGACCTGTGGCCACAGCGTAGCCGAGCTCATTGCCAGGCCCACCGAGAAGCTGAATCCATTTGATGTCAATCGCGGCAGACGTTGCATCGTCATTTGCGATTGAACCTGTGACTACAGAGGTTGTGCCGATGGAGTATCCATCGCCTGAGTTCAGGGTGAGGCTCACGCTTTCGTCGGCCTCAAAGGTTTCATCTGCTTTGGGGGCGATGGTGAGGGTGGCCGTGGAGGAGCCGCCGCCAAAGGTGATGGATTTGCCATTGCCGGGGGTTGCGCCTGAATAGTCAGAGGCGTCTGCAGATCCGCCGATTGTGTAGTTGACGGTGAGAGGCTCGGTCGTGGGACCAGTTCTTGTGAGGTTGAAGACCAGGGTGCTGTTGCTGTCTTCTTTAACGTTGGCGGGAGAAACCCCAAGGCTGATGACAGCTGGGGAGATGAATGGGGAAGAGGAGGTTCGGTTGAACAGGCGAAAATCCTGAAGTGCAATGGATTCCTTGCCGGAAAGGATGGCAAAGCGAGCAGCCGTCTGATTGCCGCCCGCACCGTCGCCGTCATAAAACAGTTCTCCTGTGTTGCTGTTGTAGATGATCTGCCCAGTGCTGCCATTGGCGACACCATTCGTATTGGTGGTGAAACTTCTTGTATCGAGTCGATCTCCATTGCTTAACAGGCCTCGAAAGATCTCTGCATCCAGCCAGATCTGATCAGCCTCTGAGCCTCCAGTTTCGAATCCCAGTATGGTGTCGGTATTGCTTTGAGAATTGGGAGGTGTATAGAAGACAAAAGCATCCAGTTTCCCGGGGGAAGAATAGAGTTGATCGTTGCCTAATCCACCACTGATCCAGTTTCGTCCGTTGCTGCGACTTGCATTCAATTGGTCATGGCTTGTTCCCCCTACCCGTAGGTTGTCGAACAGAATGCCATTGACGTAATTCTGACCGAAGGCCAGATCGTAGGGATTTGCTAGATCGCTGCGAATGGCCAAGCCATTGTTGAATACATTTCCAGAAATGGACAGCATTTTCCCGACGAGCTCAGGCGCGATGTCTGCCCGAATTAATATTCCATAGCCAGAAGGAATGATGTCAAATGTGTTGCCTTCTACGCTGGTGCGCAGTCCAAAGGTGCCATCAGTGGTAGCGAATTTCCTTTTGTAATCAGTCCAGACCGTCCCAGCATCCGAATTGAATTGTAGTATAAAGTCGAAAAATGCGCCGTTGGAAAGGTGGTTATTGGCGAATATCCCGCCAGCATTCACAAAGCGCTCGCCACGAGGGTTGTCTGCAGGATTGTTGCCATCATCCTGTCTGATTAGGCCTCCACCGATGAACCGATTGCTGGCAATCAAAGCATCTGATACATAGAGAACAATGAAGGCCCCACTATAACTTGCCTCATTAAAATCGCTATTGACAATCTGAATGTCTGCCCCACCTTCCTTGAAGATAAAATAGCCTCCCCCCGTTCCCTTGCTGGCATCAAACCCAGCCTGCCCTGAGAGTGAGACGCGAATGCCATCAAAAATCGTATTTTTGGCACCACTGATATCCATATAGGTGCCTGAAACACCAATGTTCCCCTGATGGCGGCCTGTGAAGGCAACATCCTTAAGCCTGAAGGATGTGAGTGTTGGATTGATTGGGTTGTATGGAACACTCCCTACGCTGGGAGAAAATAGATAACCGCTCTGGTTCCTGTACTCAAATGCCAGATCCTGAATTGTGGCGTTTGGGGCGAATTTTCCCTGCCCGGAGCGTTCTAGGATAGGGGTATTCAAAAGGATGGTTTTATTCCTGGAGCCAGAGCCTTTTAGGGTTGTTCCTTGCGCAAAAGTCAACAGCGCAGGCGCGGAAAATGTGCCTGGATCCAGCAGGATCGTTTCACCTGATTTAACTGCCCGCAAAGCTTCAGAAATCGAGGCATAAAATGCTCCACCTATCCTGATCCCTGTCATTCCGAGACCCCTGAGACTAATCATGGATTTATCATTTTACCCCAAAAAAATCAAGGATGTCAGGCCAGCCACCACCAGGATGCGAAGCGGGCTGCCTGCCCTTGCTCCTCCCCTTCCTGGCCTCGCAGGGTCCATAGCCTCGCCCCCTCAATCCAAAAGCGGCGTCCCTGCGCATCCACCCTTGTGCCTCCATATCCCATCAATGCTCCCTGCTGCTGCGCCTGAACCAGCGCCTTGGCTCTCCCGTTCCTTTCCTCCCGTTCTGCCGTCAATCGAGACGGCATCCCGACCATCTCGCCCCACGATCGTCTCCACAACCTGAGAGCCGTCGCATTTGCGTAAATCAGTCGCGGGTCTGCCGCACCATCGTGGGCTAAAACCGCAAGATCGGCAGCGAAGAGTTCCTGGGCCTGCAACCGCTCATCGTTCCTGTTTCCGATCCGAGCCATCAGGGATGACCCGAATGCCTCCCGATAGCTCTTCAGGAGCATCGCCGCCAGCTCAAGGGCCGGCTCTTGCAGCCAGGGGGGCTCCATGGCTAGGGACACTCTGGAAAACCAGTTCAATTCACGGGAGAATAGGCCTCTGATCGCAGGCCAGGGCTGGATTGATGGGTGGCAAGCAGCTGGGTTTTGGTGATGACGAGCAGAGCACGGCGAAAAAGCAGACCAAACGGGAGAAATTTCTCTCTGAAATGGAGCAGGTGGTGCCTTGGCAGCTGTTGATTGATCTGATCGAACCCTTCTACCCCAAGACTGGCTCCAAAGGAGGCCGGCCGCCCTATCCGCTGGCGACCATGCTCCGGATTCACCTGATACGCAGTGGTATTCCCTGAGTGATCCAGCCATGGAAGACGCCCTGATCGAGGTGCCTGTCATGCGACGTTTCGCTGGGATCGACATGATGAGCGAGCGGATCCCAGATGAGACAACGATCCTGGCCTCGCGAGGCATGGCCATGAAGCAGGGCACGATCATGGTTGCAACCTTGATCACCGCGCCAGCCTCCACGAAAAACAAGCAGGGCGAGCGCGATCCAGAAATGCACCAGACCAAGAAGGGGAATCAATGGTATTGCGGCATGAAAGTCCACATTGGGGTCGATGCCGAGAGCGGTTTGATCCATTCCGTGCAGACCACTGCGGCCAACGTGCACGACCTGACATCAGCGGCTGAGCTGCTCCATGGTGAGGAGACAGTGGTCTACGCCGATGCGGGCTACCAGGGCATCGGCAAGCGGCCTGAGATGGAGGGTAAGGCGATTGAGTTTCGTGTGGCCATGAGGCCAGCCCACATCCGAGCTAAAGGGGAGCACCCCTTCCGTGTCGTGAAGCAGCAATTCAGCTTTCAGAAGACGAGGCTGAGGGGTATGGCGAAAAATCGCAGCAAGGTGCATGTGCTCGCCGCCTTATCAAACCTATTCATGGCTCGCCATCGGCTACTAGAGCCGATCTGAAAAGGGGGTTGGTGTACCTATTTGGCCGAATCAGGGCCAAATAGACGAGGAAAAAGGCTGGCAATCAGGTCAACTTTGACTCGATCGGCGCTCAGAACACAATGCAAGGATTGGCTGCAATGGTTGTGAGGCTTTAGGGTGAAGAAATCCGTGTTGGCCAGAGCTTCCCTAGTCGCCATCCTTCTCTGCCCCGGCCGCCATGGCCCGAGCCATGGCCAGCTCCGCCATGGCTTTGCCATGGCCCAGCAGCCGCTCTAGGAAGAGCCGATTGGCCTCAGGGAATCGGGGCTCTTCCGCCAAGGGCAACGGGCCGGCCACCTCCAAGCCCGATTCCCCTTCCAGCGCCGGCGCAATCACCACCAGATCCGGATCCAGGGGGGCGTCGTAGCGCCACCAACGCGCCGGATCGGCGATGGCCCCATGGACAGGATGGGGCACATGCACCCTGGGGGATCGCACCCCGGCGCGACGCCGTTCCGCCAGCTCGGTGAGCAGCTGGGCCCGGCTTCGGCCCCGCAGCTGGAACAGCACAAAGGGATCTTCTGAAAAACGATCCCCCATCAGGTAAAACACTGCACTTACGTGCTTGCAGGGATTGGCCTTGTCCGGGCAAGTGCATTCACTGCGCACCTCCTGGAGCTTGAAGGGAAACAACCGCTTGCCGCTGGCCGCAAAGGCCCGCTCGATGTCCTGCGGCATGATCCCCGCCAGCAGCTGGGCCGACCAGCGGGCCTTCTGGCTCAGGGCCTCCAGCACATAGCCCCAGTCTTCGTCGTTGAGCACATCCAGCCAGAGCTTCACCTTGTAGGGGTCGTCCCCGGTGCCCTGCACCCGGGCGTGCACCCGCCGCCCCTCAAAGCGGATCGACACCACATTGCCCGAGCGGGCGTAATCCCAGGCCCGCTCCAGCCGCTTCTTGTAGCGGTAGGAGTTGATCAGCTCCATCCACTGCTCCACCCACCAAGGCTGCTGCCCAAGGCCCTGCTGGCCCAACTGGGTGGCGATGGCGGAGCTGGAGACGGTCATGGCCGCCGCGCCTACGGAATGCATGAATTATCCCTCTTGTGCGTAGGCTCTTACTAGCACGTGCGTCTCCATGGCCCGCCCGGCCCATCGCCTGGCCGCCAACGCCCCAGGCCCGTTCTTTGTGGATGCCAGCTGCATCGATTGCGGCACCTGCTGGCGGTGGGATCCGGATCACTTCGCCCCTGGAGCGGGCCAGGCCAGGGTGGCCCGGCAGCCGGAGGGGGAGGCGGCCACGGTGCGGGCCCTGCTGGCCCAGCAGGCCTGCCCCGTGGCCGCCATCGGCTCTCCTGCCGAGCTGCTGCAGCGTCACAGCGCCACCCTGGCCTTGGAGGGATTTCCTGCCCTTCTGGTGCAGCACCCCTTCGGGCAGATCCACTACTGCGGCTGGGCCTCGCGCCGCAGCTTCGGGGCCAGTAGCTACCTGATCGTGCGCCCCCCTGAGGCGGGGGGGAACGTGCTGATCGATTCCCCCCGGTTCAGTCCTCCTCTGGCCCGACGCATGGCCGCCCTCGGTGGCCTGGCGGCCATCGTGCTGACCCACCGCGATGATGTGGCGGATCAGGCCCGCTGGGCTGCCCACTTCGGCTGCCCCCGCTGGATCCATAGCGCCGATGGCGATGCGGCCCCGGAGGCGGAGCACCGGGTGGAGGGTCGCTCCCCCGTGCCTGGTCCCGCCGGCCTGACGCTCCTGCCCACCCCTGGGCACACCGCAGGTTCCATGGTGGCCGTGCTGGGGGAAGGGGGCAGTGAGGCTGGGCAGGTGCTCTTCAGCGGCGATCACCTCTGGTGGAGCGAGCGCCTCCAGCAGGTGGTGGCCTCCCGCCGCTATTGCTGGTGGAACTGGGCAGAGCAGGTGCGCTCCGTGCAGATCCTCCTTCCTCTGGATGTGCGCTGGCTGTTGCCCGGCCATGGGGATCGGCGGGCGTTCCCCCCTGGAGCCTGGGCCACGGCTCTCCACGCCACGCTGGTGGCCTGCCACGCTGGTGGCATGGAGGAGGGATGACGTGAGGCGCCCCGCTGTGGTGATCGCTGAAGTCGCGATCCTTGGCCTCGGGGCGGCCCTGTGGCTCTGGCCAGCCCAAGGGCATGCCCAGCCCGGGAGCCTATCGGGCCCTGGGCTCCCGGTGGCCCCCCTGGCCTGGGAACGCTGCCCGTCGGGGGGGGCTGGCGGGCGGGACCCCATAAGGGATCCGGCCATGCAGTGCGCCATCCTGTCGGTGCCCCTGGATCATGCCCAACCCCAGGGGGAACGCCTCTCCCTCGCGGTGGAACGCCTGCCAGCTGCGGGGCCTGGCCCGCGGCTGGGGAGTCTGGTGGTGATCGATGGTGCCCCCGGGGGGGCGGATGCCCTTTCCCTGCGGTCCATCGCTCGGGCCCTCCCCGCCTCCCTGCGCAGCCGCTTCGATCTAGTGAGCTGGCAGCGCCGGGGCACGGGCAGCCGGGCTCAGCCTGCCGCCCTGCACTGCTGGCCCAGCGAAGAGGAGGCCAGGGCCTGGCGCTCCCGGCTCCCACCCAGCCTGCCGGTGGGAGAAGGAGAGCAGAGCCGTTGGCTGGAGAGCTGGGCCGAACTGGCCCGGGCCTGCCAGCGCCATCAGGCCCGCCTGCTCCCCCACTTGAGCAGCGCCGACAGCGCCAGGGATCTCGAACTCCTGCGCCAGGCGCTGGGGGAGCGGCTGCTGCGGTTGCGGGCCAGTGGTCTGGCCAGCCTGATCGGCGCCACCTACGCCAACCTCTATCCACGCTCCCTGGGAGCTCTGGTGCTCGATGGCCCCGTGGATCCCCTCACCTGGGGGGATAACGGCAACCCCCTGGCCGTGGAGGGAACGGACTACAGGCTGGAGCGGGATCTGGGCACTGGTGCCACCCTGATGGCCTTCCTGCGCAGCTGCGCGGCTGCGGGGCGTACCCGCTGCGCTTTTGCTCCTGCCGCCCCCGGGGCGTCCCAGGCTTTGGTTGACCAGCGCTATGCCGAACTTCTGGCGAGGCTGCGGCAGGGGCCCCTGCGCTGGGGTGAACGGCGCCTGGGCACCGGAGAGGTGTTCACCCAGCTCCGCCAGCGGCTGCAGACCGTTCCCTCCGACGGCTCCACGGGAGGCTGGCAGGGAGTTGGCCGTTTTCTGGATGCCCTCTCCCGCGGCGGGGCCAAGGAAGCCCCGGCCGACACCCCCCTGGAGGACACCGCCCCTGAGCAGGCCCTGGCGCTCCGCTGCAGCGAATCCCCGAATCCTCGCCAGCCGGCCGTGATTCAGGGGCTGGCGGAGAGGGCCCGGGGACGCTCCGGTCCCCTGGGGTCCTGGGTCGTGTGGGGGGACGCCCGCTGTGCGGCCTGGCCACAGGCGGCCGCTCCCTATCCCGGGCCCTGGACCACGCCCACGCCCGTGCCCGTGCTGGTGATTGGCCATCGCTTCGATCCGGTGAGTCCTTTTCAGTCGTCTCTGGCCATGGCCCGGGAGCTGCAGCAGGGGCTGCTGCTCAGCGTGAACGGTTTCGGCCACACGGTGCTGCGCAATCCCAGCGCCTGCGTGGCCGGCTATGAGACGGCCTATGTCCTCTCAGGCTTGGTTCCCCCCCTCGGCACGGTCTGCAGCCCCAATGCCACTCCCTTTGGAGGGGGGATCAGCGGGGGCTGAGGAGCCACAGCTCCCGGGTCGCGGTGCGCCGTGAACCCTTCCCTGCCCAAATCCAGGGCACCATCACGCCACGCAAGTGTTGGTTTCGATGGCTGAGCCAAGGTTTCTGATGTGTGCCCCCACCCACTACGCGGTGGATTACGTCATCAATCCCTGGATGGTGGGCAATGTGCATCGCTCCTCCCTGGAGACGGCCGCCGCCCAGTGGGCGGGTCTCCGATCGGTGCTGGCGGCCCGGGCCCGGGTGGAGCTGATCGAGCCCAAGCCTGGCCTGCCCGATCTGGTGTTCACCGCCAATGCCGCCGTGGTGGTGGACAACACCGTGGTGCTCGCTCGCTTCTTTCATCCGCAGCGCCAGGGGGAGGAGCCCTGTTTCCAGCGCTGGTTTGAATCCAAGGGCTATCGGGTGGAGCAGCTCCCGGCGGATCTGCCCTTCGAGGGGGCCGGCGATGCCCTGCTGGATCGCTCCGGTGGCTGGCTCTGGGCGGGCTACGGCTTCCGTTCCGAGCTCGCTGCCCATCCGCTATTGGCCAGGGCCCTGGGGGTGGAAGTGCTCTCCCTGCGGTTGATGGATGAGCGGTTCTACCACCTCGACACCTGTTTCTGCCCCCTGGCCGACGGCACGCTCCTGTACTACCCGCCCGCTTTCGATTTCTATTCCAACCGCCTGATCGAAAGCCGGCTGAGCGCGGAGAAACGGTTGGTGGTGGGGGAGGCCGATGCCCTCGCCTTCGCCTGCAACGCCGTGAACGTTGGAGAGACCGTGATCCTCAATCAGGCCAGCCCTGCGCTGCGGCAGGAGCTGGAGGGCCGTGGCTACATCGTGGTGGAGACGCCCATGGGCGAATTTCTTAAGGCCGGCGGGGCGGCCAAATGCCTCACCCTGCGACTGGATGAACCCAGGCTGGTTGCTTCTGCAGCCGCATGCGCCGCTCTGCCCCCCCAGAGCCCAGGCCAGGCAGGCTTGTGCCGCACGATCCGGCTGCAGGGCCACCTCCTCGATACGGGGCTGATCAACCGGGTGCTGGATTGCATTGTGGAGGGGGGCGGCAGCTTCCAGGTGCTGGAGTTTGCCCTGGGCCAGCAACGCCACAGCCCCTCCAGTGCGGCGATCCAGGTGAGTGCCCCCGATGGGGAGGTGATGGCTGATCTGATGGCACGCCTGATCGATCTGGGCGCCCAGGCCGGCGAAGATGAGGAGTGCGATGCAGCCCTGGCCCCGGTGGAGGCCTATGGGGTGGCGCCGGACGACTTCTACGTGAGCACCATCTATCCCACGGAAGTGCGGCTGGGGGGGCAATGGGTGCAGGTGGAGCAGCAGCGGATGGATGGGGCTCTGGTGGTGGCCGATGGCCGGGTGGCGTGCCGCCTGCTGCGGGATCTACGGGCCGGTGAGCAGGTGGTGGTGGGGGTCGAGGGGTTGCGCACCTTCCGACGGGATCCGGCCCGGGATGGGAGGGAGGCGGATTTCGCTTTTATGGGAGCGGGGGTCTCCAGTGAGCGGCGGGTGGAGCTGGTGGTGCAGCAGATCGCCTGGGAGTGGCGCCGCATCCGGGACCGGTGCGGCAAGGTGGTGGTGGTGGCTGGCCCCGTGGTGATCCACACCGGTGGCGGCGCCCATCTAGCCCAGCTGGTGCGCCAGGGTTATGTGCAGGCCCTGCTGGGGGGCAACGCCATCGCGGTGCACGATGTGGAGCAGGCGCTGATGGGCACCTCATTGGGGGTCGATCTGCAGCAGGGTGTGGCTGTTCGTGGAGGACACCGCCACCACCTCAAGGCGATCAATACGATTCGCCGCTGCGGCAGCCTGGCGGCCGCCGTGGAGCAGGGAGTGCTGAAGACGGGCATTATCCACGCCTGTGTGAAGCGCGGGGTGCCCTTCGTGCTGGCCGGTTCCATCCGCGACGATGGACCTCTTCCGGATACGGAAATGGATCTCATCCGCGCCCAGGCCGCCTATGCCCAGGCCCTGCAGGGCGCCGACATGGTGTTGATGCTCTCCTCCATGCTCCATTCCATCGGGGTGGGCAACATGACGCCCGCTGGGGTGAAGCTGGTGTGCGTCGATATCAATCCAGCGGTGGTGACCAAACTCAGCGACCGCGGCTCCCTGGAATCCGTGGGAGTGGTGACGGATGTGGGGCTGTTTCTGAGCTTGCTCGTGCAGCAACTGGGGTTGTTCAATCAGCCTTACTCCGCTGGTTAGATCACAATTGCGAGGACGAGCGCTGAAGCGCTCTAACAGTGCTAATATCCACGATCAATCTTTATGGAATTGGGGATTGACGCTGGATGGAGATGTAATGATGCATCTCGGGGGTTAGTATTGTTGTAATAGGATGCCATTCCCATGGCTGAAGGCACAATTAATGTGTTGGCCAGCACAATGCTCTGATGCTACATGTTCTGGGGCTTGCGCTTGAAGCTGAACCAGCCACCGAGTACAGGAATATCCCCAAATAATCCTTCCCAGATCGTGCCAACGAGCGGAACATACCAGCGTCCACCCGTGACCGTTGTCTGATTGCTGAAGCTGCTGAGAGCAAAAAGGTCCATGGTGTTCACATATACTTTTGTTTTGAGAGAGTACTGGGCAATGCGGAAGCGTGGTTTCGCTTTATCATCAGAGGCCCGAAAGATGACGCTAGGCTTTTTGCTTTCGTCTTTGGTTTCGGGATAGCCGATGCTGAGATCAACATCCACTTCAGCCTGCGATTGATCGCGCATCAGGATGGGGGTGAGGTTGAGAGTGATGCCCGAATCCAAGGCTTCCCACCGCGATTCCTCCCTCGACAGAGCGGAGAGCAGCGCCAGGGCCTGGGAGGCCGAGACAGGACCTGCTCTCATCGCTTGAAGTTCGGGAAAAAGTTTGTTGATGGTGCTCGACTCATCAGAGGCATCCTTTAGCCAGTTGCTCAATCTCAGGGGTGTGGTCAAGGCTCCCAATGAAGCGTTTCAGTGCCTCTCTTCCTTCGCGATTCCCGTAAATCGCAATCGAGCGAGGAGTGCCAATGTTGATGCCGACAACTTGCCCGCAACGTGCTGGCGTAGGAGCAGCCCGCAGAATCGGTTCGATGTTTGCGGGATCGCGAAAGAACACTGGCACACTCTCAAAGATTCCATTTCCATCTGGGCAGGGCTTGATCTCTTTATCTGCCTTGGTTGGAGAGTTGGATTGGGCACCTGGTTTGCTTGAAGATTCAGGGGGCTTATCCGTTTTTTCCTGTGCCTGCACAGCCAGATTGAGCGGTATGCCTGCAACGCTGAAACAGGCACTCAGCGCCAACAAGAACAGATTTGGCCTCCGGGGGTTGTTTGCCAAGCTGCTGCCTTCATTCGGTGCCACTGCTTATAGCTGCTTCATGTAGGTTGGACAATGGCTTGCTGTGGCTCTGAAGTGAAGCTTTCACCTTTGCGCATTCTTAAGATTCTCACTTTTGTGTTGGTCTGTATTTTGGGCGCCCACTATTGCCGCCCTGCCCAAGCCGAGGTTCAGCAGCGCTGCGACGGCACACTGCTGGAGGCCCGCGGCAGTGCCGAGCAGGAGCGTCCCATCGCCCGGCTGCGCGTGTCGCTTTCCCTGGAGGCTGAGCATCCCAGCAGCGATGGGGCCCTGGCCCTGCTTCAGCAGCGGCTCGGGGCGGTGCGCACCGCACTGATCGGCCTTGGGGTGATGGAGTTTCGCGTCAGCTCTCCCTCCACCTGGCAGCGCCCCGCGGAGGGCGGGCGCCCCTTCCTCACCCAGGCCTCCCTGCAGGTGAGCGGAAGTCTTGCCCCGTCTCGCCTGCAGCCTCTGATACGCCAGGTGGGCCCGTTGCCTGGGGTGCGCCTGGCTCCGGTGAGTCCCGAGGCGGATCCGGCCAGCTCCCTGGCGGCACGCCGGGCCCTGCTCGCGGCTGCCTATCGCCAGGCCCTCGCCAGGGCCTCTGATGTGGCCGCAGCGATCGGAGTTTCCCGGCTCCAGCCGCTCCAGGTGCAGGTGGAGGATGATCGAAGCCCGATGCCCATGCAGGCGATGAGAGCGAAGGCAGATGCGCCCCCCTTTGATCCGGCGGAACTCTCCCCCCCGAAGGACAGCGCCTCCATGCTTGTGCGCTTCTGCGCCCGCTGAGCCTTAGCCGTTGTTCTGTGTCTGCAGCCAGGTCAGGGTGCGCTTCAAACCAGAAGCCATGGAAATCTGTGGTTGCCAGTGCAGTTCTTGGCGTGCCCGCTCACAGCAGAGAACGTTGGATTTCACATCAAAATCACGGGCAGCTTGATAGATCACTTCCAGGTCTCGACCGAGCTGCTTAGAAAGGATGGTGGCTAGTTCATTCAAGGAGGTGCCTGCTCCCGATCCAATATTGAAAATGCAGCGATCTTCCTGGTAGCCGAGGGCGGCGGCAAAAGCTTCGGCCACATCCGCCACGTGCAGATAATCGCGAACCACAGAGCCATCTCCCCAGATTTCTATGGGTTCCCTCGCAAGAGCTCTTTTCAAGAAGGCGGCCACAACGCCTTGGGCATATTCAACACGCTGTCGTTCGCCATAGGGATTGGCAACCCGCAGGATCACCGGCTGCAAACCGTGCAGAGCTTTTTCCAGGAGCAAATACTTTTCAATGGTGAGTTTTGTGATGCCATAGGAGGTGGTTGGGTTGGTGGGATGCTCCTCGTTGATTGGCGTGTAGAGAGGAGGACCATAGACCGTGCCTCCAGAGGAGGCAAAGAGAATCTTCCTGATACCCATCTCTCTCATTTTGCCGAGGAGCTGAAGGGTTGAAATCACATTGCTTTGTACATCGTAGATGGGCTCGTCGTTTGAGCTTTTTGGCCGAGTTGTGCAGACAAGATGTACGACGGCAGTGGCGGCTTCAAGGCCAATTTGAATATCGGGAATATGGCCAAACTCTCCTTCGATCCATTCCACGTTTTCCGCTTGTGTAAAGGTTCGAAATGGCTTGATACGTGGTCGCTCAAAAACTCGAATGGCATGGCCGTCGGCCAGCAGGCGATCGATAATGGCAGATCCCAGGAATCCGCCACCTCCAAATATTGTCACCCTCTCAGGCACAAGTTCCCCCTTCAGATCCTCATCCAGAATGACATAGGTGCCAGTCCTCTTCGTCTGCGCTCTTGTCGCCGACTCTCAATCTCGGCTGTCCTCCAAAGCCACCAGCTCCTTGAGCTGGCTCACATCTAATCCTCCCAGCCAATCTTCTCCGCTTCCCACGATGTCCGCGGCGAGTTTGGACTTTTCGTGAATCATGCGATCGATCCGTTCTTCCACCGTGCCGCTGGTGATGAATTTGTGCACCATCACTCGGTTGGTCTGGCCGATGCGGTAGGCCCTGTCCGTCGCCTGGTTCTCCACGGCTGGATTCCACCAGCGGTCGATGTGGAACACGTGGCTCGCCCGGGTGAGGTTGAGCCCCACCCCCCCGGCCTTCAGCGAGAGGAGAAACAGCTGGGGTCCCCGGGGGTCGTCCTGGAAGCGATCCACCATGGCCTGCCGGTCGCTTTTGCTGCTGCCCCCATGCAGAAAGGGCACTTCCTGGCGCCAGCGGCGCTGAAGATAGACCTGAAGCAGATGCCCCCACTCCGCAAACTGGGTGAAGAGCAGGGCTCGGTCACCCGCCTCGATCACCTCCTCAAGGATTTCCTCCATCCGCTGCACCTTGGCGCTGCGGGATGCAAAACCGTTGTCGATGCTCCCTTCCTTCAGGGCAAGAGCTGGATGGTTGCAGATCTGCTTGAGGCGGGTGAGCAGGGCCAGCACCTGCCCATGCCGCTGCCCGAGGGGCGCGCGGGCGATGGTCTCCAGGCTCTCGTCCACGGTTTTGCGGTAGAGCTTCACCTGTTCGGGCGCCAGACCCACCCACTCCCTGAGCTCCACCTTCTCCGGCAGATCGGAAATGATGGATTTGTCGGTTTTCAGGCGCCGCAGGATGAAGGGGCCCACCCGGGCCTTGAGATCGCGCAGCGAACTCATGTCGCCGTAACGCTCGATCGGGAGTCGATAGCGTTGGCGGAAGAAGGCCTCATCCCCCAGCACCCTCGGGTTGAGAAAGTCCATCAGGGCCCACAGCTCGCTCACTCGGTTTTCCACGGGGGTGCCGGTGAGGGCGATCCGGAAGCGGCTCTGTTTGCGGGGGCGGGCCAGGTCGCGGGCGGCCTGGCTCTGCTTGGCGGAGGGATTCTTGATGGCCTGCGCCTCATCGATCACCATCCCCTGCCAGTCGATGCTCTCCAACAACTCACTGTCCCGCTGCAGGAGCCCGTAGCTGGTGAGCAGGAGATCAATGCCATCGAGGGAGGTGCGCAGGGCAGCTTCCGTGCTGGGGCGTTTTGGCCCGTAGTGCTCGCGAACCTCCAGCTCCGGCGTGAAGCCCGCCGCCTCCCGCTTCCAGTTGGTGAGCACGGAGGTGGGCGCCACCAGCAACACCGGCCGTTTCAGTTCACCGGCGGCTTTCAGATGTTGCAGAAACGCCAGCAGCTGAATGGTCTTCCCCAGACCCATGTCATCGGCCAGGCAGGCGCCCTGGTCGAAGCGGTGAAGAAAGGTGAGCCAACCCAGGCCTCGCTCCTGATAGGGGCGCAGCTGGCCCGAGAACCCCTCGGGAGCCGGCAGGGGGTCAGGTGCCTTCTGCTGGTGGTACTGCTCCAGAACGGCCTGCAGCCTCGGCCCGGCCAGGAAGCGATGCACCGGCAGGCGCATCAGGGTGTCGCCGTCACTAGCGGTGAGGCGCAGGGCTTCATCCAGGCTCAGGCTCGGATCCGCCGCGCAGAAGCGCTCTGCGTTCTTGAGATCGCCTGGCCGAAGCTCAATCCAGGCCCCTTTGTGCTGCACCAGCGGGCTCCGTTTCGCCGCCAGCCGTTCCAGGTCCTTGAGGCTCAGGGTGACCCCGCCGATCATCAGCTCCCAGCGCCAGTCCAGACCCTCACCCAGGCTGAGTCCCCGCGACTTGCTGGGCAGTTCCGCTTCGATCGAGAGGCCCAACCGGCTGGCCAGGCCACCGCTGAGGCTGGGGGGAAGCACCACGCCCAAGCCCACATCCCGCAGCTGGTTGGCGGCGGTGCGCACCAGCACGAACGCCTCCGCGGGGGTGAGTTGCATCTGTTCGGGTGTGGCGCTTTCCAGGCCCCTACCGAGGGGTTCAAACACCTGCAGCGCCCGGCCGAGACCCTCCAGCAGCAGCTCTCCGGGTTGAGCCACCTCCACTTCCCCGAGCTGCAGGGTGCTGTCCCCCGCTCCCCAGACCACCCCGGCGTTCAGCCGCAGGCTGGGTTCTGCTTCGGCCTGCAGGGAGAAGCGGAGCTCCCAGAGTTCGTCCCCGTCGGCGGGGGTGAACAGCTCCAGGCAGGCGCGCGCCGGCGCCACCCGCCCCGCGACCCCTTCACGCCAGTGGTGGGTGGCGGTCTGCAGCCGCTCTGTCTGCTCCGCATCGAGCGCCAGGCGACCATCCCCCTTCCCCAGGGCCTTCTGCCAGGCTGCCAGCAGTGGATCAAGGTCCTTGGCCGGTGGGGCGAAGCCATGGCGCAACTGCCCATCCAGCAGGGCCTCCAGAAGGCTGGCCACCCGGAGGCGGCCACTGCCTGGCCGGCGGCAGGCCAGGGCTTTCTCCGTGGGGGCGCCGGAGGCAACAGCGCAGGTGGCCACCTGGGGCAGGCCCATGGCCAACTCTTCCAGTCGTCGTCTGTCGCCTTCCCGATTCAGCAGGGGCAGCCAGCAGGCCCTGCCCTCCTCCACCTGGGGAAGCCAGCGGCCACGGGCGATCAGGCTCTGGGCCCAGCGCTGTAGATGGCTCCACCAGCGCAGCTCATCCGCCAGATCAGGGTGGTGTCCGGAGAGGGGGAGGCTGCTGAGCCATTCCGCCGCCGCCCCCGGTTCCATCGCCAGCCCCTCCACCTTCCACGGCCACCAGCTCACCTGGCTGGGAATGGGTTCGCCGGCCTGAAGGGGCAGGCCGCTCCAGGTCCCGTCCTGGGAGGCTCGGCGGCCGCGGGCCGCCTGGCTGCGGCTTGGCAGGGTGAGGCTGGCATTGGCAGGCCTCAGGGCCTCGGACCAGAGGTCGTGTTCCTGGAGCCAGTCCGCCAGATCGTCCCAGTTCAGGGTGAGGGGGTGGTCCGGCACTCCCGTTTCTGGCTTCACCGGCGTCGCCACCCGCCAGGTGTCGGCCCAGAGCAGCAGGCGACCTCCCGCTCCTTCCGGGGGAAACAGCCAGGTGGCATGCAGCAGGCTCATGGCCGCGGGGCGGGCAGCAGGCGCTTGGCCCACTGGAGCAGCAGGGCACTGCCGATGATTGGCCACCACAGAGGCAACCACATCAGCAGAGCTTCCATCATCAGTGATGACAGGCCCCTTGTCAGCTCTTCCAGGGTCCAGGGTGCAGAACTCAGGGGGAAAAGGGTCCAGTTGTGCACGCCTGGAAAGGGTGCCGCCAGGCTGCGGATGCCGCAGATGGCCCCCACCAGCCCGGCCTGGAGATGGCCATCGTCTGGATCGACCCGCTGAAGGTGAAAGGCCAGAAGCCCGTAGAACAATCCGCAGCAGGCCGCCCGCAGGGAAGGATCCAGCCGCTCCAGACCATCCTGGGGCCACGGCAGCAGCAGAGTCAGCAGGCCGGAGACCCCCCCCGCCAGCAGCGCCCAACTCAGCGAACGAAGGCGCAGATGCGCACGGTGATCGCCGCAATCCTGAGGGGAGGGCACGCGCGGGCAGGCGGGTCCGTGTGGATCATGCCCCACCGCGGGTTCCTCAGCCAGGGCCCGCCCGCAGTGGATACCGCAACCAGCGGCAATCCAGCCCACCGTGGCTCACGGGAATGCGCTGGGAGGTCTTGAGCCCCAGCGACGCGGTGAGGCCGGGGTGACCGCTCAGCAACCAGACGGTCCACCCGGGGGCCCGCTGCCGAAGTTGATGGCCCAGGGCCGCATACAGCTGCTCCAGTTCCTCGGGCTGCCCAAGGCGCTCTCCAAAAGGTGGATTGGTCACCACAAGTCCAGGACCTGGGGGGGGAGAAAAGGATTCCGCTTCCCCAAGCTCGAAGCGGATCCAGGGGGCCACCCCCGCTGCCTCTGCGTTGGTCTGGGCCTGGGCGAGCACGTCGGCGTCATGGTCGCGGCCCAGAATCAGCGCCAGTGGGCGCCCATCCGCCAAGGTGTCGCGGGACAGCCGGTGGGCGGCCAGCACTTCCCGTTGCCAGAGGTCAGGGTCGAAGTCAGGCCAGCGCTGCAGGGCGAATCGCCGGGATCTGGGGGGCTCTCCAGCCAGGGTCGGAACCAGTCCTGGAGCCCGGCCCAGGGCCATGCAGGCCGCCTCAATCAGCAAGGTGCCGCTGCCGCAGAAGGGATCCACCAGGGGGCAGTCGCCCTTCCAGCCGGTGAGCGCAATGAGCCCGGCCGCCAAATTCTCCTTCAGGGGCGCCATGCCAACGGCAGCTCGCCAGCCCCGGCGGTGCAGGCTGCCGCCGCTGCCATCCAGGCTGAGCACCGCTTCCCCGTGACGATGAAGGTGCAGATGGATCACAAGGTCGGGATCGAGGCGATCCACCGTGCTGCGGGTGCCCCAGCGTTGTCGCTGCAGATCCACCAGGATGTTCTTCACCTCCAGCGCTGTGAAGTGACTGTGATTCAGGGCTGAGGTGCCTCCACTCACCTCCACCCGCAGGCTCCGCTCCGGGGGCAGCCAGGTCTCCCAGTCGAGGGCCTTCGGCAATCCTTGGCGAAGATCATCCCTCCCTGTGCAGGGGAAACGGGCCAGTTCCCGCAGGAGGCGGAAGGGCAGTCGGGCCTGCAGGTGAGCTCGGTAGAAGCCGGCCATGTCGCAGGTGAAGGCCACCCCCCCGCGCTGGCGCCGTGGAGACTCGGCGTCGAGCTGGCTCAGCTCCTCTGCGGCCACGGTTTCCAGGCCAGGGGGAACCACGGCAAAGCCTGGGAAGATTGCGGTTTCGCCCACGGCGCTGGTGGAAGGAATGGGGAAGCTTTAGTCTCAAATCTATTCACCACAGCCACGTCCAGACCTGTAGAGCCAGGTCCGCAGATGTGGATACCGCGATCTCTCCGCAGCGCCATGGCCAGCAGTTCGACAGGTGCGCCTCTCAGGCGGTTTTCCATTGAGGAGTGGGTTCGCTGGCTCTCAGAGCAACGGTTGGCCTCCACCGGGGGCGACGGTGCTCGGGCTGTGTTTGCTGATCCATCCATCCTCCCAAGGGCTTTCAGCAGATTCGGAGCCGCCCCCCTGGACTGGCCTGTCCAGGCTCCTGGGCTGGTCCGGCTGGGGCCCATCTCTGCGCGTCTGCTGGCTGCGGGCGAGCGTTCATTGGAGCGTGTCACGGGTCTGGACCACCCATCGATCCCCAGAGCGATCCAGGCCATTGCCCCTGCTTTGGTTCCCTCGTCGCCAGTGGAGTCAGCGGGGATCGGTTCCGGGTCGCTGGCGTCAGTCAGCCCCCTGAAGGCGGATTCCTGGGTGGTGCCCCTGGGCTTTCCTGATGGAGCCCCACCGCCGGTGCGGGGAACGGATCCCAGGCCCAACACATCTGTGCAGATTCTGGTGCAGTGGGATTCGGGTGCCACCGAAGCAGCGAGGGCGGAAGCCCTGAGCCGGGTGGGTGGTCTGCGGAAGGAGCTGATCCATACAGCCACCATGAAGGCCCGGGGAGAGGGGCTGCTGGAGGTGATCCAGGTGGCGGATCCCGGGCGGCTGGACGATGTGCTGTCCAACTACCGCAGCCAGGCCCTGGTGCGCTACGCGGAGGTGGATCAGGCCGTGCAGCCCCAGGTGATCAGCAATGACCCCAATTATGTCAACGGCTCGCTCTGGGGGATGTACAGCAGCGATTCCCCAGTTTTTGTTGGGCCTGCTGGCACCACAAACCTTTTCGGAAGCCAGGCAGAAGTGGCCTGGAACAATGGAGCCATTGGCTCAAAATCCGTTTATGTGGGCATCGTTGATGAGGGATTTGATTTCACGCACCCTGATCTGGCGGCCAATGCCTGGCTGAATCCCTTTGAGGCTGTTGATGGGGTGGATAATGATGGCAATGGCTATATCGACGATGTGCGTGGCTGGGACTTTTTCAATAATGACAATAGCGTCTATGACGGAAGTGCAGATGATCACGGCACCCATGTCGCCGGCACCATCGGTGCCGTAGGTGGCAACGGCCTGGGTGTGGCCGGCGTGAACTGGAATGTATCGATGATCTCTGCCAAGTTTCTAGGCAGCACGGGTGGATCCACCTCGGGAGCGATCAAAGCACTTGATTATCTCACGGATCTGAAGACTCGCCATGGCCTCAATATTGTAGCCAGTAATAATTCCTGGGGAGGGGGAGGCTATTCCCAGGGATTGCAGGATGCCATCACGCGTGCGGCCAAGCAGAATATTCTTTTTGTTGCTGCGGCGGGCAACTCAACAAGTAATAATGATGTAACCGCCAATTACCCCTCCAATTACAACACCACCTCCGGCGCTGGTTACGACGCCGTGGTGGCTGTGGCGTCGATGACAAGCGCTGGTGATCTCTCGAGTTTTTCCAGCTACGGCAGCAGCACCGTGGATCTCGGAGCCCCGGGCTCCTCGATCATGTCCACCCTCCCGGGTGGCACCTACGGCGTCTACAGCGGCACCTCCATGGCCACGCCCCATGTCACGGGGGCTGTGGCGCTCTACGCCGCCAGCAATCCTGGCGCTTCTGCGGCCCAGATCCGCTCGGCACTCCTCGCCAGCACCACGCCAACGGCTTCCCTTGCCGGAAAGACGGTCACGGGCGGTCGATTGAACGTGGCCGCTCTGCTGGGATCCCTGCCGCCAGCCGTTCTGTCCATCAGCGCGTCCCAGTCGTCTCTCGCCGAAGGCCAGGCTGGCTCCACGGCCTTCAACTTTCAGATCACCCGAAGCGGCAGCACCACCGGCAGCACCATTGT
>JBJTQT010000044.1:0-17715 GCA_046075745.1 Cyanobium sp. | reverse complement strand
TCTCAAGGGCAAGATCGCCGGCTTCTGCGGCGTGCGTGCCGAGGCGGTGATCCAGGCCCTCGATGCCGACAGCATCTATGCGGTGCCCCTGGCGCTGGAGCAGGAGGGCCTCTGCCGGCAGGTGCTGGAAGCCCTGGGCCTGGCGGATCACGCCAGCGACATGGTGCGCTGGGCGGAGCTGGTGCACCGGCTGCGCCATCCCGGTCCGGCGGTGAAGGTGGCGCTGGTGGGCAAGTACGTGCAGCTCAACGACGCCTACCTCTCGGTGGTGGAGGCCCTGCGCCACGCCTGCCTCGATCGCGATGCCTCCCTCGATCTGCGCTGGATCTGCGCCGAGAGCATCGAGGAGCAGGGGGCGGCGGCCCTGCTGGCGGGGATGGATGCGGTGGTGGTGCCCGGGGGATTCGGCAACCGCGGCGTGGATGGCAAGGTGGCGGCGATCCGCTGGACGCGTGAGCAGCGGGTGCCCTTCCTGGGCCTTTGCCTGGGCATGCAGTGCGCCGTGATCGAGTGGGCCCGCAACCTGGCCGGCCTGGAGGGCGCCACCAGCGCCGAGCTCGATCCCGCCAGCCCCCATCCGGTGATCCATCTGCTGCCCGAGCAGCAGGATGTGGTGGATCTGGGGGGCACCATGCGCCTGGGCGTCTACCCCTGCCGCCTGACTCCCGGCACCCTTGCCCAGGAGCTCTACGACGAGGAAGTGGTGTATGAGCGTCATCGCCACCGCTATGAGTTCAACAACGCCTACCGAGGGCTCTTCGTGGACTCGGGTTACGCCATCAGCGGCACCTCCCCCGATGGCCGCCTGGTGGAACTGATCGAGCTGCCGGAGCACCCTTTTTTCGCTGCCTGCCAATTCCATCCAGAGTTTCTTTCCCGCCCAGGCAAGCCCCATCCCCTCTTCCGCGGCCTGGTTGAAGCCGCCCAGAAGTATCAGAGGGGAACATCCTCCCCCGCTAACACCTCCAGCCAGGAGACTCCTGCGGTGGCCGTTCCCATCTGAGGAAGGGAACAAAGCAACCAAAGGGAAGACAATGGTTGAATTTGCCCAGGCTTTACGCAAGTCTTCGTGCCCTTGGTCAGCGTGAAAAAGCTCCGCATCCGCTACCCAATCCATCTGTATGGCCTGCTGTGGATTGCAGCTGCTTTCAACCCCATCTGCCCAGCCCATGGCCAGTCGGTGGAGATGACACCAACCATCCCTACGGATGTGCGGAATTTGCTCTCGATTATCAACAAAGACTCCAATCTCTATCTCATCTATCAGCAATATCGGGAAAATCGTGATGGGCTGCAAAAGGCCGCCGAACGCATCAGTCTCCAGGAAGCCATCCAAAGGGGGCTGGCCACAAGCCCCGAACTGACTCAAACAGTGGCCAAGATCCAGGAATCCGAGTGGAATGGCGTGGCGATCAGCCGCGAGTGGGTTCCCAGCCTGAGCCTGAAAACATCGATCCCCGGAGTGTTGGGGTTCACCACCACCTCCACCAGCATCACCACAAAAACACCGGGCAGCTCGTCGCAGGAGAACATCACATACAAAAACGGAGTCCAATCCAATCCCTATGCGGATTTGTCCTGGGCATTTTTTGATCCCAGCCGTGGCCCCAGGCAAGCGGCCCGGGGTAGCCGCACCGAGGCCCTGCGGAACCGGATGACCTTCACCACCCGCGAGTTGATCTTTCAGGTTCAGGAAAAGTACACCAACCTTCAAGAAGCCCTGGCCTATGAAAAGGATCTGATCGAGCTATTCAATCAAGCAGTAAAAATCTACATCGATGCCCACACGAAGCAGCGACCTGCTGGGGAAGTGAGCCGTTTCGAAGCCCAGACGGTTTCCCTGCTGCTGGCCCGAATCAAAGCGCATAAAGACAGCATCCAGGCCGCCAATGCCCTGGCCTACTTGATCAACCTTGAACCCGGGAAATTGGCCCTGCCCTCTGAGCCGCCGGCTGTGATTCCGATCTGGCAACAATCGCGTGTGGTGTCCATTGAGCAAGCCCTGCTGCGCCGAGAGGAACTGCGGGCCAATGCCTTGGAAGCGCAGGCCCTGATGAGCGATGCCCGCGCCATTCGGCTGCGGGCGCTCCCCTCCTTGGCCCTCTCCGGGCAGGTGCAACGGCAAAACTTCAATCTTGAGGGGGGCTCCTTCAACGATGACCTGCCCGACACCCTCACCCGCTCCTCCGGCTACACAACCTTTGCTGGCCTGACCTTCGATTGGAAGGTGTTTGACGGCGGCATCCGCGACGCCGATGCCAACGCCACCGATGCCAAAGCCCGGCAAACCGTGGCCCAAGGAGAGTTGGAACGGTTGAAGATCACCAGAGAAGTGACAGATGCCTACGCCGCCTTTGTCGCCTCCAAAATTCAGGTGGATGCGGCCCGGGCTGATGTGGATGCTTCGCAGCGCTCTCTGCAATCAGCTCTGGCCGACTACGCAGCTGGTAGGCACGATGATGCCGGCACGACCGTGGTGCAAGCCCTCTCGAAGCTGCAGAGCGCGCTGGCCACCTATCGGAACCTGGTGGGGGACCAAAACAACTCGGTCTACAAGCTCTATCGCCTGACATCCACCTGGCCGCCAGACTCGGAGCCCCTGGTGAGAGCCCAGTACCTGCGTTGGCTGGCCCCCACCGCTTCGCCAAACGCCCCCGCCACCCCACGGACACCCTCCGGCGTTCCAGCAACCCCATCACCCCAACAGCCCTAGGCTCTGGACAAGATGGGTTCCACCCCCCTCCACGCACGCCCCAGCACCCTCCCGGTGGTGGAAACCTTCCACTCCCTGCAGGGTGAGGGGCTGCACAGCGGGCGGAGCGCCTTCTTCCTGCGCCTGGCGGGCTGCGATGTGGGCTGCCCCTGGTGCGACACCAAGCACTCCTGGCCAGAAGCCCCCCACCCCCGCCTCACCGTGACGGAACTGGCCCTTCAGGCCCGCAGGGCCACGGAACAGGGCGCCGCCTTCGTGGTGATCACTGGCGG
Source organism: Cyanobium sp. (assembly GCA_046075745.1). GTDB lineage: Bacteria > Cyanobacteriota > Cyanobacteriia > PCC-6307 > Cyanobiaceae > Cyanobium. The sequence goes on along the minus strand of JBJTQT010000044.1, from coordinate 14,730 downwards.
CGAACCCCTGCAGCATGATCTGGGCCCCCTCTGTGTCGCCCTGGCCGGAGTGGCCCCGCTGCATCTGGAAACCAGCGGAGTCCACCCCCTCAGCGGCCGCTTCGACTGGATCACCCTCTCGCCCAAGCGCCATGCCCCGCCACGCCCCGAACTGCTGGCACGCTGCCAAGAGCTCAAGGTGGTGGTGAGTGAGGCCGCGGATCTGGTCTTCGCCGAAACCATCGCCTTCGCCTCAGCCAGGGGGGGCTTCCACAATCCAAAAGACTGTGACGACCAAGGGCCCCGTCTGCTGCTGCAGCCCTGCTGGGACAATCCCCAGGGCTTGGCGCTGGCAATCGATCATGTGCGCTCCCATCCAGCCTGGCGCCTGAGCCTTCAGAGCCACAAATGGCTAGGGTTGCGTTAGAGGGAGATAGGGCGGCTTGGGGATTTCGATGCCCTCTTCGTTGAAGCGCCTTAGAATTTCATAGCGGAGCTGCCCAGAGATCTTGCCATTTTTTATAGGATCTTGCATCCAGAATTCCAAGCCATATTCAATGGCATAATCACCAAGATTGCCAATGCTCACAGAGGGTGCTGGATCGGGTAGCACCAGGGGGTTGGCCTTGGCGATGTCGACCAGCAACGACATCACCTGATCAGGATTGTGCCGATAATCCGCACGGACTTTCAGGAAACCGCAGCGCAATTCCTCTGTGCCTGTGTAAGTGGTGGTGGTTTCCGTGAAAAAAGTTTGGTTGGGTACCACCAGCTCCGCGTTATCAGATTTGCGGACGAGCGTGGCGGCCCGCAGGCCCAGCTTGCGCACCGTGACCACATCACCATCGAAGAGCAACACCTCTCCAGGTTGGAGCGCACCCTCAAACAACAGCCAGAGGCCGCTCACAAAATTAGAAAACACCTCCTTGATGCCAAATCCCAGCCCCACCGAGAGGCCTCCAGCAATGGCTGCGATGGCGGTGGCATTGAGGCCGATTTGATCGGCCAGCCACAGCACACCAATGCCGATCAGGAGATAGCGCACCACCAGCTCCAAGGCTTTGCGGTTGCCTTCTGACAGGCCCAGCAATCGCCCCGCCAGCTAGCCGATCAAGGCCACCGGCAAATCGGAGAGCACCACCAGGAAATAGGGCAAGCCCAGGAGCATCAGCAATTGCCCGAGGGACAGGGGCTCGTTGAAGAGCTTCAGCATGGGCACCTCGTTGAGGAAGGCGAGCCCATCGAAACGATTCACCAACCCGGCTAACGCCAACAAGGCAAAGAGCGGAGCCACGGCCTTCATCCAGTAGTTCTGCACCTCTTCCGCCGGCAGAGTGCGCCGCAGCACCAAACGCAGGGCCGCCAGAGCCGTCCACACCAAGGTGAGCTGGCCAAACAGCCCCAACAGGCCGCCGGGGATGCCCAGGGCGGGGAGCAGGAGGCCCCCCAACGCAAGCAGAGCAGCCAGGACGAGCTTGGCAAACACCGGGCCCCAGCTGGTGGTGGGGGCTGGATGGCTCAAGCGCCAGGCCCGATAGGCCACCAACAACAGCAGGATGGCCCCCAATTGCCAGAGCACGGCTCCCCGGGTGATCAGGCCGAGCCAGCCCAACAACACATACAACAACTGGTTCATTGATCTTCTGCTGAACTGGAGTGTGAGGCGTGGACGTGTTGGGTGGCTTGATCGTTCTCGAAAATCGCTTTGGAGAGGTCCTCGATCCCGTTCGCCACCTCCTCGGGAGTCTCCTCCGCATAGACGGCTTTTTTGAGAAGCTGCAGCAGGGGATCCACCGATCCAGGCCGCAGCCGGCTCCCCCGGCGAAAGCCAATGCCTTCTGTGAAGGTGGGCACGGTGGAATGTTTGCGGCTGGCCTCCATGGCCGCCAAAGCAGGCGAATCCTTCACCGGCACCGTCACATTCTGGTTGACAGGCATGCTGCCAAAGGCCTTGGCCACCAGATTGCTCTGGCTGAAATCATTGAGCACAAACAGGGCAAAGTTGGTGGCCACGCGCCGCTGGGTGGGAGTGGAATCCCGCCCAAAGCTGATCAGCTGCAGGCGGGCCATGGGCCGGGCCGGTTTGCCGTCGTTGCTGCCAGGGAGCACGGACACCCCCAGGTGTGGACCCAGGACGCGTTTGAGGCGGCCGATGGCCGTGCTGTTGCAGCTGATCCAGTCGAGCTGGCCCTGCTCCATCCGCTCCATCAGATCATCGCTGGTGTCGACGAACAGGACATTGGGGGAAATGTTCGCCTTGTAGAGCCAGCCCAGCCAGGCCACCACCCGCGCCCGGTCATTGGGAGGCAGCCCCTCCCACAGGGAATCAGGTGCCACCCGGGTGCGGAAGAGCTTGAGCAGGGGTTGATCCGCGTCGAAGTCGCTGGCGGTCCACATCAGCTCAAACATCTGCAAGGGCAACCCCACCCTCACCCCAGCCGTGGCGATGGCGGTGAGATCGCCCAGCTTTGTGGGGGGCTTGGGCACCTTCCGCCGGTCGTAGCAGGCCACGGTGGGCTGCAGCAGGAAGGGCAGGGCTTCATAGGTGGAGCCATCACGAAAATCCGAGAGGTGTTTAATCCGCAGGGGGTCCAGCTTTGAAGCGCTGATGTCTACCGGTTTGAGGTAGCCACCCCGATCCAAGATCTCCACCGGCGACACCCGACTGATCAAGAGGTCTGGTCCTGCCCCCAGCTTGGCCCTGGAGCGCACGCTCTCCACAAGCTCCGACTCCGGCAGCAGCCTGAGATTCAGCAGCACCCGGGGGGGTTGCGCATGTACTCGTTGGCGATCTGGGTGGCCAGGGCCTTGAGGTTGGAGCGGGCCACCTGATCGGTTTCCTGGCCCGTGGAGATGGCCACCTGCAAACTCACCGGGGGATCTTCCCCCTCCACGGCGGCCCGTTGGCATCCTGCGCTCAGCAAGGCCAGGGCGCACCCAAGGCTGAGGCCGACCCGGTGGGCCTGGGAGCGGGGTGAGGGGGCCTGGCGGGAAGGAGCCAACTGCTTTTGGGATCTTTGGCGGAGGCGCATGCAGGGAGGCAAAGGGAACAACGACAACGGATCGTGAGGCAACACGAAAGATGGCCGAAACTTAGGGAGAGTCCTTGTTAGATGGAGGCTGCAGCAACGAATTGCCAACAATCCAGTGGGTCCGATCCCTGGCTTAAAACACGTTGGCTGGCCTCTGGCCGGGTTCCGCACGCCAGAGACGCCAGCGCACCTCCAGATCCGCCGGAGCCAGCACCACGATCGGCAGCCGTGGATTCACCGGCACCAGCAGGGGCGCTCCGGCCAGCACCACGAACTGTGGCCGCAGCGGCTGGTCCGGGCAGGCCATGCGGGTGGAGATCATGGGGCTGCCCCCCTTCACCCGAAACAGGGGATAGCCCCAGCCCGGCACGCTTTCCTCCGCGATCGAACCCTGCAGGAGGTGACGGTTGCAATCCACAGCCAGGGTGCGGCCCACGATCAGCTCCACCCGCTGATCCGCCGCTGCGGCAGGAGTGGCCGCCACGGAGATCAGCCAGCGCCGTTCCCCAGAGGCCGCCGGGGGATAGGGGCGGAGGTCGGGGGGCTCGGCCGCGGCCACCTGGGGGCACGCCGCCGTGGCGGTGAGGGCCAGGGCCCCAGCCCCAAGCCACGCGGAGAGAGCACGGGCCATGCCAGCGGAGGGTTGAGGGTACTTGGCATTCTGTCTGTAGGGTGAGGACAGCGATCTGCGATGGGGTGCCCCCCAGCCCCACCCCCAGCACGGGTTCCGGCTCCAGCCCGGCCAGCCCCGGTCAGCCCACGGCCGTTGCCCTCCTCTCCGGCGGGCTGGATTCCGCCACGGCCACGGCCCTGGCCATCGAGGCCGGCTACCGGGTGATCGGCCTCTCGTGCAACTACGGCCAGCGGCACCAGCGGGAGTTGCAGGCCGCCGAAAAGCTCGCCGCACACTTCGGCCTCAGTGAACACCTCCAGGTGGCGGTGAATCTGGCCACCTGGGGGGGCTCCGCCCTCACCGATCAGGCCCAGCCCATCCCCAGCGCAGGCGTGCAGGCGGGCGTGATCCCCTCCACCTATGTGCCCGGGCGCAACACGGTGTTCATCGCCCTGGCCCTCAGCCTGGCGGAGGCGCGGGGGGCGGAACGCATCGTGCTGGGGGTGAACGCCGTGGATTACTCCGGCTACCCCGATTGCCGGCCCGACTACCTCGACGCCTTCCAGCAGCTGGCAGCCCTGGCCACCCGAGCGGGGCGGGAAGGACGCAGCCCCCAGCTCTGGGCGCCTCTGGTGCTCTGGGACAAGGTGACCATCGTGCGCCAGGCCCAGCGGCTGGGCGTGCCCATCGCCGACACCTGGAGCTGCTACGCCGGCGGCGCAGAGCCCTGTGGCGTGTGCGACAGCTGCCGCATCCGGGAGGCGGCCCTGCGGGAGGCTGGATTGCGGTCTTGACCCCCACGGCCCTCCTGAGACGGCCCCTGCCCTGGCAGGACCCCTGGACCCTGACGCTGCACCTGGCCCACCAGCTGGGAAGCAGGGGGCTGGTGCTGCTGGAAGGGGATGAGAGCGATCTGGGGCGCCAGGCGGTGCTGGGGGTCGACCCGCTGGAGGTGGTGGAATGCCGGGGGCTGCCGGGCGGGGCAGGGGCAGACGATCCCTTCTCCAGCCTCGCTGCCATGGCGGCCGGGGGCGGCTCCTGGCTGGGGTGGCTGGCCTATGAGGCGGGAGCCTGGGTGGAGCCCGGCGCCCACTGGCCGGAGCCGGAGATGGCCGTGCTCTGGGCCGCCCGCCACGACCCCCTGGTGCGCTTTGACCGGGCCGAACGCCAGTGCTGGCTGGAGGGGACAGAGCCCGGGCGCCTGGCGGCCATGGAAGCGCGCATCCGGGCCCTGGATGGGGCCGCCCCCCCCGACGACCCCCTCTGGCCAGGGCTGCCCACCGAGCGCTGGCACTGGCACACCACCGGCGCGGCCTATGAGGCGGGTGTGCGCAGGCTGCAGGAGTGGATCGCCGCTGGCGATCTGTTTCAGGCCAACCTCACCCTCTGCTGCAGCCATGAGCTGAACGCAGCGCCGGATCCCCTGGCGCTGCATGGCCGCCTGCGGCGGCGCTGCCCGGCGCCGTTCTCCGGCCTGGCGGTGGCCGGCCCAGAAGCGGTGATCTCCGCCTCTCCGGAGCGCTTCCTGCGGCTCGATGGCGATGGCCTGGTGCAGACCAGGCCGATCAAGGGCACCAGGCCCCGGGGCGCGACTCCAGATGCCGATGCCGCCGCCGCCGCGGAACTGGTGTGCGATCCGAAGGACCGGGCGGAAAACGTGATGATCGTGGACCTCCTGCGCAACGATCTGGGCCGGGTCTGCACCCCCGGCAGCATCCGCGTGCCCCAGCTGGTGGGTCTGGAGAGCTACGCCCAGGTGCATCACCTCACCTCCGTGGTGGAGGGCCAGCTCCGCCCGGGCACTGGGGTGGTGGATCTGCTGCGGGCCTGCTGGCCGGGAGGCTCCATCAGTGGTGCCCCGAAGGTGCGAGCCTGCCAGCGCCTTCATCAGCTGGAGCCCGTGCCCCGGGGGCCCTACTGCGGCTCCCTGTTTCACCTGGGGGCCGATGGCCAGTTCGACAGCAACCTCCTCATCCGCAGCCTGATGGTGCGGGGAAACCGGCTGCGGGTGCATGCCGGCGGAGGGATTGTGGCGGATTCCGATCCCGCTGCCGAGGCGGCGGAGATGGGCTGGAAGCTGCTGCCGCTGCTCCACGCCCTGGCATGAGCGAGGCCCTGGCCTGGATCGGAACCCCCTGTACCCCAGGGAGGGAACCACGGGGCCAGTGGGGCCCTCCCAGCCAGCTGAGCCTGCCCCTGGATGATCGGGGGCTCCTCCTGGCGGATGGTCTCTTCGAGACCGTGCTCGTGGCTCGGGGGAAAGCACGGCTGCTGGCGGAGCATCTGAGCCGTTGGTGTGAGGGCGCTGCCTTGCTTGGCCTGCCGGTGCCGCCCGGGGAGGAGGCGCTGACCCCCCTGATCGCCGAGGCGATCCACCGCAGCGGCCTGGGGTGGGGGGCGCTGCGGCTCAACTGGAGCCGCGGCAGCGGGGGGCGGGGGATCGATCTACCGATGGGCTCAGAGGAGCCCCTGGTGCCTCGCTTCTGGCTCCAGATCTCCCCCTGGCAGCCCACCTTCCGCGCCGTGCGGGTGATGGTGAGCGAGTGGGAACGGCGCCATCCCAGCAGCCCCGCCAGCCGGTGTAAAACGCTGGCCTACGGCTGGGCGGTGCAGGCCCGCCGCGAAGCCCGCGCCGCCGGAGCCGAGGAGGCGCTGGTGCTCAACACCTCCGGCGCGCTCTGTTGCAGCACCACCGCAAACCTGCTGCTGCGGCTGGGAGACTCCTGGCTCACCCCACCGGAGAGCAGTGGCTGCCTGCCGGGGGTGATGCGCCGCCAGGCCCTGGACCTCGGCCTGATCCAGGAAGCCCCCCTGGCTCCCCACCACCTGGTGGAGGCCGAGGGAGGCCTGCTGCTGAACAGCCTGGATTGCCGGCCCCTGCTGTTGCAGGGACTGGCGGCGGCGGATCGGGACGGTGCAGATCAGACCACGGAGGAGGCGCGAACGCTCTGGAATCGCTGCCTGGGCCTGCCGCCTCAGTAGCAGCCCTGGGCCGAGATGCGGTAGGTGAAGCCCGTGGCCGCCATGTTGCTGCTGGCTCCGATCTTGAAGTTCACCTGGGCCACACTCTTGCCGGGCACCGCAGAGATGTCCCAATGGCGGCCCGTGCCCATCTGGGGAGCGAAGTTTTCATCCACCACCCGCAGATTGGAACCGTCCGTGAATTTCAGGTAGGCCTGAATCGGATAGGTGGCGGACACGGAGGAATCGGCGGTGAAGAACAGCTTGTAAAAGCTGTAGGGACGGGTGACGAAGAAATCCGTGTTCCAGTTGGGCCGGCCGAGGGGATTGCCGGGTCCGATCGTCTTGGTGATGATGTTGGTGATTCCATCTCCTCCCACCGGCGAGAGGAACTGACAGGTCTGGGCCTGGGCCGCCGGCCCCTGAAGCAGGGAGCCGGCGGTCAGACAGACCAGAGCAAGGGGGATCAGGGGGGTGGGCATCTGAGAGCTCAAAGGTTGACGCATGCAGAGCACGGCAAAGGCTTCCCGTTCTGTAGCAACGATCCAGCCCTCTTGCTTTCCCCCGGCCCCTGACCTGCCCCCTGGAAGGCAGTCCCACCGGCGCTGTCGATCAGCGGCAGCCCTGGACGGAGACCCGATAGGTGAAGCCCGTGGCCGCCATGTTTCGACTGGCACCCACCTTGATGTTCACCTGACTCACCTCCTTGCCTGGCACAGCCGGCACCGTGATGCCCCCACCGGTGCCGGGCTGCGGGGTGATGTTGTCGTTGAACACCCGCAGGTTGGAGCCATCAGTGAATTTCAGATAGGCCTGAACGGGATAGGTGGCGGACACCGACGAGTCTGCGGTGAAGAACAACTTGAAGGAGTTGTAGGCACGGGTGACGAAGAAATCCGTGTTCCAGTTGGGCCGGCCCAGGGGATTGCCGGGGCTGATGGTCTTGGTGACGATCGGTGTGGTGCCGTTGCCGCCCACTGGCGCCAAGAATTGGCAGCTCTGAGCCTGCACTGCAGAGGTGGGCAGCAAGGTGCCGGCAAGCAGGGAGGCGCAGGCCAGGGGGAGCTGCAGGGCTCTGGGGTGAGGCAGGGAAGGTTTGGCCATCGGAGACATTGACTCCCACCCGCTGTAGCAAGGCCCCGGGCTGCGGTCAGGCCGGCAGCCGCACTCCCCTCAGACGCTGAGGAAGCGATCCACCACTTCCTTGCTGAGTTCGCCGGTGGGGCCACAGGCCACCACTCCCCCCTTTTGCATGGCATAATACCAGTCGGCCTGACGCACAAAATGCAGGTGCTGCTCCACCAGCAGCACACTGATGCCCGTGGTGGCGATGATGCGCCGCACGGCCCGTTCAATGTCCAGTACCACGGAGGGCTGGATGCCTTCGGTGGGCTCATCCAACAGCAGCAACTGGGGCTTGCCGAGGAGGGCCCGGGCGATGGCCAGCTGCTGCTGTTGTCCGCCGGAGAGGTCGCCCCCGCGACGGTTGAGGAAGGTTTCGAGGATCGGGAACAGCTCGAACACCACCGGGTCGATGTGGCGATGGCGTGCCAGCCCGCCAGGCAGGGATTCATGGCCCAGCAGGAGGTTCTCCCGCACGGTGAGCTGGGGGATGATCTCCCGCCCCTGGGGCACATAGCCGATGCCGGCGCGGGCCCGGCGATAGGGCGGCAGGGCCGACACCTCCTCACCGGCCAGCTCCACGCTTCCCGAGCGCTGGTGCAGCAACCCCACCACGGTCTTGAGCAGGGTGGTCTTGCCGACGCCATTGCGCCCGATGAGACAGACCATCTGGCCGGAGCCGACGCTTAGATCGACATTGCGCAGGATATGGCTCTCTCCATAGTAGACATTCAAATCACGAACCTCAAGCACATTGGCAGTGCTCCCTTTCGAAGAGGGGGAGGTGGTGGAGAGAGGGGTGGGGGTCATCGTGGATCAGGAATGCGCGGATCAGGGCGGCAACCATCAAGGCAACGGGAGAGGCGTACCGCCATCACTCCTCCTCCCGGCCGAGATACACCTCAATCACCTTCGGATCGTTCTGCACGGTTTCCATGGGCCCCTCACAGAGCACATGGCCTTCGTGCAGCACGGTCACAGGGGCATGAAGATCACGGATGAAGTCCATGTCGTGCTCGATCACGAGCACCGTGTGGCGCCCACTGAGATCCTTCAGCAAGGCGGCGGTGCGTTCGGTTTCCTCATCGGTGAGGCCGGCCACGGGCTCATCCACCAGGAGGAGTTCCGGGCTCTGGGCCACCAGCATGGCGATCTCCAGCCATTGCTTCTGCCCGTGGGACAGTCCCCCAGCAGGAAGGCCTGCCTGGGACAGTAGACCCACCACCTCCAGCAGATGCTGCACTCGATCCCTGCTCTCCTGCTCCAGGGAGCCGAAGAGGAGCGCAAAAGGGGAGGCATTGCGGCTCACCGCCAGCTCCAGATTGCGGCGGGTGGTGAGGTTCTGGTAGACGCGGGGTGTCTGGAATTTGCGCCCGATTCCCAGCCGGGCGATCCGATGTTCCGTGATGCCCACCAGGGGGCGTCCGCGAAACCACACACTCCCCTTGGTGGGCTGCACCTTGCCGGTGATCACACCCAGAAAGGTGGTCTTCCCGGCGCCGTTGGGACCGATCACGGCCCGCAGCTCACCGGGATGGAGGGTGAGGTTGAGATCGTTGAGGGCAAGAAAGCCATCAAAGCTCACAGTCACACCGCGCAGCTCGAGTAGCGGCTCGCCGGCGGCTGCAGGGCTCATGGTGGCAGAGGTCATGGCTCTGCTCCCCGATCAGCAGGGGGCTGGAGGCTGGTGCGCTCGGCCTGAACGGCGGGATCCAGATCCAGGGAGGGATAGGTGGGTGCCAGGGGGGGCCAGCCCACCATCGCCTGGAGCTGGCGCGGCCCGCCCTTGCGCCACCAGCCCACCAGGCCATCCGGCAGAACGGTGACCACCAGAAGGAAAAGAGCTCCCTGGATGAACAGCCAGGTTTCCGGCAGCGCCTCACTGATCAGGCTCTTGGCGTAATTGATCAGCACGGCCCCGAGGATGGCACCGAGCAGGGTGCCCCGTCCGCCCACGGCCACCCAGATCACCATCTCGATCGAGAAGGCCACCGACATGAACTGGGGCGAGACGATGCCCGACTGCACCGTGTAGAGCGCGCCGCTGATCCCGGCGAGGGCACCGGCCACGGTGAACACCAGGGTTTTGTAGGCGGTGGGGTTGTAGCCGGTGAAGCGCATGCGCGGTTCGTCATCCCGGATCGCGATCAGGGCGTCACCGAACCGGCCCGTGGTGAGCCAGCGGCAGAGGAACCAGGCCCCGATCACCAGCAGCACCGTGAGCCAGAACAGCAACCGCTGGGAGGCATCCGAGCCCACCAGCTGGCCGAAGAACCGGGCGGTGTCAGTCTTGAGGCCGTTGGTGCCGTTGATCAACTTCTGCTGGCCGTTGAAGAAGTTGAAGAACACCAGCAGGGCGGCCTGGGTGAGGATCGAGAAGTACACCCCCTTGATGCGGTTGCGGAACACCAAAAAGCCCAGCAGGCCAGCCACCAGGGCTGGAATCACCCAGATGGCGAAAAGGGTGAACAGCGGTGAGGTGAACGGTTGCCAGAAAGTCGGCAGCTCCTTCACGCCATAGAGGCCGAAGAATTCCGGCAATTGGCCGGGCTCCAGGGAGCTGAGCTGCAGATGCATGCCAAGGGCATAGCCGCCCAGGGCGAAGAAGATGCCCTGGCCGAGGCTGAGCAGCCCCGTGAAGCCCCAGATCAGATCCACCCCGAGGGCCACGATTCCCAGGGAAAGGAAACGGCCGAGCAGGTTGAGACGAAAGGGGGGCAGAACAAAAGGAAGGATCAGGGCGGCGGCCGCAATCACCACCCAGGGCCACCAGCGCTTGAAACCGGATGCAACAGCCATGGATCAGCCCTCCACCAGCCGTCCCTTTTGGGGGAACAGACCGGCCGGTCTGAACTGGAGGAACACCACGATCAGGATGAACACGAGCACCTTGGCCATGGAGGTGGTGGCAAAGAAGGTGATGAGCTCGTTCAGGGCGGCTGGCATGGACGGCCAGAGCAGAAGGAGGGATCCGGAGCCGAACACGTAGCTCAGGATGCCGATGCCAAGGGCCGCCACAACGGTGCCGAGGAGTTTGCCCACCCCGCCGAGCACCACCACCATGAAGCAGTCGACGATGTAGTTGCCGCCGAGGTTGGGCCCCACTGAGCCCAGCAGGGTCACCGCCACCCCGGCCACCCCGGCCAATCCCGAACCCACCAGGAAAGTGAGCGCATCCACCCGTTCGGTGGGGATGCCGAGAGCGCTGCTCATGGAGCGGTTCTGGGTGACGGCACGGATGCGGATACCCCAGACGCTCTTCTGCAGAAACCAGTTCACGGCCAGGAGGGCCAGGGCCGTGAGCACGATGATGAACAGACGGCCGACCGGCATGTTCACCCCGCCCAGATCAATGGAACCCCGCAGCCACTGGGGAGCGGTGACATCGATGTTGCGGGCACTGAACCAAGGAAGTTTGAGAGAACGCACGGAGCCCAAGGCATGGGCCAGAGCAATGCCCAGTCCACCGGCCACCACCCAGTTCACCACCCGCAGCAGGGGGGCCTGACGGCGCTCCCACCAGCCGGCGGGCGTGAACCTCGGAATCAGCAGACCCAGCGCCACCGCCAGCAGCAGCCCCACGAAAAAGGCCGTGGACACAGAGCGCACGAACTGCTGCAGGATCAGACTCACGCCCCAGGTGGCGAGCAAGGTTTCCAAAGGCCGTCCATAAAGCCTGCGGATCACCGTTCGCTCCAGCAGGAGGCCCACCAGGCCGCTGACGAGAAAGGCCAGGGGGATCGCGATCAGGATGTAGATGGGGAAGAGGGCCGAAAGGGGACCGTTCTTGAGCAGGTTCTGCACCACGAAGGTGGTGTAGGCCCCGAGCATCATCAACTCGCCGTGGGCCATGTTGATGACCCCCATCAATCCGAAGACGACGGCCAGGCCGAGGGCGGCGATCATCAGCACGGAGCCGATGGCCAGGCCGTTGAAGAGGGTGTCTAAAAGAGCTGTCATGGGCGTCCTGCATGTTCAAAAACAAGGGGGGGACCGTTGCCCCCCCCTGCACATCAGGCCATCAGAGGGCCCGAAGCTCGCTCACATCCTGAACTTGCCGGCATCGGGGCGATCCTTGGTCCAGTCGCAGGTGTAGCCCTTGGTTTCGGGCACGAACTGGTTCCAGGCGATCGGTTTGAGGCCACCCTTGTTCTCGATGATCTTGAACATGCCATCCTTCTGCACCTCGCCGATCATCACCAGTTCGGTGGTGTGATGGTTGGGCTGCACTTCGATCGGGCCCTGAGGAGCATCGAAGGTGACACCGATCAGGGACTTGCGCACCTTCTCGTTGTCAACGCTGTTGGCCTTCTCCGCACCCTTGGCCCAGAGGTACACCATGTTGTAGGCAGACTCAGCCGGGTCGTTGGTGACCCGCTGGCCGCCATACTTGGCCTGGAAGGCCTCGGTGAACTTCTTGGAGGCGGGGGTATCGAGGCTCTGGAAGAAGTTCCAGGCCGCATAGGTGCCCTCGAGGTATTCAGGCCCGATGGCCGCCACCTCTTCCTCAGCGATCGAGAAGCTCATGATCGCGTAGCCGTTGGCGGGGGTGATGCCGGCGGCCTTGAGCTGTTTGAAGAAGGCCACATTGCTGTCGCCGTTCAGGGTGTTCACGATTACGCCACCCTTGGGCAGAGCCTGCTTGATCTTGGCAATGATCGGCGCCACTTCCGTGTTGCCGAGGGGCAGATAGTCTTCACCCACCAGCTTGCCGCCTTCAGCCTTGAGCTGTTCCTTGATGATGGTGTTGGCGGTGCGGGGATAGACGTAGTCGGAACCCACCAGGAAGAAGTCCTTGCCCTTGTTCTTCAGCAGCCAGGAGACGGCGGGCTCAGCCTGCTGATTGGGGGTGGCACCGGTGTAGAAGATGTTGCGCGAGCACTCCTGGCCTTCGTACTGGATCGGGTAGAAGAGGAAGTGGTTCTTGGCTTCGAACACCGGCAGCATGGCCTTGCGGCTGGCGGAGGTCCAGCCTCCAAACACCACGGCCACCTTGTCCTGATCGATCAATTTCTTGGCCTTCTCGGCGAAGGTTGGCCAATCAGAGGCACCGTCTTCTTCGATGGGCACGATCTTGAGCTTCTTGCCCTCGATGGTGACCCCACCGGCCTTGTTGATCTCATCGATGGCCATCAGCTCGGCTTCGGCCACGGTGTTTTCCGAGATCGCCATGGTGCCGGAGCGGGAGTGAAGGATCCCAACCTTCACGTCGCCATCGAATTTTTCACCACCGGTTTCACCCGTTGTGGCGGTTTTTTCCCCACCACCACCACCGCAGGCGGTGAGGGCCAGTGTGAGGCTGAGAGCAGAGACACCACTAACCCACCGTCGTGCGGAGGAGTGCTGTGCCAGAGGCTTCATGAAAAGGCTCCAGAAAGAGAAGAGGTGGGCGAGCCCGGAAGGGTGCTTCGCAAGAAAACCCGCAAGTGCGGAGTTATCGCGGAAACTATCGAGCACTCCCTGAATCGCCCGGTAACAACTAACACCCTTTTGCAATCTGTTCAGCCTTTCTGAGCATTTGCAGACGATTGCCGTCTCTTCTGTCAAGCAAAGCGACTACCAGTGCGCCTCAGCTCGGGGCCCCTGAACCCGGAGGAAGCTGCTGCAGCAGGAACGCCTCCACCTGCTCCAGCCCGGCACCCCGCCGCAGATCCGTGAAACACCAAGGCCTGCCGGGGCGCATCCGCGCCGTGTCCCGCTCCATCACCTCCAGGGAAGCGCCCACCAGCGGCGCCAGATCGATCTTGTTAATCACCAGCAGGTCGCTGCGGGTGATGCCTGGGCCACCCTTGCGGGGGATCTTGTCTCCGGCGGCCACGTCGATCACATAGATGCACAGGTCCACCAGCTCGGGGCTGAAGCTGGCGGCCAGGTTGTCGCCCCCGCTCTCCACCAGCACCAGATCCAGATCAGGGAAGGAGGCCTCCAGCTCAGCCACCGCCGCCCGGTTGATCGAGCAGTCCTCCCGGATCGCGGTGTGGGGGCACCCACCCGTTTCCACCCCGCGGATGCGCTCGGGAGGCAGGGCCCCAGCTCGGGTCAGGAACTGGGCATCCTCCTGGGTGTAGATGTCGTTGGTCACCACCGCCAGCTGCAGCCTGTCCCGCAGTCGGCGGCAGAGGGCTTCCACCAGGGCCGTCTTGCCCGAACCCACGGGCCCGGCCACACCCACCCGCAGTCGGCTGGCGGCCATCAGCGACGCCCTTGCCGAAGCATGGGGCCGACGACGGGATTCAGACCGCTGGGATGAAGCTCGCTGGGATGGAGCTCGCTGGGATGGAGCACGGCGCCAGGGAAGGGGAGTGCCATTCTGCTGCGACCTCCGCCAAGCTGTCGTCCGCTGATTGGAGCTCACCATCAACTGCGGAACAGCCTGGAATACAGCTCACCATGCTGCAGCTGGGCCAGGGACGCGCCCACCCCTCCAGACCAGAGGCTCTCGGGGCCAGCCTGCACCAGGGCGACAGCCCGGTCCGCGACCCTGGGTGCGAGTTGCAATTGCAGCCGCTGCGCCTCGGTGGGGCCAAGGGGCACCAGACGCACCGCCGCACTCAGCTGATTGGCCACCCAGCTGTAGAGATAGGCCTCCACCCCCTCCTCCGGAGTGACGCCGAGGGCCACCAACGCCCAGGCCCAGGCTCCTGGCCAACCCAGCGTCAGCGCGCTCCCCTCCTCAGGGCCCGGGGGGAGGGGCCAACCCAAATCCGCCAGCAAGCCCAGCAGGGAAGCTCCCATCTGCCGTTGCTGCGCTCGCACCTCCGGCGCCTCCCGCAACGCCAGCAGCCACCCATCCCGCTCCCGCACCACCTCCCGGGCCAGCAGGCCCGCCCGGGAGGCCTCCCCCTCACGCCAGGCCGTCAGGGCGGCCATCAGCTCGGGCAGCGCGGCCGCCTCCAGTGGCAGCACCCCGCTCTCTAGCTCGGCGACGATCCAGGCCTCCACCGCCCGACTGTTCGACAGTCGCCCGCTCTGAGCGAGCACTTCCAGGCCTTCTGAATAGCTGAAGGCCCCCACCGGCAGGGC
>JBJTQT010000043.1:0-6537 GCA_046075745.1 Cyanobium sp. | reverse complement strand
GTCGCACCCTGCCCCGTCGGGAGGCCTCTTGACGGTGTTGCCGTGCCGTCGTTTCGGCCGCACCGAGTTGGCCATGCCGCTGCTCTCGCTGGGCGGGATGCGCTTCCAGCAGAGCTGGACTGATCTTCCCGCAGACGAGATCCAGGAGGAGAGCCAGGCCGGCCTGGAAGAGCTGCTGCGGGCTGCGGTGGCGGCGGGGTTCCATCACATCGAAACAGCCCGGGGGTATGGCACCTCCGAGCGCCAGCTCGGTGCCCTGCTGCCAGAGGTGCCGGATGGGGATCGCCTCCTGCAGACCAAGGTGGCCCCCGACCCTGACCCGGCCCGCTTTGAAGCCGAGCTGGCCTTCAGCTTCGAGCGCCTGGCGGTGGAGCGGGTGGATCTGCTCTCCCTCCATGGCCTCAACACCGCTGAGCTGCTGGAGCAGACCCTGCGGCCCGGGGGATGCCTGGAGGTGGTGCGGCGCTGGCAGAGCGAGGGACGGATCGGCCATGTGGGCTTATCCACCCATGCACCCCTGCCCCTGATCCTAGAGGCGATCGCCAGCGATGCCTTCGCCTACATCAATCTCCACTGGTATTACATCCGGCAGGAGAATGCTCCGGCGCTGGAGGCGGCCCGGGCCCATGACATGGGCGTGTTCCTGATCAGCCCCACCGACAAGGGGGGCCATCTCCACACTCCCTCCGGGCGGTTGCAGGGGCTGTGCGCACCCCACCATCCGATCGTCGTGAACGACCTCTTCTGCCTGAGTCACCCCGCGGTGCACACCCTCAGTGTGGGGGCCTCCTGCGCCGCGGATCTCGGGCTCCATCTGCAGGCCGCGGCGCTCCTGGAGGAGGCCCCCACCCTGCTGCCGCCGACCCTTGAGCGCCTGGAGGGAGCCCGGCTGGAGGCCTTGGGGGCGCCCTGGCTGGCCAGCTGGCAGGAGGGGCTACCCCCTTGGCACCAGACGCCAGGAGAGATCAACCTGCCCGTGCTGCTGTGGCTCCACAACCTGCTGGAGGCCTGGGACATGGAAGGCTTCTGTCAGGCCCGCTACCGGCTGCTCGGCCATGGCGGCCACTGGTTTCCGGGGGAGAATGCCGATGCGCTCGATCAGCAGGTGAGCGAGGCGGAGCTTCTGGGCGTCCTGCAGGGCAGTCCCTGGGCGGAGCGCATTCCTGAGCTGCTGCGGCATCTGCGTGCCCGTGTCGGGGGGGAGGCCGCCAAGCGGCTGCAGGTCAGCTGAGCTGGCCGAGGGGCGCCTTGGCCGGGAGCCCCACGGCCCTGGGATAGGCGCTGGGGCAGGGCCCCAGTGGGCTCACCCGCAGGGCATGGCGCAGGCCCCGCTCGGCGGGCAACTCCCGCCGTTCCACGGTCTCCAGTCGGGCCTGGAGGGGCTCCAGGGCCCGCTCCAGATCCTGCTGATCCGCTTCAGACCACTGGCCGCGATAGAGCACGGCCTGCCCCCCAGGCCTGAGCAGGGGCACCAGGTATTCCGCCACCACCGGTGCGCTGGCCACCGCCCGGGCCATCGCCCCGTCGAAGGCGCCCCGGCAGTCGGGGTGATGCCCCGTGCGCTCCACCCGTTCCCGCCGCAGGGTGATCCGATCCCCCAGGCCCACGGCCCGGGCCATGGCCTCCACCGCTTCCAGCTTGCGGGCCACCGAATCCACCAGGGTGAGGTGGGCCTCAGGAAGGGCGATGGCCAGGGCCAGCCCCGGGAATCCACCGCCGGTGCCCACGTCGATGAGCTGGGGGGCTGGGGCTGGACCGGGTGCCGTGAGGGAGGGCAGCCAGGGCCAGAGGCTGTCGTACACCTGGCCGATCCAGTAGTCGTCGCCCTGCACCAGCCGGGTGAGGTTGAGGCGGCGGTTCCACTGCTGCAGCTGCTCCTGCAGGGTGCTGAACTGGGCCAGCTGCCGCGCATCGGGTCGCCAGCCGAGAGACTCCCACAGGGGGGCCAGGGAATCGACCTTCCGCATCTTCAGCGGGCCACGACGGGCAGGTGGGTTCTCCCTAGGATGCCCGACCAACAGGGGGTGATCACGCCGTTCGGGCCATGCCGTCGTCTTCCGCATCCCCCGATCCGGCCTCTCCTCCGGCCTCTCCTCTGGTGGAGGGATCCACCTACTACGACCAGTTGCAGATGCCGCCGACGGCATCCCTGCTGCAGTTGCGCCAGGCCTTTCGGCGCCTGAGCAAGTGCTATCACCCCGACACCACCACCCTGCCGGCACCCGTGGCGGAGAAGGCCTTTGCGCAGCTCCAGAGGGCCTATGCGGTTCTCAGTGATCCCCAGGCCCGCAGCCTCTACGACGAACAGCTGCGACTGCTGCGCTCCATCCCTCCGGCACCCGGCGGCGCCGCTGCGGTGCTGCCCCAGTCCGCCCCCGTCTCTCTGCGGCGGGCGCTCTCCGGCGGGGAGTGGTTTGCCCTGCTGCTCCTGGCGGTGGCGCTGGTGCTCTGCCTGGTGCTGGGCATCGGTGTGGCCTGGGCCCGGGGGGCTGAAATGATCCGCTGGCCCAGCTGGTGGGCGGATCTCCACCCGGCGGCCATGGCCCAGGATGAAGCTGCGCCGATGGCCGCTCCCGACCATGCCCCTGCCCCCTGAGGACACGCCGCTCTACAACCATCCGCTGCCGTCCCTGGAGGACTGGTTGCGGGAGCTCGGGGCCCGGCAACAGGCTCCCCACTCCTCCAGCTGGGATCTGCACCGTCCCCAGTGGAGCGCCCGCATCGATCTCGACGTAGAGGATCTGAAGGTGTCCTGGCATCAGGAGGGCAACGCCAGCGTGCGCCTCTTCTCGTACGGCCTCTCCCGGGCCGATATGGAGGCGGCGATCCTGGCCGGGCCCTGAGCTGGGGGCTCAGAGCTCCCGGAGCGCCACGCCCAGGGCGGCGTAGCACCGCTCCAGCTCCGCGTCGCTGATGCCCAGGGGCGGCAGCAGATACACCACCTGCCCGAGGGGGCGTAAAAACACTCCCTCCGCCAGCACGCGCCGCTGCAGGCGACGCCCGATCGGATGCAGATAGCCTTCCGGGCCCTTCCAGGTGGGTGACACCAGATCGAAGGCGGCGATCGAGCCCAGCAGCCGGGGCTGTTGGAGGCGCGGATCCCGAACCAGCTCTTCCAGCAGGGGCCGGTGGCGGGCCTCCATGCCTTGATGGCGCCAGGGCTGTTGCTCCAGCAGATCCAGGCTGGCCAGGGCGGCGGCGCAGCCGAGGGGATTGGCGGTGAAGCTGTGGCCGTGGAAGAGGGTGAGGGCGGGATCGGGCCCAATGAATTCGGCGTACAGCCGTTCGCTGGCCATCGTCACCCCCATTGGCAGGAAGCCGCCGGTGAGCCCCTTGGACAGGGCCATCAGGTCGGGGCTGATGCCGGCCTGGGCACTGGCGAAGAGGGCGCCGGTGCGGCCGAAGCCCGTGAGCACCTCATCGGTGATGAGCAGGGCCCCCGCCTGCCGCACCCGCCGCTCCACCTCCCGCAGGAACTGGGGCCGCACCTGCCGCATGCCGCTGGCGCCCTGCAGCAGCGGCTCCAGGATCACCCCTGCGGTGGGGGTGTCCAGCAGGGTCTCCAGCTGGGCGAGGGCGCTGGCTTCCCTGGCCTCCACGCTGTCATCCCCCCACCAGGTGGCGGGCCAGGGAGCCCGGGCAACGGAAAACAACAGGGGCTCGAACGGCGCCGAGAAGAGGGAGCGTTCCCCCACCGCCATGGCCCCGAAGGTGTCGCCGTGGTAGGCGCCCTCGAAGGCGATCAGCTGGGAGCGGGGCTGGCCCTGGTTGCACCACCACTGCCAAGCGATCTTCAGGGCCACTTCCACCGCCGTGGAACCGTTATCAGAGAAGAAGAGGCGCTCCAGGCCCGTGTGGGCGCTCAGGCGCTCCGCCAGCCGCTCCGCCGGCAGGTGGCGGAAGTTGGCGAAGATCACCTGCTCCAGCTCGGTGGCCTGCCGGGCGATGGCGGCGGCGATGGAGGGTTCGCCATGGCCGTGGAGCGTCACCCACCAGCTGCTGATGGCATCGATCAGGGTGCGGCCATCCTCCAGCTCCAGCAGGGCCCCCCGCCCCCCCACCACCCGCAGGGGGGGATCGGCGATGGCCACCTGGGTGGTGGGGTGCCAGAGATTGGGATGCCAGGCCGCCTGCATGAACGATTGCCCACAGACTTGCCATGATGGAGAAGACCCACCAGCCCTGGGGCCCGCATGGCCAGGTCTCGCCCGTCTTCCAACCGCTTTCTTCCACCCCCGGACCCTGTGCTGCCCAGGCCGCGCAATCCCTGGGGGCCCCAGGAGGTGTTCGCCGAGGGGCAGTGGCAGTCGATCCGGGTGGCCCTGGAGCGGCAGGGCTGGAGTGCCAGCCAGATTGAGCGGGTGCACGACCAGCTGCGGCAGGGCTGGCCCCTGGCCGTGGCCAAGGAGAATGTGGCGGCCCTCACCCGGCAGTGTCCGGTGCGGTCGCGGGAGCGCTGATCAGCGGCATTCCGGAGGGCGTTCGCCCGGCACCAGAGCAGCGGGACAGTTCACCCAGTCGCGCAGGGATTCCTCGAAGTCGGTGAACAGGGTGAGGATGGCCATGCATAGACCCGCCACAGCCGCGCTCACCAGCCAGTCACGCCTGCGCATCCTCATGGCGCGAGCTTAGTCGGCAGGTCATTGGCCAGCCACTGCTCCTGCAGACCTGCGGCGGTGATGGGCTGCAGCGGCGGCAACTTGGCCAGCACGGGCACGCCGCCGATGGCCTCCAGTGTGCGGGGGTTGTCGGGGTGGAGGGGGCCATTGAGCACCAGCCCCAGCACGGGGATCGAGCGTCGGTGGAGGGCCTCCAGGGAGAGCAGGGTGTGGTTGAGGGTGCCCAGGCCGCTGCGGGCCACCAGCAGCACCGGCAGCCCCCAGGCCACCAGCTGATCGATCTGCAACAGGCGAACCTCGGCATCGAGGCGGAGGGGCACCATCAACCCCCCGGCGCACTCCACCACCAGGGGACCCTTCACCCGGGGCACGGCCAGGGCAGCAGGATCGATCCGCGCCCCCTCCATTCGGGCGGCCCAGTGGGGGGAGACGGGAGTCTGGAAGCGGTAGGCCTCTGGAAGGATGCGCTCCCCTGGCAGCCCCAGCAGCTGCTGCACCCGCTCCGTGTCGCTGCCCTCCGCCAGGCCGCTCTGCACAGGCTTCCAGTAGTGGGCCCCCAGGCCCTGCACCACCAGGGCACTCACCACGGTTTTGCCCACATCCGTGTCGGTGCCGGCGATCACCAGCTGCATGGCGGATCTCCTGGGGCAGGGGGGGCGCTCTTTTGGGCCAGCAACAGCAACACCTCCCAGCTGAGCTGGCCCCCCTGGGGCCAGGCGGCCAGCAGTCGGCGCCAGGCGCCGGGGGGGAGAGGCGCCGCCTCCCGGCTGGTGCCCGCTCCGATGGCTTGGATGGCCCGCAGGGCGCCCAGGGGAGTGGAGGGAGAGGCGCAGTGGGGCTGGTGGGAGAAGGTGAGCACCTGGCTCCGCACCGTTTCCAGCCCCCCCCGGGCCGCGGCGTGGAGCAGGGCCTCCGCCCGGGGCAGCTCCAGGGCGGTGCAGGCCACCCCTGCGAGCTGGGCGGCCTGGCGCCATTGGGGGAAGCTGCCGGCGGTGGGAACGGCCAGCAGCAGCCAGCCCCCTGGTGCCAGCTGGTTCCCCCAATGCACCAGGGTCTGGGTGGGGGCGTCCAGCCATTGCAGGGCGAAGCTGGAGGTGAGCAGGGCGGCCCCCTGGAGCTGGGGGGGCAGGCCCTGGTTGAGGTCCCAGGGGAGGGTGGGGCCGGAGCTGTTGCGGGCGAGGGCCTCCGGGCAGAGATCCAGCTGCTGCAGGGGGGCTGGCAGGGGGATTCGCCAGGCCTCCAGGGCCCGCCCCACCAGGCCCGTGCCGGCCCCCAGATCGGCGCCGGGGCCCTGGGGCAGGGCCAGGCCCCAGCCGTGGTGCTGGGCCCAGCCCGCCAGGCGCCAGGCGATCCCGCGCTGCAGGCGGGCCTGGGGCTCGTAGGCCGCCACATGGCGGCCGAAGGCCTGCCGCACCCGTTGGCTGAACGACACCGGCTCGCTGGGGGGGCTGAGGGTCATGTCGCCCCCTGCCGCGCCAGCCAGGCCAGCACGGGCTCGAGAAGCGGCGCCCGGAGCAGGGCATGGCCCGCGCCGGCCATCTCCAGCACCTCGGCCTGGGGCAGGGCCTGCCGCAGCAGGGCCCGCACCGGCGGCGCCACGATCCGATCGGCTCCCGCCTCCACGATCAACACCGGTACGCCACTGGGGAAGGCCGCTGGCAGGCCGTCCGTTTGCCCGAGCAGCTCCAGGTCGGCACGGAGCCGCTCCAGGCCTTCCGCGCTGAGGGGCCCATCAGCGGGGCCGGGCGCCATGGCCTCCACTGGATCGGGGGCGGCAGCTTCCAACAGGAAGCGCCGCAGCATGGTGCGGGCTTCGCGTGGATCGTCCAGGGCGGCGGCCATGCCATCGAGGGCGGCCCGCACGGCCCGACCGTCGCGACCCGGCGGCACGAAGCGGCCGAAGCTGGCCAGCAGCACC
>JBJTQT010000042.1:0-11110 GCA_046075745.1 Cyanobium sp. | reverse complement strand
GGATCTGCTGCGGCGAGCGATGGGTAAGAAGAAAAAATCAGAAATGGAAAAACATCAGGATGTCTTCATCAAGGGAGCGGAAGAACGGGGTGTGGATCGCCGTGTTGCCACAAGCCTCTTTGAGCAGATGGTGCTCTTCGCTGAATACTGCTTCAACAAGAGCCATTCAACAGCCTACGGCGCAGTCACGTATCAGACGGCCTATCTGAAAGCGCACCACCCTGTGGCCTACATGGCTTCCCTGCTCACGGTGAATGCCGGCGACAGCGACAAGGTGCAACGCTATATCTCCAACTGCAATGCCATGGGCATTCAGGTTTTACCGCCGGATGTGAATGCTTCCAACGAGGATTTCACTCCCGTGGCTGATCGCATTCTTTTCGGCTTCTCCGCCATCCGAAACCTGGGGGAAGGTGCGATCCGGCTGCTGATCGAAAGTCGTCGCCAGGACGGCCCCTTCAACTCTCTGGCAGACCTCTGTGATCGCATCCCGGGGCATCAGCTCAATCGTCGCGCGCTGGAAGCCCTCATCCACTCCGGAGCCCTGGATGGCCTGGATCCGGCTGGAAACCGTGCCCAGCTCATGGCCGATCTGGATCTGGTGCAGGACTGGGCCAGTGCCAGGGCCAGAGATCGGGCCAGTGGTCAGGGGAACCTGCTCGATCTGTTGGGGGGCTCCACGGAAACGGCCTCCACCCCCGCCGCTGAGGCCACGCTGATTCCCAAGGCGGCTCCTGTGCAGGAGTATCCCCCCTCTGACAAGCTGCGGCTGGAGAAGGACGTGGTGGGCTTCTATCTCTCGGATCATCCCCTGAAGCAATGGAACGGAGCCGTCAAGCTGCTCGCGCCAACGGCTCTGACGCGGCTGGAGGAGCAACCCGATCGCGCCAAGATCTCCGCCCTGGTGATGGTGGCGGAATGCCGACAGGTCAACACTCGCAAGGGGGAACGCATGGCCGTCCTGCAGCTGGAGGATCTCACCGGCAGCTGCGAGGCCGTTGTGTTTCCCAAGAGCTATGGCCGTCTGGCCGATCACCTGATGGTGGATGCGCGGCTGATGGTCTGGGCTTCCGTGGATCGGCGGGATGACCGGGTGCAGATGATCATCGACGATTGCTGCAGCATTGACGCCCTGCGGCTCCTGATGGTGGAACTACCAGCGGAACAGGCTGGGGACATCGCCATTCAGCACCGGCTGCGGGAATGCCTGCAGCGCCACAAGCCCGAGCAGGACATCGGTGTGCAGCGGGTGCCGGTGGTGGCGAAGGTCTGGTCTGAGGCCTGCAGTCGTTACGTCCGGCTCGGCCATCAGTTCTGCGTGAGCGATGCCGATTCCGCCCTGCACACCCTGGAAGCGGCTCAGTTTCAGGCCACGCTTCTGGAGGCCTCCGCTCAGCCAGCCTGAGCTTTTGCCCCAGGACCTGCCGCTAAGGGGCGTTCTTCCCGGTGCTCCCTTCTCGCAGCGCCCGCAGCGAGGTTTTGATCCGGCCCAAATTGACAGGGATCTGCTCCATTCCGAGAACAGTGCCAGGAAGATCCTCCCAGCTGGCCGACAGAACGCCATAGCTCAGCCCTACCAGCCCCAGGAGGAAACAGCCGCCGGAAGCCAGAAGGGTGGCAGAAGGGGGGATGGCAAGGATCTGGCGGCTCACCAGCAGGTAGCTGGCGATGAACACACCCATTCCCAGCACCGTGGGGATGCCGGTGGCAATGGTGATGCGACGGGCCATGCGATTGGCCACTGCATCTGGAATCGCCTGATTGGTACGGGTGGCGCGGGTTTCAGAGGGCTTGCGCAGGGGGGAAGCTGTAGCCTTGGCGCCCTTGGAAGCCCCCTGGCGGGGCTGCTTCGAGCTGGAACCACGTCGCGGCCGATCAGGTGACATCAGGCTCAGCCGCGAATGCCGAGCTTCTCGATCAAGGCGCCGTAACGCTCCTCGCTCTGATGGCGGAGATAACCGAGAAGGCGCTTGCGCCGACCAATCATCTTGAGGAGGCCCTGGCGGGAGGAGAAATCGTGGATGTTTTTCTGAAGATGGCTGCTGAGTTGGCTGATCCGATCGCTCAGGATGGCCACCTGCACTTCCACTGAGCCGGTATCGGTGCCGTGCTGCTGGTGGGTATTGATGAGTTCCTGCTTGCGGATCGTGGGTAGCGGCATGTTCAGCGCCAGGCTCTTTGCAATCAATGGTCAACTTTACCGTGTGGCTGCCGCCACGTTCAGGCCGCAGCGCGGGAGAGCCAGCGCAGGCAATCCCCGAGCCAGCGTTCACCATCGGCAAGCGGATCGAGGCCCTGATCGGCCACAGCCCTCAGAGCCGCGTGGATCTCAAACCTGTCGTAGCCCATGGCGATCAACGTGCTCTGCAGCTCCTCCCGCTGGAAGGCCCCAGCCCCAGAAGATTCCTCATCCAACGGCCCCGAACTCTGAACCGCAGGACCCACCAGAGCAGCGAAGCGGTCCACCAGTTTTTGCCGCAGTTCCAGGGTGAGCCTCTCGGCCGTTCGCTTGCCCACCCCCTGGGCCTGAGACAGCAGGCGCACATCGCCTTCCACGATGGCGTTCAGGAGCTCCTCCAGGGGCATCGCCCCGAGCAGGGCCAGACCCACCTGCGGACCCACCCCGCTGACGGTCAGCAGCTCCCGGAAGACATCGCGTTCGTTGCGGCTGGCAAAGCCGAAGAGGGTCCAGCCATCCTCACGGATCGCGTGATGCACATGCACGGCGAGCCTCTCCCCACTGGCCGGCAGCTGGGCCCAGAAGCTCTGGCTCACCTGCACCTCATAGCCCACCCCCTGGCAGACCAACAGGAGCCCACAACGGTTGGTCTGCTGCCAGGACTCCTGGAGCTCTCCCTGCAACCATCCGATCATCGACACCTCGATAGCGCTTCAGTGTGCCCTGCTTGCCAAGGGGCGGATCGCTAGCGTCTCCTCAAAACGGTCCAACCCCGTGCACAGTTCTCGCCAAAGGGACGCCTCCTGCCCACCGGTGCCATTGGCGCTGACGGGGACGCTGGGGCGGATCTGGCGATGGACGCGCAGGGGCCTCACCCTGGCGATCCTCGGGGTGGTGGCCCTGGGTCTGACAGCCTGTGTCTCTGCCGGCGCTCCCCCCCAGGGCACCCTGCTGAACGCCCTCGCCCTGCAGATCCAGCTGACCCAGGCGGATGTGGCCAGGGCCCTCAGTCTTGACAGTGTGGGCCTGCCGGTGGTGAGCAGGGTGCGGGTGGAACAGCAGGAGCCGGTGGCCATTGGCCTGAACAAGGGGCTGCGCATCGCCGGACGTTTCGACTGGCGGCTGGGGAAGGATCCATTCCGCGTGGATGCACCCTTCGAGATTTTTCTGGAGCAGGGGGCCAGGGGAGAGAGCTGGCGACTGGCCCGCCCCGCAGGCCCCGCGCCGGAAGGAGAACAGGAGTGGCTCACCTACCCCCTGCCTCTACGCAACAGCGGCAACCCGACGGGTTGAGGAGTGGGGCCCCCCACCCTGGACCCACCCCCCACAATGGGTGCGCTCCACTGCACGGCCTGGTCCTTGGCTCTTCCCCGCCTGCACCCGCGCACGATCGAGGCCGTCAAGGAACGGGCCGACATCGTGGATGTGGTCGGCGAGCACGTGGTGCTCAAGAAAAGGGGTCGGGAGTTTGTGGGGGTTTGCCCCTTCCACGACGACACCTCACCCTCGATGACGGTGTCGCCGGCCAAGCAGATCTACTACTGCTTCTCCTGCGGCGCGGGGGGGAATGCCATCAAGTTCCTGATGGAATTCCAGCGCTCTGGCTTCAGTGATGTGGTTCTGGAGCTGGCGCGCCGCTACCAGCTGCCGGTGGAAACCCTGGAGGGCCCGCAACAAGAACGGCTCCGGCAGCAACTGTCCCGCCGCGATCTGCTGCATCGCGTGCTCAGCCTGGCAGCGGGCTGGTACCAGGCCCAGCTTCGCAGCCCGGAAGGGTCTGGAGCCCTGCGCTATCTGAAGGACAACCGGGGGCTGAAGGAAGCCACCCTTGTCGATTTCCAGCTGGGCTACGCGCCTGAGCGGTGGGATGGTCTGCTCACCCATCTCACCACGGTGGAGGGCTTCACTCCGGAACTGCTGGAGGCGGCCGGCCTGGTGGTGCCCCGCAAGGGTGGGGGAGGGTTCTACGACAGATTCCGCCACCGGGTGATGGTGCCCATCCGGGATCGACAGGGGCGGGTGATCGGCTTCGGAGGCCGCTCCCTGGATGGGGCCGAGCCGAAATACCTGAACTCCCCCGAAACAGAAGTGTTTGCCAAGGGCAGTCACCTATTTGCCCTGGATCGGGCCGCCGATCCCATCCGCCGCGCCGATCAGGCTGTGGTGGTAGAGGGGTATTTCGATGTCATCGCTCTCCACGCCGCAGGGGTGAGCCACTCCGTTGGAGCCCTTGGCACCGCCCTGAGCCGGCAGCAGATCACCCAGCTCTGCCGCTGCTGCGAGAGCAAGCGGCTGGTGCTCAACTTCGATGCGGATCGGGCAGGAGTGCGGGCCGCGGAGCGGGCGATCGGGGAGGTGGAACACCTGGCCCTGCAGGGGCAGGTGGATCTGCGGGTGCTGCAGCTCCCGGCGGGCAAAGATGCGGATGACTTCCTGAAGGCCCATGGTGTGGGCAACTACCGAGCCCTGCTCGAAGCGGCCCCGCTCTGGCTGGACTGGCAAATCGACCAGGTGCTGGAGGGCCGGGATCTATCCCGCAGCGATCAGTTCCAGCAGGCTGTGGCGGCCCTAGTGGCTCTGCTGGGCAAACTCCCCCAGAGCGCGGTGCGCAGCCGCTACCTGCAGAAGGTGGCTGAGCGCCTCTCGGGGGGGCAGGCCCGGCTGGCGCTTCAACTCGAGAATGATCTGCGCCAACAGGTGAAAGGCCAGCGCTGGCACGGCCGGGCCAGCCGATGGGACACCCCTGCAGCAGGAGGGATCCAGGAGCGGGCTGAAGAAGAAATCCTGCAGCTCTACCTGCATTGCCCCCATCTGCGGGGGGAAATCCGTCAGCACCTCCGCAGCTGGGAACAGGAGGATTTCTGCCTGCAGCATCACCGCCGTCTCTGGGCCGCGATCACCGAACTGGAGGAAGCACACATCGGCTCTCCGGCCCTGGAAGCCATCCATCGGGGCCATGATCCAGGTCTGGCCCTGGCGGACATCCCGCTGCTGGAGTTGCTCACCCATCAGCTGGCCATGGAGGAGAACAACTCCCTCGATCGCATCATGCCCCTCCTGGAACCGAGTGAGCTGCAGCGCCAGTCCTTCCATCAACCTCTGCTGCATCTGCGTGGCGCCATCGCCAGCAGGGCGCGGTTGGCGGCCGAGAAGCGCTGCCGCCATCTTCTGGACACCTGGAAAGCCCAACGGCTCCACACCCTGGAGCACTGTTTGGCCCGACTGCTGGAGAGCGACAAGCCCCAGAGTCCGGCCACCACCACGTCCACCGACATGGAGGCACGCCTGGACCAGCTCTTTGAGGAGCTAAACCATGATGCCCTGCGCTTGCAGGCGGATTACTACGCCGAGCGGCGCCATCTTCAAGATCTTGAACAACACCGCCGGGCCGACCTCGTGGAGATCGTCCGAACGTCCTGATGCAGATTCGCTGCAGCCTCGGATCGCCAGAACGGTGAAGGTCCACAGGCTCCTAGGGTTGAAGGGTGTGGAGAGGCCGGATGGCCAGCGCCCCCTCCGCCGGCTCCGCCGGTGGTTTCCCCATTCCCGCAGACGAAGAAGACCGGCTGCGGGATCTTGAGCGCTACGGCGTGGTCGGCGACAGCAGCGATGTTCACCTCGATCGTCTGGTGGAACTGGCCTGTCTCACCTTCGCCGTACCGATGGCCGCCATCTCCCTGGTGACGGCGGATCGCCAGGGGTTCCTTGCGGAGAAGGGCCTCAACGTGAGTGAAACGCCGAGGGGTGTGGCGTTCTGCGCCCACGCGATCCTCGGCAACAGGGTGATGGTGGTGCCCAATGCCTTGGAGGACGAACGGTTTCGCAGCAACCCTCTGGTGACCGATGCTCCCCAGATCCGCTTCTACGCCGGCGCACCCCTGCGGAGCGACAGCGGCCACAACCTGGGCACACTGTGTGTGATCGACAGCCGGCCCATGGAGCCGACCCCAGAGCAGATCCGCCAGCTGGAGCTGCTCTCCGAGCTGGTGATGCGGGAGCTGGATCTGCGTCGCCAACGCTACCTGTGTCCCGTCACCGGCCTGCCCATCCGCCAACGGTTCCTGCAGATTGCGGAGCAGGAATTCCAGCTGGCCAGAGACGAAGGAAAAGCCTTGTCTCTGCTGCTGTTCGATATCGATCATTTCCGCAACATCAACAACCGCTGGGGCCACCATGCCGGTGACGACGTCATGGCCGATCTCTGCAAACTGGGCAGGCAGTTTCTCACTGAACAGGATTTCGCGGGTCGGCTTGGCGATGGGGAATTTGCCCTGCTGCTGGTGAACACAGCTCCCGAGGAGGCGCTGACCCTGGCGGAGGCCCTTCGCCAGGCCGTCACCACCATGCCGGGAGTGCACAGCCACTCGGATCTGCAGCTGCACATCAGCGGTGGGCTCACGGGTCTGGGCTCAGCCGACACATCCTTTGCGAATCTCCTGCAAAGGGCCGAACAGGCTCTCCATCTGGCCAAGAGCAATGGCCGCAATCAGATCGCCACCCTGCTGGATGGGATGGGCAGCTAATCAGCCCGCACCAGAGGCACATCCCTGAGGCTGGTGGTGGCGGAACGGGACAGACGGGAACGACGCATGGCCCATGGGGCATGAAGACCACAGGCAGCCCATTGGATGGTGCCCTGACCATGGCGGGCATTGAGGGCATCGACGGTGGCAAGCAAGGCCTGGCGCCGCTCCTGGTGGGCGGGAGTGAGGGGAGTGAAGAGATGGTGTTGCAGCTGATCGACAGGCTGCAGAGCCTGCAGAAGCACGCCCGCCTTCTGCAGGGGATGGTGAGCACGGAACAGCCGCTCAGCCAGGGGCAGGGCAGCGACCAGGAGAACGGCCGTGTCGTTGCTCGCCAGGGGGAGAGAAACAGTGGCGGCATTGCTGTAGAAGGGGCGGCCAGTGAAGGGGCTGCTGCGCACAAACACCGTGATGGCACCGGTCACTTGCCGCTGACGGCGCAGCTTTTCCGCCGCACGACTGAGATAGGTGGCCACCGCTTGACGCAGCTCACCAATGGTGGTGATCGGCCTGCTGAAGCTGCGGCTGACGCAGGTTTCCTTCTTGGCCGGTGGCAGGGCCACAAGGGGAAGGCAGGCGTGCCCCTGCAGCTCCCGCTGGAGGCGCAGGCCCACCACACCGCAGCGGCGCCGCAATTCCTCCGGGGGCATGTCGCGCAGCTGGCGCGCCGTGCTGATGCCGCGCAGGCGACACCACCGGGACAGACGGCGACCGATGCCCCACACCTCTTCGATGGCAATGGCTTCCAGCCAGGGGTCGGGATCAAGGGCGGCACCCAGATCGAAGACCCCTTGCTGGCGCAGGCTGACCGCGTGCTTGGCCAGGCGATTGGCCACCTTGGCGAGCACCTTCGTGGGGGCGATGCCAACGGCCACCGGCAGGCCCAACTGCTGACGCACGGCCTGACGCAGAGCCAGCCCCCAGGCCGTGAGATCAGCCGATCCGCCATGGGTGGCAGAGGGCCGGTGCAACAGACCGAACGCCTCATCAATGGAATAGATCTCCAGCTCCTCCACCCAGGCCTCAAGGATGGCCATCAGCCGCTGACTCATGTCGCCATAGAGGCTGTAGTTGGAACTGCGCACGATCACGCCATGGCGCTCCAGCTGGCGTTGCACCTGAAACAAGGGCGTGCCCATGGGAATGCCGAGAGCCCTGGCTTCCGCACTGCGAGAGACGATGCAACCATCGTTATTGGAGAGCACCACCAAGGGCCTGCCCACAACAGCGGGGTCGAGCGCCGCCTCACAGGAGGCGTAAAAGTTGTTGCCGTCGATCAGAACAGTGGCCAGGGGCACAACAGGGACGGTGCAAGGCGGGAACGCCCAGCGTAGTACAAACGCACTATCAAATGCGCGGTTTCGTCGGTCAGGGCTTGTGTCAGCCAATCCATGCGAATGTTGATCATCTCAAGCTCCTCGGCGGAGAGATGGCGCCGCTGCTGTGATTCCCGTGTCACCGCAGCCAGGGCTGCTTGCACTTCGACGTAGCGAAGCGGCAAAGCAGGTGCCGAGAAAGCAGGAGGGGTGGGTTCTGAAGAAAACCCGGGGGTGGAACTGTTCATCTCTGGACACTGGCCCATCTGCGACCGGCAATCTGTAGCAAATCCACCATCAAAAAGACTCTTCACGTTTCTTATTTGCCCAGGCCCCGATGGGCTGACTTGCATGGCTTGTGATGGATCAGATGCCTGTCAAAACAATGAAAGAGAAATGGTTTTTAACAAAAAATACGTGATTTGCAAAAAGGCTTCCCCGTTCTGTCTAGGTTCCAGCTGCATGCATCTCTCCCATGCCTTTCTCGTCCTCCGGTCGCCGCGGCCGCCTTCAACAGATCGTGGCCGGCACGATGGCCGCAGGCCTTTCTTTCTCGCTGGCAGGCTGCGGGCCCACAAGCACCCTCAACGGAGCAGGGGCATCCTTCCCCGCTCCCATCTACCAGCGCTGGTTCCAAGAGCTCTCAAGCCAGGGCTTGCGGGTGAACTATCAATCTGTGGGATCGGGGGCAGGCGTGCGGCAGCTGGTGTCGAAAACGGTGGATTTTGCGGCCAGCGACGTGCCGATGAAGGCAGAAGAGATGGCCAAGGTGCCGCAGGGAGTTGTGCAGATTCCGTTGACAGCGGGGGCCATTGCCGTGGCTTACCAGCACAAGGGCTGCGAGCTGAAGCTCAGCCAAGCCCAACTGGTGGCCATCTTTCAGGGCAAGATCAATAACTACAGCCAGCTGGGCTGTGCCGCCAAGCCCATCAAGGTGGTGGTGCGATCAGATGGATCAGGCACCACAGCCAATTTCACCGCTCATCTGTCAGCCATTGATCCCGCTTGGAAGCAACAGATCGGGGCGGGCAAAAGCGTCAAATGGCCTGTAGGCACAAGTGCCAAAGGCAATGAGGGCGTCGCGGCCCAGCTCAATCAGGTGGATGGTGCCCTGGGTTACGTGGAGGAAGCTTTTGTCAAGCCTCCCCTGCAGGCCGCCGCCCTCACCAATGCAGCGGGCCGGGTGGTGAAACCCACAGCCCAGAGCGAGCGGGAGGCCCTGGCCTCCATCGATCTCGGCCCGGAGCTCACCGGCAGCAATCCCAACCCCTCCGTGGGCTATCCAATCGTGACCTTCAGCTGGATTCTTCTTTACAAGACAGGCAACGGACCTCGGCACGGCACTCTCAACAAGGTGTTCGGCTACGCCCTTTCTGAGCCCGCCCAGGCCATGGCGGAGAGCTTGGGATTCATCAGCCTGCCACCATTGGTGATGGAGAGAGGCAGAGCTGCTCTCGCCACCATTCAGCCATGAGCGGCCTCAACAGGGAAGGGATCGGAAAATGGTTGGGAGACGCGGCGTCAGAGGGGGGATCCCTGGACGCACCATCCAAACTCTCAGGCGTCTAACGATCGATCGACCATCCGTAGAACTCATTCGATCGCTCAATTGGCAGTTGTGTTGATTGCCGGTGTATCAGCAACAGTGACGACTCTTGCGGATCCGCCAGTGCGGATGCTCGCTCAGCCCCGTCGCAGGGTTGAGGCGACGCAGATGCCCTCGGCTGGCCAACGGATCGGGTGCGCCGCCAGCGATCATCGGCAGGCTTCTTTTGGGCAAGCAGAGTGGGCTCAGCCAGGCTGACGTTGTGGAAGGAATGGCCAAAGGCACTCCCTATCTTGAAATGAAGGACGTGGAAGCCTGGCTCGGTCCACGCCAGGTGTTTCACGCCCTCTCCCTGTCACTCCTGCAAGGCGAGCACACCGTTGTGCTGGGGCCCAATGGATCAGGGAAAAGTTCCCTTCTCAAGCTCCTCTCGAGGGAGCTCTATCCCGTGGTGCGGCAGGGTTCGTGGCTGCGCCTCTTTGGTCAAGAAACCATCAATCTTTGGCACCTGCGCAAGCGCATCGGGGTGCTTGGCCAGGATCAACCCACCACATACCGCGGCGATGTCCAAGCGCGTGATGTGGTGCTCTCAGGTTTGTTTGGCTCCGTTGGGTTGGGGAGAAGCCAGCAGCCAGAGGCCCGACAACGCGAGAGAGCAAGAGATCTGATGGCGCAGATGGGATTGGCTGGTCTAGCCGATCAACCCTTTCAGGAGCTTTCCGAAGGCCAGCGGCGTCGGTTGTTGCTCGCCCGCGCCTTGGTGCATCACCCGGAAGTTTTGGTGCTGGATGAACCCACGAATGGGCTGGACATCCAAGCCAGGCATCAACTTCTCGATCAGCTTGGCAGCTTGGCTCGCAATGGCACAACCCTTCTCCTGGTCAGCCATCGCATCGAGGAAATCCTGCCGGAAATAAACCGTGTTGTGCTGCTCAAGAGGGGAGCTGTGGTAGGGGATGGTTCAGCCGCTGAAATGCTGCGAGATGGACCGCTCAGCTCGCTTTTTGGCACCCCCTTGAAAGTGGTGGGCCACGCTGGCTTCCGTCAGGTGCTACCAGCAACAGAGCACATCTGATCAGGCTCGCAGAACGCCTGGCTGGGAGCCGAGGAAGAAGGAATCACAATGGTTTTGACCCAGTTGCGGGCTGGGCATCCTCCGAGTTTGACAAAGATTAGGAATGCTGTCCGGGGAAGACTGTTGTCTTTGACGTGCCAACAGCCCAACAGGGTGATGGCGAGGAAGGTGCAACGCATCGAAACCTCTTCCCACAAGCGGAGTTTGGTGATGCAGGCGAGTCCAATTGTTTTGAGCCCAGCCATGCTGCTCTCTCGTTTGCGGATCAGTTGCGGAATTTTCAAGCGCCATCCAGTAGCCCAAACACCCCTCGACTCGTTACACTACGAATGTTCTATGGGGAACGAATCATGTTGACTGGAGCAGACCTTCTCAGCAAAGTGAAAGAGCTGGGTGATGTCTCCAAATCTGAGCTGGTGCGCAGCTGCGGCTACGTCAGCACCAAGAAGGATGGCACCGAGCGTCTTAACT
>JBJTQT010000041.1:0-7010 GCA_046075745.1 Cyanobium sp. | reverse complement strand
CCCTCGCCAAGGCCCTGCGCCTTTCGCCCCACGTCTACGACGGCCAGTCCATCTCCTCGATCGCCGTGGCGGCCCATGAAGCGGGCCATGCCATTCAGGACAAGGTGGGCTACCTGCCCCTGGTGTGGCGCTCGGCCCTGGTGCCCCTCTGCAACGTGGGCAACATGCTCTGGTTCCTTCCCTTCATGGCGGGCCTGCTGCTCCGCCAGCTCTCCTTTGCTCCCCTCCTGATCTGGACGGGCATTGGCCTGTTCGCCGCTGTGGTGATGTTTCAGCTGATCACTCTCCCCACGGAATTCAACGCCTCCAACCGGGCAAAGGCGGTGCTGGCGAGCACGGGGATCGTGTCCACCCAGCAGGAGGCCGATGGGGTGAAGAAGGTGCTGGATGCGGCGGCCCTCACCTACGTGGCTGCCGCCGCGGCTTCCGTGTTGCAGCTCATCGATCTGGTGCTGCGTCAACGCAGGGAGTGAGCCTGCGCCTTGGACCAGCGCAAAAAGGGAATGGAAGCGAGGATCGTCACCAACAGGTAGGTGAGGATCGCCAGCTTCACCCCCACCAGCTCCTTTCCGTAGGTGATGGCGAAGAGCAGGGCCAGGCCGGGGTTGCGCATGGAGGTCACCAGAGCCGTGGTGGTGCGCTCCTCGGCGGTCCGCCCCCCCAGGAGATAGCCGATGGCCAGCGCGATGGCCGTCATCAGTGCGGCCACCACAATGGCGAATAGGTTCCCCTGCAGAAAGGCGAACAACTTCGGAGCCATCATCACCAGGATCAGGGCAATCACGACGAGATTCACGAAAAAGGCCCCCTTCTGAATCGGCTGGGCCCACCGTGCCCCGAACTGGGGAAACAACCGCCGCAGCACCAGGCCGATCGCCAGGGGCAGCACCTGCACCAGGGCCACCTGGTTGGCCACGCTCTGGGGTCCGATGTCCCAGCCATCCACGTGATAGGAGGCTCTGAACACATTCGTGAGCAGGGGGATCGAGACAATCGCCAGCAGGGCCGCCGCCACTTGCAGCAATGCGGCCAGATGGCGATCCCCCCCCTGCAGATGGGCCTTGCGCAGGGTGAGGGGAGCGCTCGGGCTCAGAGCCATCAGCGCGATGCCGAACCGGGCCCCGGGAGACATCTGCAGAGTGAAGGGCAGCTTGAGCAGGAGCAGGGCCGCAAGGGGCACCAGCACGCAGGTGCCGAGCAACACCCGCAGGATCAGCCAGGGTCGATGGCCGAACTCCTTCAGGGCGTCCAATTGAAGCCCGAGGCCGAGGCCCACCATCAGGGTGATGAGGCTGATCTTGATCAACAGGGTCAGCAGGATCGTTGCGTTCATAGCCGGCGAAGGCGAAGGGGTTGGAGGGGGGAAGCTGAAGCGGATGGTCAGTCGAGCCGGATCGGCTCCCGTGAGGCCGCCCGTCGCTCCGCTTCCTCCTCCCAGCGCTGTTCGGCTTCGATCTCCCGTCCAAGGAAGATATTGAGAAAGGTTCGGATCACGGCGATCACCCCCAGCTGAATCAGGTTGGTTTCCGTGGGGCTCGTCGTGGTGGCCACGATGTCGGCACCCAGCTGAAATTCCAGGGCCAGGGCCAACCAGCTCCCGAAGGTGAGGCGGGCCTGGTTCGAGGGGCGGGCGGGCAGGCGTCGGCCAAGGCGGGGGATGGCCTCTCGGGAGATGGCCAACAGTCCATAGAGGACGGTCAGCACGGAGAGCGCTTCAAGGAGTACCCGAATCGCCGTTCCCAGCGGCTCCAGCACCTCCTGAATGGCGTCAATCATGGCGAGGTTCCCTCAGGGTGGTCCTCTCACCTGGTGTCGTTGCTCTGGCAGCCCTCCAGGTGGGATGGGCCAGGGTGTGCGCGATCCAGCCCGGCACCGTGAGCGTAGCCACGAGAATCGTCAGAGCCGTGCTCAGCCGACTGGAAAAGGCGCGGGCTGGATCCAGCCCCTGGTGCAGGTAGTCGAGGGCGACGAGCGTGGCGAAGAGGCCGGTCGTGAGACCGCTCACGGCCTTCAGCACATCCCTGGGATGGCGCCGGTTGCTGGCGGCCGCATCCCGGCTGAGCATGAGCCCCCCCACGATTCCCGCGCTGGCCAGCAGGGCCATCACCAGGGCCCGCTGCTCGCTTCCTCCACCCGGATCCAGCTCCTGAAGGCGGCCGCCGAGCACCTCTGCTGTTCCCAGGATGGCTCCCGCGGTGCCCCCGATGAGGGCCCAGCGGGGAGCTGCCGTCAGGCTCGCCTTGCCGATCACCACGGAGCTTCCCGCGATCAGCAGGGAGCTGATCAGCGAAGCGGCGATCACCCCAAGGGATCGGGTGAGCTGGAACGCGATCCCACCGGCCATGAGGGCCGCCAGGATCCGGGCGAGGGTTGTGGCCATCGTGCTGGCGTGGACGGATGCTTCCATCTTCGCCAGTCATGGCCAGACTGGGTCGACAATTCGCGGGCCCAAAACTCCCTGAGGTCGCCCATGGAACGCCCGTCCTCTCCGGAGGCTAAACCTTGCGTCAATCTTTCCCCACTCTGCTGAGCTGCGCCCTGCTCCTGCAGGTCCTGCCAGGGCCCGCGCAGGCCGCCCAGCCTCCCTTGTCAGACACCAGCTGTGCAACGTCGGGGCAGATCCCATCGGGGCAGATCTCCGCGGCAGTTTCCCCCCCGGGCTCCGTGGAGCCCCTTCCCTCCTGGAAGGACGGAGCCGCCAAACGGTCGATCCTTGCCTATGTGAAGCGTGTGAGCCGCTGTGGCTCGCCCGACTGGATCCCCCAGGAGGAGCGCATCGCCGTGCTGGACAACGACGGCACGCTCTGGCCGGAGAATCCCATCCCCATCCAGCTGGCCTATCTCCTGGATACGCTCCGGGAGCGGGTGCGCCAGACCCCTTCCCTCGCCACCGATCCCGCCGTCTCCGCCGCGCTTCTTGGGGACCTGGCTTCCCTGCTCAAGGGGCCCGGCAGCGAAGAGGCCATGGGGCGTCTGCTGAGGCTCACCCATGCGGGCATGACCCCGGAGGAATTCCGCGCCTCCGTGGCCCGCTGGCTGGCCAAGGCCCGCCATCCCCGCTTTGCCCGTCCGTACACCGTCCTGGCCTACCAGCCCATGCTGGAGCTTCTTGCTCTGCTGCGCGCCCATGGGTTCCGCACCTGGATCGTCTCCGGCGGGGGGACCGACTTCATGCGGGTCTTCAGTGGCTGTCTCTACGGGATCCCGCCTGAGCAGGTGATCGGCTCCCATGGGCGCGTGCGCTTCGAGCTGCGGGAGGGCCAACCCCGGTTGGTGAAAACCATCGATCAGCTTTTTGTGGATGACAAGGCGGGCAAGCCGGAGGCGATTCACACCTTCATCGGTCGTCGTCCGGTGGCGGTGTTCGGCAACTCCGATGGCGACCTGCCGATGCTTCAGTACGGCACCGTGGGCCAGCCGCGGCCCAGCCTGGGCCTGCTGCTGCACCACACCGATGGGCAGCGCGAGTATGCCTATGACGCCAAGCCCAGCAGCAGTGGCAAGCTGGTGGAGGGCCTCAGGCAGGCTCCAGATCGGGGCTGGCTGGTGGTGGATATGGCCCGGGACTGGAGCGTGGTCTTTCCCCCCGTTTCCCCGGGGTCGGCGACGCCAGCTTGCCGCTTCTGAAGGGGAAGGTCGCCCTCAGCGGATCGCCCCATGGATGAGGATGATCAGGCACAGGGTGCCGATCGCCATCAGGGCCAGAGCGGTGGCCGTGCCCAGGGATCTGTGTTCCTTATAAACAAATTCCGGGTGAGCCAGCCTCCTCAGGATGCGTTTGTGCTGCACGGTGGCCGCGGCCAGTGCGCCGATGCCCGTGAGGATGAAGGCGATGGCCATCACTCGCACCGAGAGATCGGCTCGGGCTGAGCCACCGAATCGGCTCCGGTTGATAGCGCCAACGATCTTGTCGACCCCGAAGCCGAAACTGATCAGCGATAACGACGTGCGGATCCACGCCATCAGGGTGCGTTCCGCCGCCTCCCGGTTGCGTTCCTTCGCCAACTCGTTGGTGATGTTCACGCTCGCGGGTTGTTCCGGCACGTGGTTTTAGGAGGCGTTGCCGTAGGCCACCTGGCAGGCCGCATTCAGCAGTTCCGCTTCCTGGGCCGAGCTGGGTTGGCGGCCGTTGATGGCACCGGCGTTGCAGTCGGCCGTGATCTGGTAGCTCGTGCCGTTGGCCGTCACCACAAAACTCACCGAGTAGTTGCCGTAGGGCTGGATAGTGCCGTACTGCAGCTCATAGCCCGTGTTGGGCACCGTGATGTAGGTGACGTTCTGGGAGACGGCGTTATTCACCGCATCGTTGATGATGGCTGCCGTGGCCAGGGTGCCGATGCCCCACGCCGCAGCGCTGGCTCCCCACCAGCCCCAGGTGGGCGTGTTCCAGCCGCCATACCAGCCCCAGTTCCAGGGACGGGCCACACCCCAGCCGGGCCTGGCCCAGCCTGGGTTGAGGTTGATGTCGCCGATGTTCACTTCCCGGTTCCAGTCGCGATCGATGTTGACCGAGCGGTTCCCCAGGTTCCCATTCCAGTTGCGATCCCCATCCCGGTTGAAGGTTCGGTCTCCTTGGTTGAAGGTGCCCTGCCGGTTGAACGGCTGATTGCGATCGACGATCGCTCCACTCCGATCCCCGAGCGTTCGGCCTCCATCCGCGCGCTGCAGCCCCTGGCCCTGGCGCTGGAAGCCATCCGGGCGGCCGGAGGGACGACTGATGGAGGGGTTGCCCACCCGGTTCAGGCGATCCCCACTGCTGAAGCCTCCGCTGGGAGCCCGGTCGCCCCGGGTGAAACTGCCCCCCCCGCTGAAGCCGGTGCGTGCCCGGCTGCCGCCGCCGCTGCCCTGCACGCGCCCACCGCCACCACCACCACCACGGCCACCACCACCACGGCCACCACCACCACCGCCGCCGCCTCCCCGGGCCAGGAGTGCGCTGCCACCGTCAGCAATGGTGGGTGTTGCGTTGATCGCTTGGGTCGGAGCAGTCGGCACAGCCACCAGGGCTGCTGTGGCCAGGCTGAGGACAGGCAGAAAGGAGCCCTTCATCAGTTGGCTCCCTTCCGCAGTGCCACCAGGTCGCAGCCGGTGTCGTAGCAGATCACATCGATGCGTCCGTTGCTGCCGAAGTGCGCCCGCACCAGATCACGACCGCGGAAATCCGGACGTTCCTGGAGCAAGCTGTTGAGGTAATTCGGATTCACCACGCACAGGTCCTGCCCGTTGAGGCACAGGGTGTTGCTGGAAAACTGCACCGTGGCGTTGCGCAGGGTCTGCCAGCTTTTGCTGGCCCCATCCCAGAGGGTGAAGCGGGCGGGCTGATCGCTGATGCGCAGGGTGTGGGTGGTGCTGCCGATGGTGTGGCGGTAGAGCGTCGCACCGTCCTCGTTCACCGCTTCCACCTTGCAGGCCACTGGAGCTGATCCCCTCAGTGCGCATCGGGTCTCCAGGGAGTAGAGCACGTCTGCGTTCGCGTCCCCGGCGCACAGGCCCAGGGTCAGGGCGGCTCCCGACAGCAGAGCCGTGATCCACCCTCCAGGCAGATGGATGGGGCGAGCTCCTGAGGGCAACGCAGCAGATTGCGTCGACATGCCGGGATGGAAACAACTACCTGAAGCCTGTGCAGGGCGGCCCCGGCCGTCAGGCCCTGACGCTGAGGATGCAACAAAGTGCAATCCGAGGTTTCGCCAATCATTCGTCGACACACACGATGCAGCGGAAGCCCATGTGGCAGGTGGAGGTGTCGATGCCCTGGGCCAGGCGGGCGGCGGGCCGGTAGCGCTGGCAGTAGTTCGGAGCACAGAGAAAGGATCCCCCCTTCACCACCTTGCGCGGGATCGCGCCGTGCTGGGAAGCCGGATCCACGCTCCGCTGCCGCCGCAGGCCTTCGGGATCTGCTTCCTCCTCCAGCGAGTCGCAGCAGCCCTCCCCCTGGCTGCTCAGCCGTTCCCGGTGCTCCTGATACCACTCATCGGTCCACTCCCACACATTGCCGATCATGTCGAGCAGGCCGTAGCCGTTGGCGGGAAAGCTGCCCACTGGAGATGTGCGCTCCCAGCCATCCAGCCGGCTGTTGTGATGCGGGAAGGTGCCCTGCCAGGTGTTGGCGAGGGGGCGTCCCCCGGGATGGAGCTCCTCTCCCCAGGCATAGGTCACCCCTTCCCGACCACCCCAGGCCGCCCGCTCCCACTGCGCTTCCGTGGGCAGCACCTTTCCTGCCCAGCTCGCGTAGGCCTGGGCATCCGCATGGGCGATGTGCACCACGGGATGGTGTTCCCGGCCTTTGATCGAGCTGCCGGGCCCCTCCGGATGGCGCCAATTTGCCCCGGGCACGTACTGCCACCAGCGGTAGGGGTCCCCAAGTCCCATCGGTGCGGCGGGGGGGATGAACACAATGGAGGCTGGGGCCAGCCGCTCCGGCAGGGCATCGGGATAGAGGGCCGGATCGGCGGGCAGCTCCGCCAGGGTGATATGGCCCGTGGCCTTCACGAACTTCTGGAACTGGGCATTGGTGACGGGGGTCCGGTC
The DNA here is from genome assembly GCA_046075745.1 of Cyanobium sp. Classification (GTDB taxonomy): domain Bacteria; phylum Cyanobacteriota; class Cyanobacteriia; order PCC-6307; family Cyanobiaceae; genus Cyanobium. The sequence goes on along the minus strand of JBJTQT010000041.1, from coordinate 482 downwards.
CATCCAGAAGCCCCCGACCTCCACCGGATGGGCCGGTGCCTCTTCCGGATAGTGATGGTCGGATCCCATCAGGAACGAGCCCCCCGGGATCCAGACCATGTCGCGCGCAGGCGGACGGCCCATTTGCCGATCCCCCATGGGCTGCCTAGGCGGCGCCGCTGGCGGCCTGCTCCATCTTCTCCATCACCCGATCCAGGGAGAAGCTGGAGGCCTTCTGGCGCGGTGGATACTCCACGAAGGTCTTGAGAAACTCACCCACATAGATCTGGGCTGGAACGAGCATGAAGGCATGGTCGAGCATCCAATCCCAGTAGGTGTTGGAGGTGATGTCGGCCCGTTCGTAGGGATCGGTGACCAGGTTGAAGATTTTGGGCACACGCAACTCCACGAAGGGTTCCGCCCAGATCTGGCAGGTGCCCTGCTCGCGCTGCTCCCGGAAGACAACTTTCCAGTTGTCGTAGCGCAGGCCCACCAGGTCGCCA
>JBJTQT010000040.1:0-26271 GCA_046075745.1 Cyanobium sp. | reverse complement strand
CACCAGGGCCCGGATCACCTCCTCCCTGAAGGGGTCCTCCGCAGTGGTGAGCAGGTCCCAAAGGTTGGCGTTGAGGGCTCGGTCACTGGTGGCACGGATGAACCCCACCCACCTGCCCTGGGGGTTCTGAACCGCCAGATGCCAGGCGCTGTGGCGAATCACCTCCTGCCAGGTGACCGCACCGCGGGGCTTTCCGCCGCAGCTGGTCAGCAGCTGGTTGAGGGCGTCCACCTGGAGGTCGGGTTGCACGAGCAGCTCGTAGCCCGCCCGCAAGGGGTTAGCAGGAGATGGGGCGCGGAATGGAAGCAGCAAGGGATCCTCTCGCGGGTTAGCCGGTGTTGCGCATGCCCGCGGCAATGCCGTTGATCGTGAGCAAGGCGCCGCGCAGCAATTCACTACGGCTGTAGGTGTGACCATTCCCAGCGGTTGTGCCTTCCATGGTGGCCTCACTGATCGGAGGTTGACGGTTCTGATCCCGTAAGCGCCGGAGCAGGGCCACCTGGAGAAATCCCAGGGGAATGATGGTGCGATTGCGCAGATCCACCGAAAGCTGCAGCGCCGGATCTCCATCCAGCAGGCGCCTGTGACCACTGATCTGCAGCACCAGTTGATGGGTGAGGGCGAATTCCGCTGCGATGCAGGCAAAAATGCTCTCGAAGGCCTCCCGGTTCTCCTCCCGTCCAAGATGGGTGACGTAATGCTTGGCAAGATCAAGATCGACTTTGCTGAGAGTCATCTCAACTTTGGAGATCAACATACGGAAGAAAGGCCAACGCTGGTAGAGAAGTTGGAGCAGCTCAATCTGCTCTGGATCCTGTTGCAATTCTTCCTGGAGTGCAGTTCCCACGCCGTACCAACTTGGCAGCAAAAAGCGACTTTGAGTCCAACCAAACACCCAAGGAATCGCCCTGAGTCCCGAAAGATCCTTTGCACCGCTTTTGCGCCTTGCCGGCCGACTTGAGATCTGCAATTTGCTGATCTCCTCAATGGGTGTCACCTGCTGGAAGAAGGCCACAAGATCAGGGTTGTCATGCACCAGAGCTCGATAATGTTCCCTGGAGCGGGCGGCCAATCGCACCATCAGATCGTTCCAGCTCGGGGTGTCATCAATTCGGGTGCTCACCAGGCTGCTCTGCAGCACAGCTGTGGTGACCGTTTCTAGATTATAAAGAGCCAGCTCCGGCAGGGAATATTTTGAGGCAAGCACTTCTCCTTGTTCAGTGATTTTGATTCGGCCACCAAGAGTGCCGCTTGGTTGGGCCAGGATGGCCTGATAGGCAGGGCCACCGCCACGACCAACCGATCCACCGCGACCATGGAAAATACGCAGGCAAACTGAATGCTTGTTGGCCAATTGCTGGAGGGCAATCTGGGCACGATGAATCTCCCAGTTGCTGGATAGGAACCCTGAATCCTTATTGCTGTCGGAATAGCCCAACATCACCTCCTGCAGAGGGGATTGGCTATCCGATTGCAGCAACGTTCTGTAGAAAGGCTCCTGGAACAGGCGATCCATCACCGCAGGAGCCCGTTGCAGGTCTTCCACGGTTTCAAAGAGGGGGATCACAAGCAGCTGGGAGCGCTTCTCCACCGGGTCCACCAGGCCAGCTTCTTTGGCCAGCAACAGCACCTCCAGCAAATCCGACACGGTGTGACTCATGGAAATCACATAGGTGCGGCAGATGCGCGGGCCAAACTCCTGCTGGAGGCGCTGCAACATCTGGAAGACAGCGAACGTCTCCGCCGTCGCCGCACTCCAGGAGGCGGCCGCAGGCAGCAAGGGCCTGCGGGTCTGAAATTCAGCGAGAAGCCACTCCACCCTCTCCTCCTCGGGCATCTCTCCGTAGGGAACCGGCAGTTGCAGATAGCGGGTCAGTTCATCGATCGCATCACTGTGGCGGGTGCTTTCCTGACGGATGTCCAGGCTGGCCAGACAGAAGGCGAAGATGTGCACCTGGCTGAGCAGTGCGGTGAGTCCTTCGCATTGCAGCCCTGTGGCCTGAAGGCTCTTGCGGATCAACTCCAGATCATTGCGAAACTCCTCCTCGGAGCCGTAGTGGAGATCCTGGGATCCGGAGCTTGGCAGGTCGCTCGGTGGGGATTCCCAGCCAGCCTCCGCCAACAGATGGTTCCGCCGCTCGGAAAGCCGGAGCCGCTCCAACATATAACTGAGCTTCAATCGATAGGGTTCGAGGCGATAACGGGCAGCCCGCTCTTCGTAAATCTCGGGAAAACGCAGACGATCCATCTCCAGGGATTCCAGCAAGGCTGGACTGACCTGACTCCACTGCATCGAGATGCTGAGCTGATCGCGCAGTTCGGTGACGGATTTCACATAACGTTCCAGCATCAACTGTCGCTGGTAGCAAGCGGCCCGCCAAGTGATTTCCGAGGTGACGGAAGGATTGCCATCCCGATCAGCTCCCACCCAGGACCCAAACGTGCAGAACGCATCCTGGGGCGGATCCACATCGGGATAACTCGACTTCAGCGCCGCCCGGATGCGTTGCTGCAGAAGGGGCATGGCCTCAAAGAGCACCTGCTGAAAGTAATGCAGGGCGAATTCCACTTCATCCAGAACGGAAGGCTTAAACTGATGCAATTCATCCGTCCGCCACCACAAACGAATTTCTTCTTCCAGCTGTTGGCGGAGAAGTGCTTCATCATCCGCATTGGTAGCCTCCTCAAGCTTATCAATCAGGGACGCAACTCTTCGTTGCTTGTGTCGCACAGTGTGACGAACAATTTCCGTTGGATGAGCAGTGAAAACCAGCCGGATATCCAATTCACGCAGAAGATTTTCCAGGCTGCTCGGAGGCACATTCAGGGCACGCAAACGCTCAAACAGCTGCCGGAATGTCTCAGGTTCGCTCTGGTTGGCAAGGGGGGGCAGAAATGGATCCCACTGACCTGAGGCGGCAGCCTGCCTCAAACTTTCGACATAGGTGTTTTCCTCGATGTGCTGTTCGAGAATATTGATCAGCTGGAAGTAGAGCGAGAACGCCCGCGCTGCAGCAATGCCACCGGAGAGATCCATCTCCCGGATCACCTGGTCGATGGCCTCACTATCGACGCCACTGCTGGGGGTGGCGCGGTTGCCATCCTCCTCAGGATCAAAGCGGCCACTGAGCTCCTTCAAGCGGATGAGTCGCTCCACCTGACCAGGGGGGCACTCGCTATGCAGAACGGCCAGCCAAAGCTCTTCTACCAGCTCCAGGCGCTCCACGAGCAACCGGGTGGTGTGGGATGGCACTTCAGGCCCGGGGCGATGGACTGTGGCGGGCTCCCGCATGGGGGGGCTGGCGGAGGCTGCTGCCATGATCATCCCAAAGCGTGCGCTCGGTCTGTCGCAAGCTGTGCCCACAGAGCAAGATCCCGGGCTTCCATCGCCATGGCTTCCGTGGCAATGATGCGATCGATGGGTTCTCCAGCCCGATGGCGATCCAGCCAGCACATGGATTCGCTTCCCATATCCAGCACGGCATTCAGCGGTTCAAGTGTGGCATCAAGATCCAGTTGTTTAGCCAGAGGCATCATCGCCGCCAGCTCCTCCTGCAACCAGTCCCTGGCTACCCAGTCCTCTCCAATGCGCCAGTGGCGGAGCCTGGCATTCAAGCCACTTCTGGCGGCTGCCCGGTCGTTCTGATCAGCCAAAGCAGCCAGTTCCCCAGGGCTCAGAGCACTCGCGTGAAGCGGGTCAAACCGCTTGGGTTCCGCCAGGAGCTGGATCAGCCTGAGTTCCGCCCAGGCGGTCACCGCCAGCAGCAACCTGGGATCACTGATCAGATCACAGATCCGGATTTCCAGTCGGTTGAGGGATTCCGGCCGGCGCTCGCCATTGGGGCGCACGGAGGTCCAGAGGTGCCGCACATTCAGCATGCTCCCCAAAGCCAGCTGCTCATGCATCCATGTCACATAGTGTTCATGGCTGAGGAACAGAGGCACCTCAGGGGGAGTGAGAGGAAACTGGAGCCAGCGCTGGGATTGAGCCCCGGTGGCCTGACCATCCAGAAACGGGGAGCTGGCGCTGAGGGCCAACAGGAGCGCCCCCTCACAGCGCAGTAGCCGCAGGCCTGCGAAAAGGGGCTCCATGGCCCGCATCCCCAGGTTGATGTGCACACTGGCGGTGACGACCCGGGTGCCATAAAGCTCTTCGATGGAACCGTGGTAAGAATTCTCAGGATTCGAGCGCACAAAGCGTGTGCTGTCTCCGAGGCTCAGGGTGCTCCCAGGGAGAAGGGTGAGATCACGCTCGGCGAGCCAGCATCTGAGCAGTTGCCGTGGAGCCAGCAGATAGGCCAGCTGCTTCCCGTAATCCGCCTCCGGAGGGGTGGTGTATTCCAGGTTGCGGTTATCCGGCTCGGTGACAAAACCTTCCAGGGCCTGGGCCGCTTCCGCTGCACAGCCCACCACAACGCCGTCCCGCTGTCCGGTGAACATCTCCACCTCGAAGCCTTTGGTGAGCAAGGGGCCGCTCATGAATCCTGGGGAAGGGGCCGCTGCAGGCAAGCCAGTGCCTTGAGCATGCCACGGGCCTTGTTCAGAGTTTCCAGATACTCCATTTCAGGCTGGGAATCCGCCACGATGCCTGCACCGGCCTGCACCATCACCCGCCAGCCTCCTTCCGGATGGGGCAAGACCACCATGGAGCGGATGGTGATCGCCGTATTCAGGGCACCATTGAGGTCCACGGCGCCGTAGACACCCGCATAGGGCCCTCGAGCATCCGGCTCCAGGTCATGGATCAGCTGCATGGCACGGATCTTGGGGGCCCCACTCACGGTGCCGGCGGGGAAGCAGGCCATGAGCAGATCCCACACATCATGGGTGGTCTGGAGTTCCCCTTCCACCTGGCTCACGATGTGCATCACATGGGAGTAACGCTCGATCACCATCAATTCGGTGACCATCACCGAACCGGAACGACAGACCCGGCCCAGGTCATTGCGGCCCAGATCCACGAGCATCACGTGTTCGGCCCGCTCCTTCGGGTCAGCGAGAAGCTCGGCCTCCAGCGCCGCATCCTCTACCGCATCCGCACCTCTGGGACGGGTTCCCGCGATCGGACGCAGGGAGGCCTTGATGCCCCCATCGGACTGAGGGTCAGCCTTCACCATCACCTCAGGGCTGGAACCGATCAGGTACCAATCGCCGAAGTTGAAGAAGGCCATGTAGGGCGAGGGATTCACCATCCTCAGGCTGCGATAGAGATCGAAGGGATCCCGCTGCACCCGGGTCTCCAGACGCTGGCTGAGCACGAGCTGAAACACATCTCCGGCGGCGATGTGTTCCCTGCCCCGTTCAACCACTGTCTCGAAGGTCGCCTGCTTCCAGTTGCTGCGAACATTCAGCCCAAGGCTGGGATCAACCGCCCGCACCTCATGCCAGTCGAGGGGGGCGATGCTCGGGGGCAGGGGCTCATGCATCCGGGCCTCCAGCAGGGCAATCCGGGCGGCGGCATGGTGCCAGCCCTGCTCAGGGTCCGCTCCATCGCTGAGGTCTGCATAGGCGATGGCCGTAATCTGCCGTTTCACCTGATCAAACACGAGCAGGCTGTCGGCCAGCATCCAGCAACCATCGGGGGGAGCACCCGGGTCTGGGGGATGCACCGGCACGGTGGGTTCGATCCACTGGATCAATTCGTAGCCCCAGCAGCCGAACACCTGCCCCACCGGAGGGAGATGGGGCACCGGGGCCGGCCGGATCGCTGCGAGGCACTGCCGCAGCAGCAGAAATGGATTGCCGGCCAGCTCATCCAGCCGTCCATTCCGCCACTGGCGCTCCGCCTGTTCCCCCCGGCAGGTGAGGGTCCAGAGGGGATCGGCGAGCACGAAGCTCCAGCGCCCGATCTGTTCCCCACCCTCCACCGATTCCAGGAGCACGCCTCTCTTTCCCCCGGCGCCCACCTTGATCCATGTGGTGAGTGGGGTTTCCAGATCCGCCGGCCAGCACTTCCAGAGCGGAATGAATGTGCACCCCTCCTCCACCTTGGCGAAATAGGCAGTGCGATCTGCGTTCAGATCAAGGCCTGGCATGGAGAGGAGGCATCAAGGGGGAGGCAAAAAAAACGGCGGGTGGATGCCCGCCGCCCATCCTGAGCAGGTGATCCGATCAGGCGTCGTAGGTGGGTTTGCCCGTGAACTTAAGGTTGGATGGATTTGGATTCTCCCCGATCCGCCTGGGATTGTGACCAACAATGGGGCGGCCTTCATTCACTTTCTCAGGAAACACACCATCCTTGGGATGAAGGAATTCCACATCTCCACCGGCATAGATCCGATAAATTTTGAAATCCTCGATCTTGGGCTTGAATTTCGTGCGCAGTTGCGTGCCAAGAGCAAGGCACTGCTCTTTGCGGGCGAAATACATGATGTTTTCGCCGGAATTCATTTCGGCTGCGCCGCCGGTGGGCAGCTCAAAGATCTGGGCTGAGGGACTGGTCCAGGTGATGGCGTATTTCTCCTCAGTTTCCGCGGAATTCAGCAGACCGCCTGTGCTGCCGATGTATTTCGGAAGTTGACCATTGAGGGCCGTTGCTGGCATGGCTCTGCAGACCGTTTCAGGCGGAAGCTAGCACCGTGCTTTTGGCCCAATGGGGGCTGCACCTCCAGTCTTCACACCCCGTCAACAAACACCTATCGCTGCCGCTCTGCCAGGGGAAAGAACACGGTGAGGCTGGTGCCCCCCCGTTCCGTGAAACGCCCCCCCAGCCGGTGGAACAGCAACTGGGTGGCTTGCCGGCTCAGATTCAGACTTCCCGTCGTGGGGTTCCAGCTGAGCACCGGGCCCACCCGGGAGCTCTCCTTCTGGGGCTCCTGGGTGGCGGAGGCTCCCTGGCCCGGCCCATCGCTGCTGAGCTGCAGCTTCAGGCGCTGCCCGGCAGGGCGCAGCCGCAGCCGCACATGGCTTCCCGCCGGAAGGGCGCGGCTGAAGCGATCCATGAGCCCACCGAGCATGGTCTCGAGGCGGGCCGGATCGCTGAGCACCGGGGGGAGATCCTCGGCGATCGAAAGGGTGAGTTTGAGATCTCGGCGGTGCAGTTGCCGCTGCCAGATCCCCTCCAGGTGCCGCAACAGCTGGCTGAGATCCGTGCTCGCCAGCTCGCTGGCTTCCAGGGGCTGCCCCCGGCCAGGCTGGCGCTGCAACTCAGCGGCCAGGAAGATCAGACCGAAGCGGTCGATCTGTTCGCTGCATTCGCCATCGATCTGCTCCAACCTCTGACGGACCACGGTGGGCAGATCGGATCGACGCAGCAAGGAGCGGATCAGGGTGCGGATGGTGGCCAGGGGCGTGCGCACCTCATGGGTGAGGGCCTCCAGAAGCGCCAGCTCAGCAGCCACATCGTCGGTGGTCGCTCCTGCCGGATGGGCCGCCCCCTTGGGCTCCACAGGCTGAAGGGTGACGCTCGGGGCCATGGCTGCCAGGCGTTCCGCGAGCAGGGGCCAGAACCGGAGGCCGAGCCCAGGATCGTGGTGAAGCGGGCCAAGGCCCTTGAGATGCTGTCGCAACCGGATGGCCGCTGCTGGATCGTCCTGACTGAGCCGCTGATCCAGCCCCTTGAGCGCCGAGGTGATCACCTCGGCTTCAAAGCGCACCACCAGTCGGCGGGCCAGGGGGGGGCCATCGAGCAGCATGGCCACCTGCAACCGGGGGGTGATCAGCACCAGCAAAGGATCATTGCCATCCTGCGGACGAAGGGCAAGCCGCTGGAAGCGTGCAGAAGGGGCAGCGCCCAGCCGCTGGCTTCCGACGACGGGAAGCAACGGCTGGCTCTGCGGCAACATCTCCTGAAGCCCTGCCGGGATCCAGACCCACCCGGCCAGATGTTGCAACAGCGCCGGTTCGTAGAGAGCGGGCAGGGGAGCCGCGAGCCACACTCCCTCCAGGGGCGTGGGCTCCTTCAGAAGGAGATCCTCCTGCAGGGTGGCAAGGGAGGCCCACCAGAGCCGGCGCACGCAATCCTCATCGCAGCGGCCCGGGGGGACGCCACTGCTGATCTGCTGGCTCAGGGTGGTGAACTTCACCGCGAGCGCTGACTGTTGCGACCGCGGCGGCTCACAGAGGCACAGAAGCCGATACAGAGGAAGTTCACCAGCATCGCGGAGCGGCCATAACTCAGCCAGGGCAGGGGGATACCGGTGACCGGTCCGAGGCCGATGGTCATGCAGATGTTCACAATCACCTGGAACATCAGCATGGCCCCCACGCCGATCACCACGAGCGATTCCACGTCCGTGCGGGCATGGAGGGCAATGTTCAGAAGGCGCCAGCAGAGCAGCAGATAGGCCACCACCACCAGGGTGGTGCCGATGAAGCCCATTTCCTCTCCAAGGGCGCTGAAGATGAAGTCGGTGTGTTGCTCGGGGATGAAGCGGAGCTTCGTGAGCTGGCCATGCATCAGCCCCGTTCCCCAGAGCCCTCCGGAGCCGATGCCCACCTTGCTCTGGAGAAGGTGATAGCCCCCCCCGAGAGCATCCTTGGCAGGATCCAGAAACAGCACAAGGCGCTCCCGCTGGTAGTCCTTCAGGCCGTGATTCCAGAGTTCGGGGGTGATGGCAGCGAACAGCACCTGCACAGCGGTCACCACCATGAGCCCGATCCTTCTCCAGGGGAGGGAGCGCCAGGCCAGTAGAGCCATCAGAGGAATCCAGATCGCCAATCCCCAGGGAGCGACGCCGGAAACGATCGCGGTGATCAGGGGGGAGAGCAGCAACAGAAGCCAGCTGCCGGGCAGACCGGCCCAGAACAGCATCACCAGCAGGATCGCTCCGTACACCAAGGAGGTTCCGAGATCCGGCTGCAGAAAAACCAGAGCCCAGGGCACGCTGATGAGGGCCACCGGCCGGATCAGATCCACGGGCCGTTCCACGGGATAGCGGGCCAGAATCCCAGCCAACAGAAGAATGGCGGCCACCTTGGCGAATTCCGATGGCTGCACATGGAAGCCGGCGATGTTGATCCACCGCTGGGCCCCCAGGGCGGAGGTGCCGACGAAGCGCACCGCCAGAAGGCTGATATTGGTGAGGATGTAGATCGGCCACTGGGCAACTTGCAGCCGATCCAGGGGAAGACGGGCGGCGAGAAGGGCCAGCACCATCCCGATGGCTGCCGTCACCCAGTGCTGATACCAATCGGCATAGTCAGCCTGCCTCTGGGTGCTGGCGATGAGGATGCCCGCGAAGAAACAAAGGGTCAGAGGGATCCCCCAGAGAATCCAGTCCACGGAGTCGGTCTTCAGCCGCAGCTTGCGGGAGGTGGTCCGGCTGCCGAACCGACGCTGCTCAGCAACCGCCACCATCGGACTACACCGAAGCTCCCGTCAGGGAGAGGCGCTGGCGAAGGGTGTCTGCCAGGGCCAGGAAGGCCTGGGCGGTAAGCGACTCACCCTGGGCGAGCACGATGGGGCGCCCCTCATCACCCCCTTCCCGCACAGGAAGTTCCATCGGAAGCTGCGCCAGGAGGGGAACATCGGCCTCTTCAGCCAGCAGGGCACCACCACCACTGCCGAAGATCGGATAGCGCCGATCCGGTTGATCGGGAGGAACAAACCAGCTCATGTTCTCCACCACCCCAAGCACGGGGATGCCCATCTGAAGAAACATGGCCAAACCGCGACGGGCATCCTGGAGGGACACCTGCTGGGGGGTGGTCACGACGATGCCGCCCTCAATGGGAACCGCCTGGGCGAGGCTGAGCTGTGCATCTCCGGTGCCGGGGGGAAGGTCAACCACGAGCACATCCCGCTCTCCCCAGTCCACCTGATAGAGGAACTGGCGGATGATGCCATTGAGCATCGGTCCACGCCAGATCACGGGCTGGTTGTCCGCAATCAGGAGACCCATCGACACCATGGCCAGGCCGCAGGTTTCGATCGGTTGCAGGATCTGGTCGGCTCCGCTGCCCCGCACCTCCGGCATCCTTCCGGCGACCCCGAGCATCGTGGGGGCATTGGGCCCGTAGATATCCGCATCCAGCAGCCCCACCCGCAGTCCTGAGCGAGCGAGCGCACAGGCCAGATTCACCGCCACCGTGCTCTTTCCCACTCCCCCCTTGCCACTGCTTACAGCGATCACCTGCCGCACGCCAGGGATGGCCTGCCGGGAGGGCACCCCACTACCGGGAGAAGAGCCATGGCCGGCTGCACCGATCGGGCCCGATGAGGGGGGAGGCGCCAACTCGATCTGCAGGTCGTCGATCCCCTCCAGAGCCAGGAGTGCACCCCTGGCCTCCGCCGCGATGCGATCCCTCTGACCGCCAGCGAAGTTGGGCAGGGCCAGTTGGAAGATCGCCCGGGTTCCCTGTACACGCACCCCCGTGATCCACCCAAGCTCCAGCAAGGAACGATCCGTCCCGGCATCCCGCAGCGGCCTGAGCACCTCGATGGCCCGATGCTCAAGCTCGCTCAGGGTGGGATCGAGCCCAGGATCGGCGCCGGAGGTGGACATGGGTTGGGGCAATCTCCCTGCGGACAGTCGGGATCTTAGGGAGCATCCGGGGTGACAGAGCCTCTCGATGGGTTGTGGATGACCCCGATGGACTGGGAAGGTTGAAGCAGCTCAGCCTCTGTTTCGTCGATGTCCTCTTCCCTCCCCATCGAGACGCCGCCGGCTGCGTCCAGGAGCCGGGCCAGGAATCTGCTGATGGGCCTTCAGGACTCGATCTGTGCGGGGCTGGAAGCACTGGATGGCGAAGGGCGCTTCCAGGAGGAGAGCTGGAGCCGTGCGGAAGGCGGCGGAGGCCGCTCCCGGGTGATGAAAGCCGGCAGGATCTTCGAGCAGGGCGGTGTGAATTTCTCCGAGGTGCAGGGAGAGGAACTGCCGCCCTCCATTCACAACCAGCGGCCGGAGGCCAAGGGCCACCCCTGGTCAGCGGTCGGCACCTCGATGGTGCTGCACCCCCGCAGCCCCTGGATCCCCACGGTGCATCTCAACTACCGCTATTTCGAGGCCGGGCCGGTGTGGTGGTTCGGGGGGGGGGCCGATCTCACCCCCTACTACCCCTTTCTGGAGGATGCCAGACATTTTCACCGCACCCTCAAGGCGGCCTGTGATGCCGTTGACCCCGCTTATCACCAAGTGTTCAAGCCCTGGTGTGATGAGTATTTCTTCCTCAAGCACCGCTCAGAAACCAGGGGTGTGGGCGGCATCTTCTACGACTACCAGGATCCTGGCGGCGTGCTCTACAAGGGCCAGGATCCGGAGGGTCCTGCAGCCCAGGCCTCCCGGACCATCGGGCCCATCCAGCAGAACTGGGAAAAACTCTTTTCTCTCGCTGAATCCTGCGGTGGGGCCTTCCTGCCGAGTTACGTGCCCATCGTGGAACGGCGTCAGTCGCTCCCGTGGGGGGACAGAGAACGGCAGTTTCAGCTCTACCGGCGCGGTCGCTACGTGGAATTCAACCTGGTGTTCGATCGGGGAACGATCTTCGGATTGCAGACGAACGGCCGCACCGAGTCAATCCTGATGTCCCTGCCGCCGCTGGTGCGCTGGGAATATGCCTATGTGCCCGAGGCAGGCAGTCGGGAGGCCCTGCTCACGGAGGTGTTCACTCGTCCCCAGAACTGGCTGGAAGACGCGTCACTGGATAGCCGCTGCGCCCCGCTGCAGGCTGTGAGCTGATCGGGACGGGGGGCAGATTGCCAGGCTTTCGGCCCAGGCCGATCTCCAGGGCGGTCACCACGCGATTCGCGAGCAGCTGCACGGTCCGCTGGCGTGTTCTGGGATCCCGCAGGGAGGCCTCGAGCCGTCCTTCCAGCTTGCCGAGTTCCAGGATCGCCACCCCCCGCTTGGGGCCACCGAGACGATCGCGGAAGTTCATGGGGTAGGCGCCGAACTCCTGGGCCAGGCTTTCATCAATCCTGCTGAACGGCCGATGGAGGGGAGGGATCAGGCCGGAGCCCACCCCGGAGGGGCCATAGGCATCGAAATGGATCTCGAAGGCATAGCCATCGTTGAGGGCGTGCTGGCGGCCCACACTCCAGTTGGTGCCCGGATGATCGGGATCAAGAATGGTGCGCACGGGAGGTTTGTAGAAATCAATGCGCAGGCCCCGCGCCCGACCCAGGGTGGCCACGGCGTGGGCCAGCACAAGATTCCAGTAGTGCTCATCAGTGATGCCTTGCATCATCGGCGCGGCTCCCAGCACCCCCACGGCCTCGCCACTTGTGCCGGACCCCGAGATTCCCTGGGAATCCGCATGGCCGGCCATCACGAGGATGGGGGTCTTGGGGGAGACAGCGCGCAGGCCGATCCAATCCTTCCGCATGGCACTCCGCACACCGGTGAGGGGATCCACTGCGCCGGGGGGCACCCTGGACACCAGCCCCCCCTCAGCCCGGAGGGGCTGGGCAGGGGCAGGAGCCGTGAACAGGCTCAGGTGGAACGCCGCCAGCAGGACAGCAGGGAGGAGGGAAGGGCTGCGCATCGCTGTCAGATGGGGGAACTCAGAAGACGGCCATCGCTCACCAGCCCGAGAGAAGGGCCCAGCTCCTTCTCCATGGCGATGAGTTCATCCCGGTGGGCCCTCAGTCGAAGGGTGCTTCCTCCCCCTGGGGAGGGATCGATCAAACGCAGTTCCAGACTTTCAGCCCGGGCCGCCCGGCGCCAGTAGATCCAACCAGCCAGGGGACCGAGCAGAGTCAGGGCAAGAACCCACCATCCCGCTGATGGGAGAAGCTGGTGGAGAACCAGAGCCAAACTTCCAGCACCCAGGGTCGCCAGGCAGGAGAGCAGCACAGCCAGGGGCAGACTCGCCTGCACCTGGCCGGAGAAGCGAAGCACCTGGCGCTGCGGATCCTTCGAAGCGGCCTGCCATCCCCTCTGTTGGAGCCAGGCCACCAGGCCATCGAGCACTTCCAGCGGCGGGCGAGGAGATTGCACATCCACAACGGTGGTGCGGTCCTTGCTGGCGGCCCGCAGGAAAAACACCAGACCGATCGCCAGCAGCACGGTCAACAGCAGGGTGGAACCAAGGGGAGCCATCAATGTGCCGAAGACCACCCTTTGATTCTCTCCTGAATCCGGCCTCGATGGGGCCCGCTGAGGCCGGCTTGCCATGGGACCAGCGCGCCATGGCGCACGATGGAACGCAGCTGACACCCCACGAATGAGCGCCACTCCTGCCGCCGGCCAGCCCCCTGCAAGCCCTGCGAAATCCAATCCGCCTCCGAAGCGGTTTGCCGTGTTCGATGGGGATCTCGATGAAGACTGGCTCGCGCTCTACGCGCAGACAGGCGCCCTGGCCGTGGATACGGAAGCCATGGGGCTGATGCACGGCCGCGACCGTCTCTGCCTCGTGCAGATCTGCGATGCCAACGACCAGGTGTGCTGCATCCGGCTGGCCAGGGGCCAGCAGCAGGCCCCCAGGCTGCAGAGCTTGCTGGAGAATCCGGCGGTGGAGAAAGTGTTTCATTTCGCCCGCTTTGATGTGGCCGCCCTGGCTGAGAATCTGGGCATCGCAGTGAATCCGATCTTCTGCACCAAGATCGCCAGTCGCCTGGCCCGCACCTACGCGCCAAGGCACGGTCTCAAGGAGGTGGTGAATGAGCTGGTGGGGGTGGAACTCGACAAGCAGGCCCAGAGCTCCGACTGGGGCCGTGTTGAGGAGCTGAGCGAGGCCCAGCTGGCCTACGCCGCCGGGGATGTGCGCTGGCTCTTACCTGCCAGACAGCGCCTGGAGAGCATGCTGCGGAGAGAGGGGCGATGGGATTTGGCCGAACGATGTTTTGCCTGCGTGCCAGTGTTCGCCACCCTGGACCGCCAACGCTTCGGCTCCGTCTTTGAACACTGAGGCGCGGCCCTTAGTCCTCGGTCATGAAGTTCTCCTCAGTGCTGAGGGCGACGAGCTGGGCATCCAGAAGAGCCTGGTTGTCGACACCAGAAGCCTGAGCTTCAGCCAGCATGCGCTCCGCCAGGGCGATGCGGGCGGCGGTCTCGGTCAGGCCCTCCTGGGCGGCTCGGATATCCACCCGGCGCCGGGCTGAGGCAATGCTCACCCCCAGCCATCCGGCCAGGCGCCCGCAGGCGGCGTTGTAGTTGCGATCGGGGATGGCAGACATCAGGGGGGGGCGATCACCATGCATCATCCCGCGAGGTGGGGGCAGCCGCTCCGAGCAACCGCACCTGGATCAGGCTGGCCAGTGCAGCACTGCCCCCCGGGGGGCCCATGCGGTGCTGTCCCTCCGTTCCCAGGGCGGCTCTGCTCCCCCCATCGAGCAGCAGATCCAAGAGGCGAGCCCGCAGGGCAGCGGACGTTCGGCAGGGTTGCACGGCGCCGCCGAGCAACCGGCTCTGGCGTCGGGCAAATCCTGCGGTGAACTGGGGTCCCGATCCTGGCAGGGAGAGGGCCGGGACCCCCAGCCCCACCAATTGCTCCGTGGCGGTGCCGGCAGTGGCCAGCCCCACCTCCGCCCAGGGAGCCCAGCGGGCAAAGGAGCCAACCCCCATCCATAGGTGCAGAGCTCCCCGGCTCCAGGCTGTCTGGGCTCCGCTCTGCGGCGGTGGCGGCAGGGGCTGGAACTGAGCGGCCGTGAGCAGGGCAGCCACGGCCCGGGAGGCGTGGAACCCCTGGCCCACGGGCACCAGCACCGTGATCCCTCCAAGCCGCTCACACTGCGCGGGGTCTGGAAGAGAGGCCAGAAGCCGTTTGAAATTGCCGAGCGCTTCCGGAAGGCGGCTGCCAGGAAGAAGCATCACCCTGCGGTCTGGACCATCGGAGGGTGGTTGCGGCCTCTCGAATCCATCCATCATGGGATTTCCCGGAGCCTCCGCCTCCACACCATGGGCGCGAAGGCCCCTGGCCGTCAGGCCATCACGGACCGCCACAAGACGACAGCGCGGGCGAGCCATCAGGGCCCACTCCCATGGATCCCACTCACTCCCCTTGCAGCGGTGGTAGGCATCGGCCAAAGGGGAGGCACCCCACCCTGGGGGAGGGGTGCTGCGCCAGGTGTAGTCACTTTTCGGGGTGCCGATGAATCCATAGGGTCCTCCTCCGCCCCAGGCCATGGCCAGGGGAAGAAGATCGCCGATGGCCAGGATGGGCTGGCCTGAGGCCCCCCATCGCCGCACCACCTGCAGCTGCTGCCAGGTGGTGAGCGGAAGTCCTGCGGCCAGATCCCGCAACAGACCCCACAGGCTCTGATTGCTGAAGCCGCCACTGGGCAAGGCCCGAGCGGGCCCAAGTCTCTCCAGCACAAGTGATGGGGAGACCGCATCGAAGGCTGCACCTTCTCCCACCAAGGGGAGCACGGCGATCCCCACTCCCGGATGACAACGGGAAAGAGCCTCGATCACCCGGAGCGCGATGAGATCCTCTCCATGGCCGTTGCTCAGGACGAGCAGACGGTGCGGCATGCCATGGCTGATACGATCCACTCCGGGAGTTTGCTCCCCCAGGGCGGCATGGCCAAGTGGTAAGGCAGAGGATTGCAAATCCTTTATCCCCAGTTCGAATCTGGGTGCCGCCTTCATCCGGAGGAATCAGCCCTCATCTGGCTGAACCTGGTTTGATGCCTGCCCGCTGTCGACGCCAGAAGGTCTGGGCAGCGGAGTGCAGAGCGCCCTGGAGATCTCCCACAAGGCTCTCCAGACGTTTGCGTCTGCTCCTGGTCGGGGAGAGATGATCGGAAATCACGCCAGCATGGCAGAGATCCAGCAACAGGGCAGCCTCCTCGGAGGAGAGGCACAGCAGATGCTCATTGTTGTGATGGATGACCTTCACGAGGTCTGCAAGCGGCACTGTTCCTTTGTAGGACGGAACCCCACCGATGGGGATCGTGAAAGCCGACATTCCGGCAAGACCGTTCTTCTTTTGGGCAGTTCCACCAGTGGGGACTCAGTCCTGGGTGATTCAGGCGGCGATCAGGCGGTGGCGTGAAGACGGGTGGCGATTTCCACCACCATCAGGCCGAGGAGCGCCATGGCGATCAGCAGTGAGCTGGGATGGGTCACGGCGCCTCGCCTTCTGGTTGGCAAAACCCTAAAGCAATTCTTAAGGTGTTCTGGGTGATCCAGGGGAAAGGCCATGAAACTGCATACCCCGCAACAATCCGGCCCTGTCGGGGGATAGCGGGATCAATAGCCTGAGTCCGCCACACAGATGCCCTGGCAGGAGATGCCGTTGCTGGCCGTGCGTCCGCAATGGGAACACAGCACAGGATCCTGATCGGCCTCAGCGGCGGAGGGCTCCACGAGGACGCCTTCAGGGGAAGGGAAGGGAGGACTGCCTGCAGCCGGGCCAGAACGGGTCACGGGAGAAAAGGGAGGTGGAAACAAGACCAGAAAGTCCATCATGGCCTTCTCTGCCGCGGGCGCTGATGTCTCCCCCTCCGGGAATTCCTTCGATTGGTGTGGGCACCTGGGCCTGGGGAAATCAGTTCCTCTGGGGCTACGACCCAAGCCAGGATCTCCAGATCCAGCAAGCCTTCCAGCGAGCCATAGGCCTGGGCCTGACCTTCTTCGATACGGCGGATTCCTACGGGACGGGGCGCTGGGCAGGACGAAGTGAGAGCCTACTGGGTGCCTGGTGTGCCGCCCTTCCCCCGGACCAGCGGCATGGCCTGACGGTGGCCACAAAACTCGCCCCGTTTCCCTGGCGTCTGGGTCGGAGGGGATTCCAGCGGGCGCTGGAAGCCTCCAGGGAGCGGCTCCAGGGGAAGCTCGATAGGGTGCAGCTCCACTGGAGCACCGCTCGCTACGCCCCCTGGCAGGAGACCCCATTGCTGGAAGGGTTGGCGGATGCCGTTCTGGCGGGGGAGCTGGCTGAGCTGGGTGTCTCCAACTTTGGTCCCCGGCGATTGCGGGTGATTCATGGCCTGATGGCTGAGCGAGGCGTCCGCCTGGCCAGCCTTCAGGTGCAGTTCTCCCTCCTGGCTCCCGAGGCTTCCGCTCCGGGAGGTGTGGCCGCCATCTGTCAGGAGCTGGGGGTTGGGCTGATTGCCTACAGCCCATTGGCCCTGGGTTGGCTGGCCCCGACCCCAGAGCACCCACGAGCCAGGCCAGCGGGTGCGCGAGGACTCCTGTTTGCCCGACTCGACCGAGGAGCCGGGGCCCTGCAGGAGGGTTTGCTGCGGATCGCCAAGGGGAGGGGAGTCCCTCCAGCTGCTGTGGCACTCAATTGGTGCCGAGCCCATGGAGCCATGCCGATCCCTGGACTCAGACGCATCGATCAGGTGGAGGCCACCGCGGCCGCCCTCGCATGGATGCTCACCCCGGACGAACGGAAAGAATTGGATGCGCTCGCCTTCAGCAACCGGGTGCGCATGCCGGCGAATCCATTACAGAGCGGCTAGGGCTCAAGTCCACCGGTGTCGGAGATGACCACAGGAAGGCTGATCCCCGCCTCTGAACCTTCGCTCGGGCGTTGATCAGCCTGGAGCCTACGAAGCATGTCAGCGTCCTGGTCGGATCCATCCAGACCCCTTTCCGTGGGGTCGCAGGCTGCAAGTGCCTCTTGCAGCAGGGAATCGAAAGTGGATCCAGGCAAACGATGACGGGCCAGCTCAAGAAAGGCACGGGAGAGGGATTCGCCAGCGGCCGCTCGCAGGGCTGGATTGCTGTGTCTGAGCTCCTGCTCCTGGAGGATCGCGTTGAGAAAGCGCTCCGTCACATCCCGCTTGGTTGAGGCGCGGATGCGGGTGTCCTGCTCGATCTGATTGAGTGAGGACTGGGTCTCCAGTTCTCCCAATCGTCGATTCAGGCTGTCAAGCACCGTGTGCGCTTCCTTGAAAATCTGCGTGAGCTGGCCATCGGAAAGGCGCGGCAGATCAGCCACATACACCTTGCCGTGGTCCCGCAGGGTGAGGAAGGTGGGCCGCTGCCCTGCCGGGCCCTGGCCGGCCTGACGCGCCGCTGGGTCCCGGGGCTTCGGCCGGGGTTGCTGGGGACGCTGGGGAGGGGTAGGCCCCGCGGACGTGCGTCGACGGGTGATACGGGTCGATGTATTCAACATGCGGGGTATGACGGGTATCAATCGGCGCGTTGGCCAGGTCAGCGATCCTTGCAGACGCACGCCTTCACCTTAGAGAGAAATCTCCAGCACCAAAGAATGCAGGCGAATCAAGCCTGCAGCGCGCTCAAAGGGGCAGACCTGCCACGGCTGAATCCTCCAGCCGGCCTGGGGCAATCCAACCCATCTCCCAGGCCTGGTGGCCGCAGCTCCGGCACACCTCCAGCACAGCTGCAAGAGCTGATGGGCCCACCACCAGACAGAAGCCCACGCCCAGATTGAAGGTGTGCCACAGATCGGCTTCAGGCACCTGGCCCACATCCTGAAGCCACTGGAAAAGCGCTGGCCGATCCCAGCTGTGCGGGTCGATCACGGCATGCGTGTCGGCAGGGAGAACGCGGGGCAGATTTTCCGGTAAGCCACCGCCCGTGATGTGGGCCATGGCATGGGGCGCGAGGTCTGCAGCCAAGAGAGCTTTCACGAGATCGCTGTAAAGATGGGTGGGTTCCAACAGCAGATGCAGCAGCGGCGGCCCATCCGCCTCAAGCCTGGTCTCAAGGTCCACCTGGCGATCCTCCAGGATCCGGCGCACCAGGCTGAAGCCGTTGCTGTGAACGCCGCTGCTGGCGACCCCAACCACCCGATCGCCCGGCTGAACACGCCCACCGTCGATGCGGCGGTCCTCCTCCACCACCCCCAGGCAGAACCCTGCGAGGTCGTACTGACCGGACCCGTAGAACCCAGGCATCTCAGCGGTTTCCCCGCCCAGGAGAGCACAGCCGCTCCGGCGGCAGCCCTGGGCGATCCCTTCCACCACCTCGGCCAGGGTCTGGGGGGCAAGTTTGCCGGTGGCGATGTAGTCCAGGAAAAGGAGGGGCTCGGCTCCACAGGTGATCACGTCGTTCACGCACATCGCCACGAGATCGATGCCGATGCCTTCATGCCGATTCAGGCGCTGAGCCAGCTCAAGCTTTGTGCCCACTCCATCGGTGCCGGCCACCAGCAGGGGACGGCGCAGCCCCTCAGGAAGGCGACAGAGACCGGCAAATCCCCCAACTCCGCCAAGCACCTCCGGCCTGCGCGTGGAGTCCACGCTGCTGCGAATCCGTTCCACGAAGGCCCTGCCGGCCTGCACATCCACCCCTGCAGTGCGGTAATCCATGCGGCGCTTGCCCAGCTCATCCGATCCTCCAATGGCGCATGACGCACCTCCGCAAGGATGAACGAGCCCGAATGGCGGGGCCAAAACCGAGATCGGCACAGCCAGTCATCATCGCCGCTTATATATGACATCAGATGTCCTGATTGTTCAAGTCGGGTCGCGGGCGTCTTGAACCCCCGGCAAAACAGGACAAATGCTTAAAGATGATGAATTCTGATGGTTCTCAAGCGCGAGTTGAGGGCTTTTTCCACCCGTCCAATGCCGGTACCTTGTGCCAGTCGTTAACCCCTGCG
Source organism: Cyanobium sp. (assembly GCA_046075745.1). GTDB lineage: Bacteria > Cyanobacteriota > Cyanobacteriia > PCC-6307 > Cyanobiaceae > Cyanobium. The sequence goes on along the minus strand of JBJTQT010000040.1, from coordinate 6,870 downwards.
AGGAATTCCCCCAGAAATCAATTCAGCTCCGATCCGCAGGTCAACCCTGCATCGTTTCTGAAATGACGTGCTCCCTCTGGTTTCCAGATCTGCCTTTCTGACCTATTCCGATTGTCATGCGTGCACTCCATCTCCTCGGCTCTGCAGCTCTTCTGATCTCTGGAGCTTCCATGGCTCCAGCTCAAGCCGCCTCCGTTTCCTCCCCAGCATCCGGCACCTTCGTCACACCCGAAGTTGGAGCACCAACTCCACGCTGGAACAATGATTTCATCAAGTTTATGCCACCTGCGCCCCTGGCCCAGGGTCAACAACTTGCATCCGCCAGGAGCGTTCAGGTCGGTCAGGCCAGCTGGTATGGCCCAGGTTTCTTTGGAAACCGCACAGCCAGTGGTGAAGTTCTTCGCCCGGGCACCCTCACGGCTGCCCATCGCTACCTCCCCTTCGGCACCCGGGTACGCGTCACCAATCTCTACAACGGCCGATCCACCGTGGTTCGCATCAATGATCGGGGTCCCTTCTCTGGTGGCCGCATCATCGACCTCGCCCATGGCGCAGCCCAGGTGTTGGGCGTCACCGCCAGTGGCGTCGCCGATGTGCGACTAGAAGTGATCGACTGATCTATCCCTCATCTCACCAATCCTCCCCGCTCTTGAGCTGGGAGGATTTTTTTTGTGGCCCTGATCCCTTGCTGCTCCTTCAAACCTCTAGCGAACTGGCCAGTTGGCGAAGGTCACTGCCCCCCAGGGGCCTGCACTTCGTGCCCACCATGGGGGCCCTCCATCGCGGGCACCTGGAACTGATCCAGCGGGCAGCCGCTCCACGGTGGTGGGGGAATCCTCAAGTGGTGGTGAGCATCTTTGTGAATCCGCTCCAGTTCGGAGCCGGTGAAGACTTCGAACGCTATCCCCGCAGCTTGGAAGCCGATGGCCAGTTGGCCTGCGCGGCTGGAGCCGATGCCGTGTTTGCTCCTTCGGTGCAGGAGATCTACCCCATGGGAGACGCAGGGATGACCCATGTGGTGCCTCCAGCCTTGCTGTTGCAGTCGCTCTGTGCCTGCCAGCGGCCGGGGCACTTTGAGGGGGTGGCCACCGTGGTGACCCGCTTGCTGGCCCTGGTGCGGCCTGAGCGGCTCTTTCTCGGCGAGAAAGACTGGCAACAGTTGGTGATCCTGCGGCAGGTGGTGGCTGATCTCGGCCTGCCTGTGGTGATCGAAGGCATGGCCACCGTGCGTCAGGAGGACGGCTTGGCCCTGAGCTCAAGGAATGCCTATCTCAACCCCACGGAGCTCAAGAAGGCGGCGACGCTTCAGGGTTGTCTGGCCTCCGCGGCGGGGGATGCGCACTGGGGAATTCAGGCTTCCGATCTGCTGAATCCCCTCGAGCAAACTCTGCTGCAGCACAACCTGAGGCCGGAGTATGTGGCCCTGGTGGAGGCGCATACACTGCAACCCATGCCTCAGCTGGAGGGCATGGCCCTCCTGGCGGCCGCCGTCCGCTGCGGTCCAGCCCGGCTGATTGATCACCGCTTCCTGATGCCCCGCGCACCGATTGTTGCCATCGATGGTCCTGCCGGTGCTGGCAAGAGCACGGTCACCCGTGCCCTGGCCAGGCGCCTCGGCCTCACCTATCTCGATACCGGGGCCATGTATCGGGCGCTCACCTGGTGGGTGCTGCAGCAGGGGATCGATCCTGCCGATCCCTCGGCCGTGGCTCCCCTGCTCATCGGGCTGGATCTCGCGCTCAGCCAGAACGAAGAGGGACAGTTGCTGATCAAGGTGAACGGTCATGACGTCACCGCTGCAATCCGCAGCCCAGAAGTCACCGCAGTGGTGTCCACGGTGGCAGCCCACCCCTGCGTGAGGCAGAGCCTCACCTCACTTCAGCAACGTCTGGGGGAGCGCGGCGGGCTGGTGGCAGAAGGGAGGGATACGGGCACTGCGGTGTTTCCCGATGCGGAGTGCAAGATCTTTCTCACGGCAACGGTGGCCGAGCGGGCCAGGCGGCGGGCTCACGACCTTCGCCAGCAGGGTTTTGCGGTGCCGGAGCTCCAGGAGCTGGAGCAACAGATCGCCGATCGGGATGCGATGGACTCCAATCGCAGCGAAGCCCCCCTGCGTCAGGCGCCTGATGCCGTGCTGCTGGTCACCGATGGGATGGAGATCGAGGCCGTGATTGCGGCCATGGTCGATGCCTTTCGTTCCAGGGTGCCTGAAGAAGCCTGGCCACCGCCGTCCTCCTGAGAGCGTCCCCGTGCATCAAGGCTCCGCGGGATGAATCTCAGGGCTGGGGCTTCAGGGTCGCCAGCAACCCCTCGGAGGCATCCTCGAGAAGATCGAGCACCTGCTCAAATCCATCCGGGCCTCCGAAATAGGGATCAGGCACCTCCTTGAGCCGATGCAGCCTGCAGTAACCGGTGATCGGTTCAATCCTGGCCCGCGGTGGCTGATCACCAGCCAGCCCACGCACGTCGGCAAGATTGTGGTCGTCCATGGTGAGGATGTGATCAAAGGCCTCCAGATCTGCTGGGCTGATCTGGCGGGCCCTGCTCGGCAAGTGAATGCCACGGCGGGCAGCCGCCTCCAGCATGCGTCGATCGGCCGGCTTGCCCACATGCCAGTGCCCTGTTCCTGCCGAATCCACCGTGAAGCAGTCCTGGAGTTGCTCGCGGGCCAGAAGATGAAGAAAACAGCCTTCCGCCGCAGGGGATCGACAGATGTTCCCCAGGCACACGAAGAGCACCCTGATCTTGCGGGGAGAGCCGGTGACAGCCAAACGCGTGGGGCTCATGGGAATGGAATGCGAGAGAGGGCCAGCCTGGCGCGCAGACGCACCACCGGTACATCCTCCTGGGTGTCGTCGGCCAGGCTGAGCAGGGTCGTCTGAGCCCGAAGACGCCCACCCTCAAGCTGCTGGAGACGAGGGGTGATCCTTTCGGTGGCCGCAGCCACGGCGTATCGCACCACCCACTCCCCGTCGTTACCCCCTCGCTCGAGCGCCGTCAGGGCCCGTCCTTCCGTTTCCAGGCGCTCCAGTGGAGGCAGGTCGTCCAGATGCAAGGTGCCCAGGCCAATCGCAGCGGCCCGGCGCACGCTTGGAACGATGTCATCAGCGAGGGCGGCCTCCAGCAGCTCCAGCCCCCGCACGTCTCCGATCCCGGCCAAGGCCCTCACGGCCCAGGCCCGTGCCCCATAGTTCTGGGCATCCAGTCCCTCCAGGAGGGGGGCCACTGCCGCTGGGCCACTGGCGATGAGGCCATCCACCGCGGCCACGGCCGCGCCAGGATTGTTGAAGCCAAGAATGCGCACCAGGCAGATGAGGGCAGCAGGGGGAACGCCCTGAGGCTGGGATGCACTGCCCTGGAAGGCCAGGGCACCAGCCAGAGCGCGTGTGGCCTCGAAGAGGGCCGCAGCGGAATCGGCCTCCTCCACCGCAGCGATGAGCCCGGGGAAAGGATCACAGGAGTTCATCCATCACCTCCAGCAGGATTTCGGTGGAAGGTTCGCCCGTACCGCGTTCCACCAGGCCCCGCAGGGCAATCAGTTTGAGACTGTTTTCCGCATGGGTGCGGCGGATGGGTTCCAGAGCAGCGCGCCACCCCACGGCCCCGAGATCCATCAGGGCAGCACGGCGCACCTGCAGCTGGGGATGATCAAGAAGGGTGAGCAGATGGTCGCCCCAGGCCGAATCCCCGGTGAGCTGCAGGAGAGCCCGGGCGGCAGCGCTGCGGATCAGGGGGCGATCATGGGCAAGGAAAAGCTGGATGGTGGAAATCACGGGCTCATCGGATACGCCGATGTCTCCCAGTGCCTCGATCAGGGCCTCACAGGGCTCCTGAAGCTTGGGGCTGTCGGGCCTGCAGGCCCCTGCCCCCTCCAGACCGGAGGCCAGCCGCTCGCAGATGGGCTGCACCGCAGCCGCCGCACCCAGTTCTCCAAGGGCCCGAGCGGCAGCCTCCCGCAGGCCGTCATCCTCATCGGCCAGGGCGGCCAACAGCTCTCCCACCACGCGGCCATCCCCCACCTTGCCAAGAGCCCGGGCAGCATTCCTGGCCACGGCGTTGCGTTCCACCCCGGCACCCACCTCCCGCGGCTGACGCAGCTGAAGTGCCTCCAGAAGGAGCGGGATGGTGTCGGGGTGCTGGCTGCGCATCTTCCCAAGCCACCAGGCTGCGTAGTACTGGAGGGAAGGATCATCGGTGCAGCGCAGACGCCTGTGGGCCTCCGCCTCGGTGATGGGTTCACCGGCTGCGGTGAGGGGGGTATCGCTCTCGCTGAGTCCAGTCATCAACAACGGAACGTGCGCTCTGGCTTCCATGATGTTGCCATCAGCCTGGGGCAGGTTCCATGAAAAAGCCCCCCTTGCGGGGGGCTGGCCTCAGGTCTCTCACGAGCGGCTCAATTCACCGGTGTCACACTGGCCACACGCCCCCCCTGGCGGTGGATCATCTGCTGAGTTTCCAGCAACTTATTGAAAGGCACGAAGCGAACCGTGTTGCTGCGCTTATGGAGCTGGTAATTGTTCAATCCGGTCACCTCCACCCGATACACCCTGGCTTTCTGGCCAATCCCCTTGGCCATGTGAGTGATGGAGGAATGGGCCACGTTGGCGGGTTGCACACCGGAGGATCCACCGGCGTTCGGGCTGACCACCGGGATGGCCCGATTCTGATGGAGGGCGCTGCCGAGGCGGAAATTCGTGCCGGCCCGTTCAGCCTTGCCGGAGGCACCCGAGCCCCGGGCCAGCTGCATCAGCCAGGAAAACTGCCGTCCCTGCTGGCCAGCGGAATAGTCCCAGCCATTGAGGAAAGGCACCACTTCCCCGCCAAAGCGCTCCTGATATTCATTGCTGTCGATATAGGAATCGATCTCAGCATCAAAACCCTGCTCCTGCAGAATCGTGAAATGATGCAGCATCTCAGCTTTGTTCTGTGGAGCGCGGCCAAGCAGGTGCTTGTGGTTCAGCTCAATGAAATGATAGGGGTTATTGTTTGCAAAAAACCGATCCCGATAAAGGCTGCTCTTGGCCAGGGTGCGCACAAACTCACGCACACTCAGATAACCATTGCGAAAGAGAGATTCAGCACCACTGAGCCTCTCATTCTCCATCACATATTGATGGCCAAGCACCTGTTGATACACAGCACGGATCAGGCTGGCCTTGTCCTGGTCGGATCCTTGCGACCAGTTTTCCCGATGGCGATTGGCGGCATACCGTTCCATGCCCAGATAGGGCGCATTCACAAGAGACATAGTGACAAGGCGGCAGAAGGAGAAACTTGCACGCAGGATTCGCGCGCTTGCTCGATCTCATAGCGTTGTCTTTCAGGCTCTGCAAACGGCTCAAGGCATCTTTACAGCCCTTCAGGACCCCATAAAAAAAGCCCCCCTTGCGGGGGGCTTGGCCTCAGGCCTCTGCGGCCTTGAGCCTCACACCAGCGCGTTGATCGCGTAGTCGATGTAGTTGTTGGCATTCACGCCGGGGTCGCCGGAGATGCCGTGGTTGTTTTTGATGTAGGTCAGAGCTTCCACGTACCAGGAGGGGGAGAGCTCGAACGCACGGTTGATCTCATCGAGACCAGCGATCAGATACTCATCCAGAGGGCCGGTGCCACCAGCCACCAGGGAGTAGGTGATGTGACGCAGGTAGTAACCGATGTCACGAGCGCACTTCGCCTTGCCACGGGCGTCAGCGGCAAAGTTCGAACCCTGCTGCTGGGTGGTGTAGGGGTACTTGTTGTACACGGCCTGGGCGGCGCCATTCACCAGGCTGTTGGCGTTGGCGGTCAGCGCACGGGCAGCCTCAAGGGCATTCTTGGCGCGCTCGAAACGGCCGAAAGCGGCGTTCAGCTCGGTGTTGCTCAGAAACCGACCCTGGGAATCGGCGGCGGCTACGGCCTCGGTGAGGGGAGTCTTCATAGAAGGACGAAGAAAGAGGAGAATTCCGAAAAATGAAACCGATCAGGCCACTGCTGCTGCTGCAGCGCGATCGAAATAGGTGCCGATCTCAGACATCAGGGCCGAGCAATCACCCTGGGTGATGCCGTTGCGGTCGTTTGCAATGCCAATTGCGGCGTCCTTCATCTTGCGCACGCCTTCTGCCACGGATGCGCCAGGCACACCCAGAGCCAGATAGGTCTCACGCAGGCCATTCAGGCAACGATCTTCCAGCACGGAAGCATCACCTGTGAAGGTTGCGTAGGTGATGTAACGGAGGATGATCTCCATGTCGCGCAGGCAAGCAGCCATGCGGCGATGGGTCTAGGCATTGCCACCAGGAGCAATCAGGGCGGGCTGCTGCTCAAACAGGTCGTGAGCCGCATTGGCCACGATCTTGGAAGCGTTGGACGTGATGCGGTTCACAGCATCCATCCGCTTGTTGCTCTCAGCCACCATGGCGGCGAGGGCATCGATTTGACCAGCGTTCAGGAATTCGCCGCGGGCATCAGCCTGAGAACCACCTCGGCAAACACGTCACACTCTGCGGAGAACGCTCTTGTCATGGGAGTCGTGAGTATTAAGGGGGTGACGCGCTGTGAAGACAGCCATCCTTTTGCAAAGAAAGAAGACCGAACTTGTTGCCCCCATTAAGCTGACTAACTGATTTCCTGATCGACAACCATGCCCGTTGCCCTTGCTGCCCAGCTGCGTGAGGGCACCAAGAAGGCCCACACCATGGCCGAGAACACCGGCTTTGTGAGTTGTTTCCTCAAGGGCGTGGTGGACAAGGTCAGCTACCGCACCCTGGTGGCCGATCTCTATTTCGTGTATGACGCGATGGAGCAGGAGATCGGCAGGCTGCGGGCCGCCGGCCATCCGGTGGTGGGCCCGGTGGGCTTCCCTGAACTGAACCGGCGCGAGAGCCTGGAGCAGGA
>JBJTQT010000039.1:0-4869 GCA_046075745.1 Cyanobium sp. | reverse complement strand
CCAGCGGCTTGCGGTAGTGGGCCTGCAGCACGAAAAACCGCAGCGTCATCGCGCTGACGCCGCTGGCGAGCAGGGAGCGGATGGTGGTGAAGTTGCCCAGGGATTTCGACATCTTTTCTCCCCCCACATTCACCATGACGTGGTGGAGCCAATAGTGAGCCAGGGGCTTGCCGCTGGCGGCTTCCGATTGGGCGATTTCATTCTCGTGGTGCGGAAAGATCAGGTCGGCCCCACCGAGGTGCAGATCAATCGTGTCGCCCAACTCCTGGCGCACCATCGCCGAGCATTCGATGTGCCAACCAGGCCGGCCGGGCCCCCAGGGGGAGGGGAAGCTGGGTTCCTGAGGTTTGGCGCTTTTCCAGAGAGCGAAATCAAACGGATGGTGCTTGCGCGCTTCTTCCTCCGTGTTCAGCCGGCCACTGGCGCCTTCTTCCTGTTGGCTGAGATCGCGCCCACTCAATTTTCCGTACTGCGGATAGCCCATCACGGAGAAATACACATCGCCATCGGCGCCATAGGCCATGCCTTTGCTCTGCAGTTCCCCGATCAACTGGCGGATGCCCTCCAGGCAGCGGGTGGCCCGGGGCATGCGATCCGGCGGCAGGATGTTGAGCCGCCCCAGATCCTCCAGGGCCAGCCTGAGATTGCGCTCGCTCACCTCTTCCATTGAACTGCATTCCTGGGCAGCCCGTTGCAGGATCTTGTCGTCGATGTCGGTCACGTTCTGCACGTAGGTCACCGCATAGCCGCGCCACATCAGATAACGCCGCAGCACATCCCAGACGATGTAGCTGCGGGCATGGCCCAGGTGGCAGAGGTCGTAGACCGTGATGCCACAGCAGTAGATCGACACCCTTCCGGGCTCGATGGGCTCGAAGGGCTCCAGGCGACGGGTGAGCGTGTTGGTGAGCCGCAGCGGCAAGGGCACATCCGGCCGCGGGCCGGCACTGGAGTCCAGCAGGCACCGTATTCCAGCAGGCACCCTAGGCGGGCTCCTTCCTTCAGACCCCGGCTTCAAACCTTCAGACCCAGCCTGCCAGGCCGATGCGTTCCCCTCTGTATTGGGCCCGCTCGCGCACGGCCCGGCACCAGGGCTCATGGGCCAGATACCAGGCCACGGTTTCCGCCAGCCCCTCTTCAAAGCTGTGGCGGGGAACCCAGCCCAGTTCCTCCGTGATCCGGGCTGGATCGATGGCATAGCGGCGGTCATGGCCGGGTCGGTCGGTGACCGAGGTGATCAGCTGGCTGTGGGGCGCCCCCTGGGGATGGAGCTGGTCCATCAGGGAGCAGATGGCCTCCACCACCTGGCGGTTGGCGCGCTCCCCGTGGCCGCCCACGCAATAGCTGCGGCCAGATTCGCCCTGGGTAGCCGCCAGCAGCAGGGCATCCACATGGTCGTCCACATAGAGCCAGTCGCGCACATTCAGGCCGTCGCCATAAACAGGGATGGGTTCGCCGGCCAGGGCCTTGAGGATCACCACCGGAATCAGCTTTTCGGGAAACTGCCAGGGGCCGAAGTTGTTGCTGCAGTTGGTGAGCACCACCGGTAGGCCATAGGTGTGGTGCCAGGCGCTCACCAGATGGTCGCTGGCGGCCTTGCTGGCGGAATAGGGGCTGCGGGGGTCGTAGGGGGTGGTTTCGGAAAATCTCCCCTCTGCCCCAAGCGAGCCGAACACCTCATCGGTGCTGATGTGGTGCAGGCGAAACCGCTCCTTGCGTTCGCCCTCCAGGCCCTGCCAATGGGCGCGTACGGCCTGCAGCAGAGAGAAGGTGCCCTGCACATTGCTGGTGATGAAGGCCTCCGGCCCCTCGATGGAGCGATCCACATGGCTTTCAGCGGCCAGGTGCATCACCAGATCGGGATCGGCCTGCTCCACCGCCTTTCGGGTGGCCCCAACGTCAGCCAGATCCACCTGCAGGAGCTGGTGGCGGCTGCTGGGTCCGCTGGAGGGTTCTCCGGCCTCAGCGAGCAGGGCCTCGATGCTGGTGAGATCGCTGGCGTAGCCGAATTTGTCGAGGTTGAACACGGTGCAGTCGCTCTCCCGCAGCAGGCGTCGCACCACGGCACCTCCGATGAAGCCGGCCCCACCGGTCACCAGGAGGCGGCGGCGTCCGGCGAGAAGGGAAGCAAAATCAACCATGGGGCGGGAGAGTGGGGAGAGGGGCGTGATCGAGGATTGGCCTCAGCCTGCGGGTGGGATGCGGGCGAGCACCTGGGCCAGGGCAGCCCGCCAGTGGAGCGGGCCGATCTGGAGAGCCTCTCGGGTGCTGCGGCAGTCCAGAAGGGAGTAGGAGGGCCTGCGGGCGGGAGTGGCATAGTCTTCTGTGCCGATCGGCCGCACGTCGGCGGCCGTGCCCAGCAGCCCTTGGGCCACCCCCATTTCTCCGATCGCCACGGCGAAGTCGTACCAGCTGGCCGCACCTGCATCACTCCAGTGGTGGACTCCGCCGAGCGTCCGCAGGATCACTTGCCAACAGGCAGCAGCAAGGCGATGGGTGGCCGTTGGGCAGCCCACCTGGTCGGCGATCACGCCGAGGGGTTCTCCGGCGGCAGCCTTCTGCCGATGCAGCCGCAGCATGGTGAGGCAGAAGTTCTGCCCCACCGGTCCATACACCCAGCTGGTGCGGAGCAGGCACGCCCGGTCGGGAGGGAGCGAGGCTTCCACCCGCCGTTCCCCTTCGGCCTTGGTGGCCCCGTAGACCCCCAGGGGATCCCTCGACTGCTCCGGGCGGTAGGGGCTTCCTTGCGAGCCGTTGAACACGAAATCCGTGCTGATCTGCAGAAGATGGCCACCGGTTTCGGCCAGGGCCTCCGCGAAGGCGGCTGGGGCGTCTGCATTCACCCGCATGGCCAGCTCCGGCTCGCTTTCGGCCCGATCCACCGCGGTGTAGGCCCCCGCATTCAGCACCCAGGCTGGGCGGTGATGGTGAACGATGGCGTGGCAGGCGCGCGAATCCGCCAAGTCAAGAGTGTTGCGCGTCATGGGGATAACCTTGATCCCAGCAGGGACCGAGGCCAGCAGGGCCTGTCCCAGTTGCCCCTGGCTGCCAGTGACCAGCACAGGTCCAGGCACGGTCATGGGAACACATCTCCCCTGGCGGCAGCTTCCTCAAGACTCGGAGCTCCGCCATCCTTTTCCGACACGCTTGGAGTGCCCAGGCCAGCGGGAAAAGGCCAGCAAATGGCCAGGGAAGGATCATCCCAGCGGATGGAGCGCTCTGCGGCCTTGTTCCAGAAGTCCGTGGTTTTGTAGAGCACCTCCGCTGAACGGCTGAGGACGAGAAAGCCATGGGCAAACCCTGGAGGGACCCAGAGTTGGTGATGGTTCTCAGCGTTCAGAAGGGTGCCGACCCACTGGCCAAAGGTGGGGGAACTGCGCCGGATGTCCACGGCCACATCAAAGATCTCGCCACTCACACAGCGCACCAGCTTTCCCTGAGCATGGGGGGGAAGCTGATAGTGGAGCCCGCGCAACACCAGCTGCGAGGAACGGGACTGGTTGTCCTGCACGAAGGATGGCGTCTGCTCAGGGGGCAGGTCCAGGGCTTCGGCCAACCCCTTCAGATTCCAGCTTTCAAAGAAGTAGCCACGGGGATCACCAAACACCTGGGGCTTGAACAGCAGGGGGCCAGCGATGGCCAATCGCTCAATCTGCATGGGGCGTCTCGAGCAACTGAAGGAGATAGGTGCCGTAGCCGCTCTTTCTCTGGGGCTCTGCCAGCTCGCCCAGCTGCCTGTCATCGATCCACCCCATCCGCCAGGCCACCTCTTCAGGGCAACCCACCTTCAGGCCCTGGCGATGCTCCAGGGTGCGGATGTAACTGGAGGCCTCATGCAGCGAATCGGGTGTGCCCGTATCCAGCCAGGCCATGCCCCGTCCCATGAGTTCCACCCGCAGCAGGCCGGCATCGAGATATTGCTTGTTCAGATCCGTGATCTCCAGTTCGCCCCGGGGGGAGGGCCTGACCGCTCGGGCTCGTTCCACCACGGACGCATCATAGAAATACAGGCCGGTGATGGCATAGCGGGAACGGGGCTGTTTGGGTTTCTCCTCGATGCTGATCACCCGACCATCGCCAGCGAATTCCACCACCCCATAGCGCTCGGGATCCCTCACCGGATAGGCAAACACCGTTGCTCCCTCCTGCAGGGTCTGGCTGGTCTGCAGCTGGGGGATCAGGTCCTGGCCGTGGAAGAGATTGTCTCCCAGCACAAGGGCCGCTGGGGAGCTCCCGAGAAAGTCTGCTCCGATGAGAAAGGCCTGGGCCAATCCATCCGGGCTCGGTTGCACGGCGTAGTGGATCGCCATGCCCCAGCGGGAGCCATCCCCCAGCAGCCGACTGAAGGCCGCCTGATCCGCCGGGGTGGTGATGATCAGCACCTCGCGGATACCCGCCAGCATCAGGGTGGTGAGCGGGTAATAGATCATCGGTTTGTCGTAAACCGGCATCAATTGCTTGCTCACCGCACTCGTGAGGGGGGCCAGCCTCGTGCCACTTCCGCCGGCAAGGATGATGCCCTTTCGGGCGGAATGTCCCGTTCCCACCAGCGTCCCAAGCTCGGCACAACTTTCTCATATCCCCGCAGCGCCCATCCCCGCAGTCCTCCAGGACAGGCTCTGGCCTACTTGGCCTCCATCCAGTTGGCTCCCACCCCTGTTTCCACCAGCAGCGGCACCTGAAGCTGGAACACCCCCTCCATCGTGCGCTTGGTGAGCTCCACCACCTCCGCCAGCACCTCCGGAGCAGCTTCGAGCACCAGCTCGTCGTGCACCTGCAGCAGCAGCCGGGCAGGCAGCTGGCGTTCCGCCAGTTCACGGTGGAGCTGCACCATGGCCAGTTGGATGATGTCAGCACTGGATCCCTGGA
>JBJTQT010000038.1:0-10351 GCA_046075745.1 Cyanobium sp. | reverse complement strand
TGCGCAGGTGGGGAGGAACATCCTGGGCTTCCCAGTTGTGGAGGATCTGCTGCCGCACCAGTTGCGCGAGACGATCGGCAACAGGCTGGTCGCTGGTGGGGGCTTGCCGCAGGAGATCGAGCAGCTTCTGGGTGAGAAACGGCTGGCCGCCACTCCAGTCCAGCACCGCCGCCAGCGCGGCCTCGGGATCGGCGAGGCGCCCCTGGAGGCCCGCCAGCAGGGGCGTGGCCTCCTGGTGGGTGAAGCCGGCCAACTCGATGGCGTGGCCAATGTTGAAGGCGCTGGTGCGGCTGTCGCGGATCAGGTCGTAGGGGGTGGCGACGCCGAGGAAGCAGAAGGTGAGGCGTTGGTAGGCGGGTTTCTGGGCACGTTGCTCGTGGAAGGAGCGGATCAGCGCGAAGAAGCCGTCGGTGTCGAAGGGAAGGCTGAGCAGGTTGTCGACCTCCTCCACGAAGAGGATGACCGGCGTTTGGATGTGCTTCAGCAGAACCTGATCAATGAATTCTCCGAAGCGCTCAACTGCGCTCATGGATTGCTTGTCCTCCTGCTTCCACCAGGTGTTGAAGGGAAGGGTTTCCACCAGCCCCAGATCGGCCGTCAGGCGTTTGATGGTGCCGGCATACCATTGCTCTTCAGTGGGGCTGGTGCCTCGGGACTGGGGATCGATCACGGCGCACATCACCCCTTCCGCCCTGAGACGCTGCATGGTGCGCACCCGCAGGCTGGACTTGCCCATCTGGCGAGAGTTGAACACGAAGCAGGTTTCACCTGCTTTGAGGCGGCTGTAGAGCTCCTCATCCGCGGCGCGTGTCACGTAGAGGGGATTGTCGGCATTGAGGCTGCCGCCAACTTGGTAGGCCGGTGGAGTGCTCATTTCAACGGGCCAGCCTGTCGGTCAGATAGCTGGAGAAGAGTTGGCAGCGCGGGCGCATCAGATTTTTCTCCGGCACCAGCACCCCCAGGCTTTCCAACAGGAAGCCGTCCTGGGGACGGAGCCTCACTGGCTTGCTGGCTTTGAGAACCTCCCAGAGGGCATCGTTCAGCTGGGGATGATCTTCCACAACCTTGAGGATGCCTCGCAACTTATCGCCATAAATTCCGCCCTCCGTAGGTGCCTCTGCGAAAAAGGTGGAAAACGGCAGCCCCAGGGCGAGCTCATAGAGGGCTTTGCGCACGAGGTAGGGATGGCCACCGACCAGATCCAGGAGTTGCTCCAGTTCGGCATCGCTGAGCTGCAGCTGATGCAGCGCCACCAGGTGTCGCACCTGATCGGGCTTCAGCTCTCCCAGCTCCACGGCAATCCCCACGTTGAGGGGCGACTGATAGACATTCATCTCCACATAGGGTTCCAGTGAATGGGCAAGCACCAAGCGGAAGCGTTCCCAGATCATGCTGTTGCGGCCCAGTTCATGCCAGCTGCGCAATAAGCCGCAGAAATCCACCTGGATGGAGGGATGGGTGAAGATGCGATCAAAATTGTCGATGGCCAGCACCAGAGGTGTTGGGTTGGGCTTGAGCAGATAGGTTTCGAAGTAATCCCGGCTGTTGTCGTTCGCACCGAAGGTTTCGCTGTCCCAGTAGTCTTCCGTGCGCATCCGCAGGCCCAGCTCCTTGCCTACGGAGGCGCAGAACCATTGCATGAACCGGTCGGGATCCGCAAAAAACTTTTGATCCGTTGCTTCGAGGTTGAGGCTCACGGTGCGGTGGCCCTTCGTCCGGGCGTGGTCGAGCAGCCGGGCGGTGAGGCTGGATTTGCCGAATCCCTTGGGGCTCTTGATGCGGATCAGGGCTCCTGGGCTTTCCAGAGCGGCATAGCAGCGCAGCCCATCGGCGTGGGGCACGAATTAGGGGGAGCCGAGTCGAACCGTGCCCTCTGGATTCTCCAGCTCCAGGGGAGGTGGAGGAGGAGGTGGTGGAGGTGTTCTAGCGAGTTGCCTGGCCACGTCTCGGATGCCCCTGGCAATGCTGAGGTAGGCCTCATCCCGATTGGTCCACTTGGTTACGGCCCTCCCCTCGGAGGGCAGGGCCTGCAGACCCCCCAGGGGGTGTTGTTCCAATCGGCTGGTTTGAGGATCACCGGGATCACCCGGGCGTCTCCTGCCGCATGGCGTTCCAGGGCCCGCTTGAGCTCGATGTCGCCGCAGTAGCTGGAGGCGAGAAAACCTGCACTCACCAGGCACAAAACGATATCTGCGGCTTCCAGGTTGGTATCGATCGCTTCAGCCCAATCCTGCCCGGCTGAAATTTGGCGATCGTGCCAGACATCGATCACCCCCTCCCGCTGCAGGGAGGCCAGGTGATCAGCAAGGGCCTCGCGCAAATTCTGATCCTTGTGGGAATAGGAGATGAACAAGCGAACAGGAGACCCTACCGGCATTCGACTGAAAAAGTGTCATTTCGTTGTTTGAATATAGCCAGGTTTGCAATACTCCTCCAACATGATCACCGCAGGTTCAGGCATGCGCCGCCGCGCCCTCTTTCCCCTTGCCATGGTTGCGGGTTTCCTGTGCACCCCCTTTCCCCAGGCCCTGGCGGACCAGGGAAACCCGGCCGTTCGGGCGGCCAACATGGCCCGGATGAAGGCGGAGAGCCTCAATGGAGGCCTGGGTGTCTACCGCTCAGCTCCCTGCATGCATGAGCAGGCCGGGGGGTCCTGCCTGGTGCAGACCACCGGGGAGGGCTTTCTGTTCCGTTTCCTGGGGGGCAAGCCTGGCTGGTCGCAGCTGGGGCTCCCCCCCACGGTGGAAACGGAACTTCTGGTGAGTCCGGATGGCCGTGAGATCCGGCAGGTGGTGTATAACAGCCCGCCACGGCTTTGAACCCCAGCCCAGCTTCAGGTGGCCGTTGGGGTGGTGGGGGACCACTTAGGGTCAGTGGTTTTGATTCGGGGGTCGCATGCCCGAAGCGAGGCCGGCACGTTTGGCCTATCGCCCGGAGATTGATGGCCTGAGGGCAGTCGCCGTTTTGGCGGTGATTGCCAACCATTTCCATCGGGAGGTGCTCCCCAGCGGCTATCTGGGGGTGGATATTTTCTTTGTGATTTCGGGCTTTGTCATCTGCGGCTCCCTTGCGGCCCCGCAGGCGGAGCAAACCCTCGCGCGTTTTCTGCTGGGGTTCTACAGCCGGCGCATCCGACGCATCCTGCCAGCCCTTCTGGTGTGTGTGCTGATCACCAGCGTTTTGGTGTCTCTGGTGGATCCCGCTCCCGCAGCCTCTCTGCAGACAGGCCTGGCAGCCCTCCTGGGTGTCTCGAACCTGTTTCTTCAGCAGCAGGCGGTGGATTATTTCAGTCGCAGCACCGAGCTGAATGCGTTCCTGCAAACCTGGTCGCTGGGGGTGGAGGAGCAGTTTTACTTTGTGTTCCCCCTGTTGCTCTGGCTGACCGGATTCAGCCGTGGAGCGGCCGCCGGAGAACGGCGACTTGGGCTTGTGCTCGCTGCGGTTGGATCAGCCTCCCTGCTGGCTTATGTGCTGCTGGCTCGCCAGCAGCAGGCGGCCGCTTTTTTCCTCATGCCGCCCCGCTTTTGGGAGCTGGGTGCCGGCGCCCTCTTGTTTCTCCTCTATCGGTGCGGCCGCCTGCAGGGCGCTTGGCAGCGGTTGCCGTCGCTGCTGCCTTTGGGGTTGCTGCTGGGGGCCTTGTGTCTGCCGCTGCGGCTGCAGGTGCCGGCCACGCTGACAGTGGTGCTGCTCACGGCCGTGGTGATCGCCATGGGGCTGGTGGGACAGGATCGGCGTCTGGCGAACCTGCTCTCCCACCCCGCGGCGGTGGGGATCGGCCTGCTCTCCTATTCGCTCTACCTCTGGCACTGGCCCGTTCTGGTGTTGAGCCGCTGGACGATCGGCTTCTCCTGGTGGACCCTGCCCTTGCAGGTGGGGCTGATGGCCGCCCTGACGATGGGCTCGTATCACGCGGTGGAGCGTCCCCTGCGGCGGCGGCCCTGGGCTCCGAGCCAGGGGCTCACGCTTGTGTGTGGACTCTTGGCGGCTGCCTTCACTGCAGTGCCGGTCTGGGCCCTGAAGGATCCCCTCCGCCAAAAGCTCTATCTGGGTCAGATCCAGCCCACCAAGAGCGAGAGGTTTGCGGATCTGGTGGTGCCCGGCACCACGATCAATCAGGAGGACTGCCTCACCCAATCGTCCATCCTGGACAGCCGCGCCACCTTCGCCCGCTTCACCGAGCGTTGTTCGGCCTGGCGACCCCGGCCCGCCCGTCATCTGTTCCTGGTCGGCGACAGCCACGGCACGGCCTTCTTGCCGGTGGCCACCGAGCTGTATCGCGAGGGGTATGGCCTCTCCCTCCTCACCCGGCCCGGCTGCCCCTTCCCCGACACCCGCCATGGTCATCTGCAGCCCGATTGCTCCCGTTTCCTCCAGGCCACCGAGGCGTACATCTTTGAACGCGCGCAGCCCGGTGACACGGTGGTGATCGTGAACTACCTGATCAGCCATCTGGGTGACTCCGAGACCCTCGCCGATACCCGCGATCAGTTCCGTGGCGTTGATGGCCAGCCGATCACCGGAGAGGACAGGAAGTTTGAGGCTTGGCGATGGGGTTTGGCGCGTTTTGCCTCCCAGGCTCGGAGCCGGAGGCTGCAGGTGGTGCTGCTGGGGGCCGCTCCCCGCAACCCGGAGTTCTTCACCTGCCGTCAGGAGTGGTTCAACGTCCAGGGCGCCCAACGTTGTGATGGGCTGGTGACCAGCGAACAGGCTGCGGCCAGGCGTCTGAACAGGCGCATCGCGGCGGCGTTGCCCCCTGGGGTGGAGCTGATGGATCCCCTGCAGTTGCTCTGCGAGAAGGGTTGCAGCAATCACCGGGTGAGCTGGCTGCTGCGCGATCGGGATCATCTGTCCAACAAGGGAGCACGCGAGCTGGCGCCAGCCTTCCGACGGATGTTGGAGCAGGCTCGAGAGTGAGTGGATCGATGGCCACGGCGCTGTTGGCCCTGGGCCTGATCGCTCTCTGCATCCTCCTGAACACCGCGGCCTCCTGTTTCACAATTCCCCTGATCCGAACGCTGCTCGTTGGCGGTGGAGCCGGCTGAAGATTTTCATCCCTAGGGTCTGCAGCAGCAGAGTGGCGAGCACCGCCACGAAGAGCAGGGCGAGCAGCCGGCCGCTCAGCTCTTCTCCCATGGCATGGGACACGCCCTGGAGGTGCGGAAGGGTTTCGCCCATGGCCACGGCCAGGGCGAGGGGCACGGCTCCGCGCAGCCCGCAGCAGGCCAGGATCCAGCGATCCGCCATCTTGAAGGCAGCGCCTGGCAGCGATATCCCCACCGCCACCAGCCGGATCAGCACCATGGCCAGCGCCAGCAAGAGTCCGTAGGGGAGCATGCGCAGCAGCTCGGCGGGCGACACCAGGAAGCCCAGCAGGAGCAGCACGGTGAATTCGGCGGCGGTGTTGAAGGGATGGGCGCCCCGCTCGATGGCCGGCTGATCAAAGCGGGTCATGCGGTAGGGGCCATTGGCGAGCCACATCCCGGCCACGAACACGGCCAGCAGCCCCCCACCCCCCAGGATCTGCCCCACCCCGAAGGCCAGGAAGGCCAGGGAGATGGTCACCAGCAGCAGCTGCTGCTCGGAGCGCACCAGCTTGTCGATCAGCCAGGGGGCCGGCCCGCCCACCAGGGCCCCTGCCACCAGGCCGGCGAGCACATGGCGGCCCATCAGGGCCAGCTGGGCTCCTACGGCGTTGGTGGGATCGGCGCCATGACCATGGAAGAGGCCGGCGATGAAGCCAAAGCAGAGCACGGAGCTCACGGTGCTCAGGCCTGTTTCGAATTCCAGCAGATGGGTGAGGCGGCCCCGGATGGCATGGTGCAGGGAGCGGAGCAGATCCTCCACGGCGCCCCGGTCGGTGGCGGTGAGGCAAGAGGCCGCCAGCCAGGTGGCCGCCAGCGGCAGCCCTCCGGGTTCGCCCATCAGGCCCGGCCCCAGCAGCCGCAGGGCCAGGGCGGTGAGCAGCAGGGTGAGGAGCACCCCCACCGTCCCCAGCCGCAGACCTGGCCCCACCATCCCCCGGATGCGCCGCAGGTCGGTTCCGAGCCCGGCGCAGAAGATCAGCAGGGCCAGGCTGATGCGGTGCAGCGTTTCCACCTGAATGGTTTGCACGTGATGGATGCCGGCCATGGCCTGGCTGATGGTCAGGCCCAGCAGCAGGATGGCGGCGGCGCCGGGCAGGCGCAGCTTCGCCGCCAGCCGATCCACGGCGAGGGCCGCCAGGTAGACGAACCCCAGAACGAAGAAGAAGCCGAAGGGCAGCAGGGTGCCCTCCAGCCGGGGATGAACATGCCGCAGGGTCTCGGCGGTCTCAGCGAAGAGCAGCATCAAGGCCGGAGGGTGTGGCCCAAGCTTGTCAGCGCGATTCCCGCATCGTTGTGCTGCTGCCTACCGCGGAGGCCATGCCTTGAAAATCATGCGATGATCGGATGATTTTCAAAGCAAAAAGCCTAGATTGCTGGGATGCTTCCGCGAACAGCCCTGTTAGCCACCATTGAGGCCGCCCTGGGGCGGGCGCCGGTGGTGGGTCTGCTTGGTCCCCGCCAGTGCGGCAAGACCACCCTGGCCCGGCAGTTGGTGCCGGTGGAGGCTGCCAACTACTTCGATCTGGAGGATCCGGTCAGCCTGGCCCGGTTGGAGGAACCGCTCACGGCCCTGGGGGAGCTCCGGGGCACGGTGGTGATCGACGAGGTGCAGCGGCGGCCTGATCTCTTCCCCCTGTTGCGGGTGTTGGCGGACAGGGCCGATCAGCCCGCCCGCTTCTTGATCCTTGGTTCGGCGTCACCGTTGCTACTGCGCCAGTCGTCGGAATCGCTGGCGGGGCGGTTGGAGATCGTGCCGATCGGCGGCTTCACGCTGGAGGAGGTGGGCCTTGATGCGGCGCCGAGGTTATGGCAACGGGGGGGCTTTCCTCGGTCCTTTCTGGCCAGCAACGATGGCGACAGCCTGATCTGGCGCCGTGATTTCATCCGCACGCTGCTGGAGAGCGATCTGCCCCAGCTGGGTGTGCGGGTGCCGGCGGTCACCTTGCAGCGCTTCTGGGCAATGCTCGCCCATTTCCACGGTCAGTTGTGGAATGGTGCTGAATTGGGCCGCTCCCTCGGTGTGAGCCAGGCGGCCTGTCGGCGTTATCTCGATCTGCTGGAGGGGGTGTTCATGGTGCGGGTGCTGCAGCCCTGGCACGCCAACCTGCTCAAACGCCAGGTGAAGGCGCCGAAGATCTACTTTCGCGATACGGGCCTGCTGCATCAGCTGCTGCAGATTGCCGATGGCGATGCCCTGCTGTGCCATCCCCGCCTTGGTGCCTCCTGGGAAGGGTTTGTGATCGAGCAACTGTTGGCGGCCTGGCGGCCTGAAGGGGCCTGGTTCTGGGCCACCCATGGCGGTGCCGAACTGGATCTGCTGGTGAGTCACGGCGGCCGGCGAATCGGCGTGGAGATCAAGCGAGCGGATGCCCCGCGGCTGAGTGCTTCCATGCGCCAGGCGCAGGCGGATCTGGAGCTGGATCTACTGCTGGTGATCACCCCGGGGGAACGGGGCTATCGGTTGAATGAGCGAGCCCGGGTGTTGCCTTTGGGGGAGGCCTTGGCTGAGCGGCCGTGATGGCCTGCGATCAACCGCCTGCGGAGCTGGCGGGTTCAGGCTGTTCGAAGAGCTCGCGATTGCCAGTTTGGGGTGGTGTGGCTAGCAGGGTTCCGGGCATGATTTCGAATTCCGGGCTGAATTGCACGAGCAGGTCTTGCAGTTGTTGAACGAGGGAGCCATCGCCATCGAGCTTCACCTTTCCTTCGCTCACCAGGGCAGGGAATGTGCTTTGACCCGACATGATCAGTTCCAGATCACTGCGGTTCATCTCGATGGAGAGATCTGCTGTGAGGCTTTGAAAGCCCTTGCAGTTGGAGAGGGTGGAGTTGCGCATCTCAAGGATGAATTGCTCGCCGTTGTCTGGGGTGTGGAGATTGATGGTGAAGGCCAGTCCTGCGGCTTTGCGGCTATCGAGGCGGATGCCTAGATAGTCGAGCAGCAGGTCGGTGGACATAGCTCGAACCGTATCGGGGCTGACGGGCTGACCGGTGACGCCACTGGGAAAGCCACTGCGCAATTCGAAGGCGGCGGCGAGGAAGCTGTTGCGCACACTGGGGCTTTCCTTTTGATAGCCCACCTGTTCAAATGCATCGGCGAGGAGATCCTTGGCGGATTGGTTGTGGGGTTCGGCATAGACCAACTTGTTGAGAAGTTCGATGGCACTCAGATACTTGGCCTGCTGATAGAGCTCCTGGCCCTTGGCGAGGATCCGCTCGGCACCGCCCATCATGTCCACGTAGAGCGGAGCGGATTCAGCAGGTGAGAGCGGAATCAAGGTGGCTGGATTGGCATCCCCGTAGCCGAGATAGCGACGATGGTGGAGGCGGAGGGAAGCTTGCCCTTGGGATCAAAATGCTGGGTCATGGGGAGCAATCACCGCCGGATGCAAAGCATCCACCGGAGCCTAGCGATCCGTTGCTCCCATCCCAGCTGTGAGGCCGTAGAGCCTGATCACTTTCAGGGCCTCTTGGCTGTTGGCCGCTGCGGTGAACAGTGCGCAGAAGAGTGGATCGGTGCTCAGCTTTTGCGTGAGCTTCAATCTGGCATCCGGATCAATCATCCTGTAACCACTCCTCACGCCGGCCCATCCAGCACGAACCGGTAGCGCACATCTCCCCGCCTCAGACGATCCACTGCGGTGTTGATCTCAGCCATCGGCAGCCGCTCCACTATTGGCTGGATGCCGTGGCGGGCGCAGAACGCCACCATCTTGCGCAGGCTGGCCGGTGAGGAGGTGGGGCTGCCGGTGATCAGCCGTCGAGTGACGATCAGATCAAAGGCATTCACGCTCAGCGGCTCCAGCACGGCACCGAGCAGGTGCAGCCTGCCCAGGCGCGCCAGAGCGCCGATCACCACCCCCCAGTTGAGCGGTTGGTTCACGGTGTTGATGATGAGATCGAAGCGGCCGGCGCAGCTCGCCAGATCCGGCAGGGTCACCACCTCATGGGCTCCCAGTTGGCGGGCTTGCTCCGCCTTGGCCGGGCTGCTGGTCACCGCGGTCACCTCACAGCCCCAGGCCCGGCAGAACTGCAGGGCGATGTGCCCCAGGCCGCCCACGCCGATCACCGCCACCCGGGCGGTGGGGGAGACCGACTCATCGAAGAGCGGTGCAAACACGGTGATGCCGCCGCAGTAAAGCGGCCCGGCGACAGCTGGATCCAGCCCCGCCGGTAGGGGGATCGCCCAGTCCTGATGGGCCTTCACCTGGGTGGCGAAGGCGCCAGGGCGGCCCACGATCGTGGCCTCCGCCGCATCGCAGAGATTGGCGCGGCCGGCTACGCACTGGTCGCAGTGGCCGCAGCTGCCGGCAAACCAGCCCGCCCCCCGCAGCTGGCCGATCAGGGCAGGATCCACCCCCTCGCCCACGGCCACCACCTGGCCCACCGCCTCATGGCCGCCCACCAGCGGGAAGGCGCTCATGCCCCAGGCGTTGTCGAACATCGACACATCGCTGTGGCACAGGCCGCAGTGCAACACATCCAGCACCAGCTCATCGCGACCCGCCACGAGGGTGGCCACCTCCTGCCGCACCAGAGGTTCGCCGGGGCCAGTGATCTGCCAGGCATAGGGCATCGGTCGGATGGCGGGTTGCTTTGGTTCTAGCCCACAGATGGCAGCCACTGGCTGCAGAGCGCCTCGCTTCCGCCCGCCACGGCCGCACTCATGGGGCGTCGTCGCGCAGACGGTTCACCAGCTCCAGATCCCGCCACCTGGATCGGCTACGGCGTGGCCAATGGTGATTCCTCCTGTTCCCCCTCCTTGCTCCAACCCGCCGCTGCAGGGGAAGGACTGGGAGGGCGAGCCGTTCATGCCCGGCCGCAACCGATTCCCCACGGAGTAGAACACCTGTTCTTCTCCCGCTCCCCATGCCCCCGCTCCAGCTGGCCGACCTCCCAGAAGCTATCCCCATCCGCTGAGCACCTTTTATATGCGGGTGCTGGGCCATCGCCTCAGGCGCTGGGGCGTGCACGATGGCGATCTGCTGCTAATTGATCGCTCCATTGATCCCCAACCCGGCCATCTGGTGGTGGTGGCCCATGGGGGGAGATTTCTGCTGCGGCCCCTGGAAGTGGAAGGGGGGAGCTGGCAACTCGCAGCCATCAGCCCTGGGGAGGCTCCATTGGCGCTGGATCCAGGGGATCTGCAATCCTCAGGGCTCTTTGGGGTGGGCGTGGCGGTGGTGCATCACTTGCGGCGGAGGAAACTCGCTCTGCCACTGCGTCTCCGTTAGAGCCCACCCCATCAACTCCCGCTAAATTCCCTCCAG
>JBJTQT010000037.1:0-9733 GCA_046075745.1 Cyanobium sp. | reverse complement strand
GTGCAGGGGGCGAGCCAGGGAGAGGGGCTCGGCAACAAGTTCCTGGCCAACATCCGCGAGGTGGACGCCATCGTCCACGTCGTGCGCTGCTTCGAGGACGATGACGTGATCCACGTCTCCGGCAGCGTCGACCCGGTGCGGGATGCCGAGGTGATCAACCTGGAACTGGGGCTGGCGGATCTGGCCCAGATCGAGAAACGGCGAGAGCGGCTGAAGAAACAGGTGCGCACCAGCAAGGAAGCCCAGCTGGAAGATGGGGCCCTGGCCCGCCTGCAGGAGGTGCTGGAAGCCGGTGGGGCTGCCCGTGCCGTGTCCCTGTCCGAGGAGGAGGCTGCCCTGGTGAAGCCCCTGGGGCTGCTCACCGCCAAGCCGATCATCTATGCCACCAACGTGAGCGAGGACGACCTGGCCGCTGGCAACGCCCTCACCGCAGCGGTGCAGGCCCTGGCGGCGAAGGAGGGAGCAGCGTCGGTGGCCATCTCCGCCCAGGTGGAAGCCGAACTCATCGCCCTCCCGGAGGAGGAACGGCAGGAATTTCTCGAGGGGCTCGGCGTGAGCGAGGGGGGGCTGAAAAGCCTGATCCGCGCCACCTACGATCTGCTGGGCCTGCGCACCTACTTCACCACCGGCGAGAAGGAAACCCGCGCCTGGACCATCCGCGCCGGCATGACGGCCCCCCAGGCCGCCGGGGTGATCCACACGGATTTCGAGCGGGGCTTCATCCGGGCCCAAACCATCGGCACTCCCCAGCTGCTTGAGGCCGGTTCCCTGGCGGAGGCCCGCAACCGCGGCTGGCTGCGCAGTGAGGGGAAGGACTACGTGGTGGCCGAGGGGGATGTGATGGAGTTTCTCTTCAACGTGTGATCCCCGGAGGCCTGGCGTGAAACGGGGCGACCTGCTCGCTGGCCTCACCGTGGCGGCCTACCTGATCCCCCAGTGCCTGGCCTATGGGGAGCTCGCCGGCCTGCCCCCGGTGGCTGGGCTCTGGGCCATGCTCCCGGCCATGCTGCTTTATCCCCTGTTGGGGAGTTCCCCCCAGCTCTCGGTGGGGCCCGAAACCAGCACCGCCCTGATGACCGCTGCGGTGGTAAGTCCCCTGGCGGCTGGGGATCCTGAGCGCTATGCGGCAACGGCAAGCCTGCTGGCGCTGGTGGTGGGCCTGCTCTGCGCCCTGGGCGCCGGCCTGCGACTTGGTTTTCTGGCGGATCTGCTCTCCAAGCCGATCCTGGTGGGCTACCTGGCAGGGGTGGCGGTGTTGATGGTGTGCGGCCAGCTCCATGCCCTCACGGGCACTGGCCTGCGAGCCGACACCCTGGTGGAGGCCGTGCAGCAACGGCTGATCGTGCAGGGCAGCGTGCACGGGCCCACCCTGGCGCTGGCCGCCGCTGCTCTGGCCCTGATGCTTGCCCTGCGGCGTTGGGCGCAGGCCTGGCCCGGGCCCCTGGTGGCCGTGCTACTGGCCACGGCGGCGGTGCCCCTGCTCCATCTTGAGCAACGGGGCGTCGCCCTGATCGGCGCGATCCCGGCAGGGCTGCCCTGGCCCCGGCTGCCCTCGGTGGCGGGGAGCCTTGACGATCTGCAGCCGCTGCTGGCGGGGGGCCTGGGCATCGCCCTGGTGGGCTATTCCGACACCGTGCTCACCGGGCGCGGCTTCGCCCATCGCAGCGGAGAGCGGCTGGAGGCCAACCAGGAGCTGCTGGCTCTGGCAGCGGTGAACCTGGGCAGCGCCCTCTTCCAGGGGTTCCCAGTGAGCAGCAGCAACACCCGCACGGCCCTGGCGGATGCAGCCGGCTGCCGCAGCCAGCGCTATGCCCTGGTGGCCGCTGGCGTCACCCTGCTGGTGCTCCTGGGCCTGCGCCCGCTGCTGAGCCAGTTTCCACGCCCCGTGCTGGCGGCGATCGTGGTGTATGCCGCCCTGCGGCTGATCGATCCCGAGGCGTTCCTGAGGCTCTGGCGGTTCCGCCCCAGCGAATGCCTGCTGGCCCTGGGCACCCTGGCCGGGGTGTTGCTCACCGGCCTGCTCACTGGGGTGGCCCTAGCTGTTGGACTCTCCGTGGTGGCGCTGTTCGGCCGGCTGGTGCGGCCCCATGCCGCCGTGATGGGTGAGGTACCGGGCCTGGCGGGCTTTCACGATGTGGCGGACTGGGAAGGGGGGCGAACGATCCCAGGCCTGGTGCTCTTCCGCTACGACGCCCCCCTGTGTTTTGCCAACGCGGAAGACTTTCGCCGCCGGGCCCTGGGGGCCCTCGCGGGAGCGGATCCAGCGGCGGAATGGCTGGTGCTCAATGCCGAGGCGATCGTGGAGATCGACAGCACGGCGGCGGACATGTTGCTCGAGCTGCAGCGGGAGCTGGCGGAACGGGGCGTGCGACTGGCCCTGACCCGGGTGAAGCGGGAGCTCCATGCCCAGCTGGAGGCGGCTGGGGTGCTGGCGCTGGTGGGGGGGGAGCATGTGTATCCAACGATTCCCACAGCTGTTGCCGCATTTCAGCGGCGCGGGGAGGCAGGAGCGGGATCCATCAGGGAGAATGGTCAGAGCATCATCGATGTCCTGAAGGGCTGAGCCATGGACCGTCTCCATCCCGATAACCCGTCCGGCCATCCCGAGGCCACCCCCCAACCCCAAAGCCCGGGGGCAACATCGCCGGCAGAGAAAGATTCCCCCCACGATTTCGAGGCCCAGAAGCGGATTCACCAGCAGATCCGCAACGACCCGGATTACGACGACTGGGAATACGGCACCGAACCCCTGCCCCATGAAGCCTGGGTCCCTGGCCCCACCGAAGGAGGCAACGCCTAAGACAGGGGGGAGGGCTCCTCGATCGGACCCGTGGCTCTTCTGCTCAGCAGCAGCACCAGAGGGAGCCCCAGCAGCAGGAGCCCAGTGGTGCCCAACCACAGGCCTGCCCCATGGCCCTGACGATCGAGCAACCAGCCCACCACAAGGGGGGCTATCAGGCCGCTGAGGGCAAAGCACTGGGAGAAGAAGGCCATCGCCAGCCCCCGGTGGGCCGGGGGGGTGAGTTCCACCACGGCCTCCGTGGAGGTGGGGAGGAAAGCGGCAGCGCCGATGGCCAGGGGGAGTTGGGCCGCCAGCAGCAGCCCTCCCCCCCAGGACAACAGGACCGATCCGGCCAGCAGCAGGGTGCCGAGGGCAAAGGCGCAGAGGCTGAAAGCCAGGCCAACGGCCACTGGCCTGCGGGCAAGGGCCCGCCCGATCGGCCACTGCAGCAGCAGGAGCAGGCCGAGCTGCAGGCCAATCGTGAGGGCCCCGAGGCTCTCCTGCAGAGGGGGTCTGCGGAGCCCCCCCCGCACCAGATCCAGGGGGAGGGCACTCTGCATCAGAGCTGGCACGGCCGTGGCCAGCACCACCACCCCCAGCAGGGGCAAGAGGGGAAGCCACCAGGTGGCTCCACCCCGCCCTGGGCGCTCCCCAGGGGGAGCCTGGATGGAGCGGGGGGGCTGGCTGGGCAGGGGCGCTCGCCAGAGCATCAGGGCCATCAGGCTAAGGCCGGTCATATCCAGGGCGTAGATGCCCCGCAGCCAGCCACGGGAGGCCAGGACAGCCCCGGCCAGGGATCCGAGCACGACGCCCAGGGCATCCGCCGTGCGAGCCAGGACAAAGGCCCTGGCAGAGGGGATCGGCGCACAGGTGAGGGGCACGGCCAGCTCAATCGCCGGCCAGTAGAGGCCCATCGCCAGGCCAAGCAAGGCCTGCCCGAACCGATAGGGCCCCTCGGCCGTGGCCTGCAGGAGCACCCCATCTCCCAGGAGGGAGGCCACCAGGCCCATGCCGATCGGCCAGGAACAGGAGAGTCCTCGATCCAGCAACACCCCACTGAGGAGTCGCCCCCCTGCCCCCACGAAAGCAGCGAGAGCCAGCCCTTCCCCCACGTCGGCGGCGCTGAAGGCCTCCCGGTGAAACACCATCGGGGTGAGGTAGAGAACGGCGCCGGCCCCGATGGCCGAAAGGAGCCTGAGTAGCGCCACTTCCCGCAGCGGCAGGGGAAACTGGGAGAGCCAAGCGTCCAAGCTCCCCTCTGCTGGTGTCCGTTTCAAACCCCTCTCACCGGTGGTGCGCCATGGCAGCCAGTCTGCTCCTGGCGATGACGCCAGGGGTGGGCAGGCCCGTGGAGGCTGCAGAGGTGCTGGAAATCCAGCTGGACAGCCTGCGGGTCCCGATTTCCCTGGCCCAGCTGGAAGCCTGGAGTCGGCAGCCGGAGCGTCGAGCCGGTCGCCAGATCCAGCTGGAAGAGCCATCCTCTGATCTGGCGGTCTGGATCAGCCTGCTGGATGGCGACAGCCAGGAGGATTTGCGGCAGCTCCTGCGGGCTCCCTTGCTGCGGGATCAGAGCTTTGGCCGGCAGCTGCTCGACAGCTGGGCGGGCAGCCAGATGCTGGCGGAAGTGGGCCTGCTGCTCACCACCCCGGATGGGGCCAGCAGCACCCCCCTGCTCCAGGTGACCCTGCGGCGGCTGCTGGAGGAGCGGCGGGAGGTGTCACTGCTGGAGCTGCTCCGGGCCCTGCCCCAATCGCGGCTGCAGCTCCAGCTGGATGGGCTCCTTGAGCTGGCGCAGCAATGGCGACTGGAACTGCAGCGGCAACGCCGGGCAATGCAGCAGCTGGCAGCCCTCTCCCCGCTGAGGCTGCGTGACCTCACACCAGGCATGGACACCTCTGCGGCCTGGGGCCCTGGCCTGGCCATGGGAGCCAGGCCCCTCGAGATGACTCTGAGCGTGCCCGGCCGCCAGGAGCCACTGCTCCTGGAAATCTGGAACCCACCAGCAGGCCGACCCTTTGGGGCCAGTCGCCCCTGGCTTTTGGTGATGCCGGGGTTGGGGGGCACGGCCGAGCAGTTGGGATGGCTCGCGGCGGCCCTGGCCGCCCAGGGATGGCCCGCGGTGGTGCTGCAGCATCCCGGCAGCGACGCGGCTGCGGTGAAAGCCACCCTGGAGGGTCTGAGGCCACCCCCGGGGGCGGAAACCCTGCCCCAGCGACTGGCGGATCTGCAGGCCGTGCTCAGCGCCCAGCAACAGGGCAGGCTGCCCCTGGCTCAGCGGCCGGATGGGGTCGTGCTGATCGGCCATTCCCTCGGGGGGGTGGCGGCCCTGCTGGGGAGCGGACTGAAGCCTGAAGCTGGATTGGAGCGGCGATGCCAGCGACTGGTGAAGCGGCTTCCGGTGACCAATCCCTCCCTGCTGCTCCAATGCCAGTTGCCTGGGGATGGCCTGCCCGTCGCGATGCGCCCCCCAGAAGGGCTGCGGGGCGTGGTGACCTACAACAGTTTCGGCAGCCTGCTCTGGCCCACCAAAGGACTCAGGACCCTTCCGGTGCCTGTGCTGATGGTGGGCGGGAGCCTGGATCTGGTCACCCCTCCGATCGCCGAACAATTGGATCTCTTCCTGCCGGTGGGGCATGGCCGCAGCCGCCTGGCCGTGGTGGAGGGTGGCAGCCACTTCTCGCCGGTGCGGGTCAGTGCCAGGGAGCAGGCCCTGCTGCAACTGGGCAATGAGTTTGTAGGGGCACCACCGCAGGCGGTGCAGGCCCTGCTGCTGCGGCTCACGGAAGGGTTCCTGGAATCGGTGGAGCCGCCACCGGCCCAGGGGGTGGCGCCCCAGCGCCTGCAGGTGGATGGGGTGAACGCCTACGTGATGGATGGGCCCTCGGCTGCGGCCTGGCGCCGCCGCCTGACACCGTGAACCACCTGCCACAGGACTGGGCCCTGGCTAGAAGCGGATGCGGGGATCGAGCAGGGCGACAAGCACATCCACCGCCACGCTGATCAGCACCACCAGGGCGGCCACCACCACCACGATGGCCTGCACCACGGGATAGTCCCGCTGGGCGATGGCCTCCTGAAGCCGGAAGGCGATACCTGGCCAGGAGAAGGTGACCTCGATCAGCAGGGCGCCGCCGATGAGGGAGGCCACCGTGATGCCCGCGATGGTGAGCACCGGCAGCAGGGCATTGGGCAGGGCATGGCGCAGCACCACCCGTTGCTCGCTGAGGCCGCGGCTGCGGGCGGCTTCCACGTAGTCGGAGGCCAGCGCACGCCTGAGATTGAGGCGCAGGGCATTGGTGAAGATGCCGCTGAGGAGCAGGCCCAGAGTTGCGGCGGGGAGCACCAGATGGCGCAGGGTGCCCAACAGCTGGGGCCAATTGCCGGCCCGGAGGCTGTCGAGGATGTAGAAGCCCGATCCGCTGGGGGGGAGAAGGGTGGGCGGAAAGCGACCACCCACCGGCAGCCAGCCCAGGGCCACGGCGAACACCAGCTGCAGCACCATCGCGGCCCAGAAGGGAGGCAGGGCATAGGTGCCGATCCCGAAGAGGCGACCAGCCAGATCCACCTTCCCCTCAGGGCGGGCGATGCCGCTGAAGCCCACCGCCAGCCCGAGGACAGCCGCCAGGAGAAGCGCCACAACCCCCAGTTCCAGGCTGGCGGGCAGGCTGCGGCCAATGATCGTGGTGACAGGCTCCTGGCTGCTCAAGGAGGTGCCCAGATCCCCCTTCAGCAGATGGCCAAGGAAGCTGCCGTACTGAACGAATAGGGGCTGATCCAACCCCAGCTGCTGCCGCAGGGCGGCCCGGGCCTCTTCCGGTGCCCGGCTGCCGAGAAGGGCATCGATGGGATCGCCTGGGGCCACCCGCAGCAGCAGGAACACCAGGGTGGCGATCAACCAGAGCATCACCGGCACCAGGGCCAGGCGTGCGGCCACATAGCTCAGCAGGGCACGGCGCCGGCTCATGGCTGGCCTCCTTCGGCGTGGAGCGCACTGAGCACCACCCGGCCTGAGCCGTCAAAGCGGGGGGCGCTCACCTGCGGCTGGGCCCAGGCCACCGGGGTGACCACCCAGATGGGCAGGTAGGGCACCCCCTCGGCGGCACGGCGCTGCACCTGCTGCAGGAGCGCCAGCCGGTCGGGCCCGGCCACCTCGCTGCTGCGCAGCAGCTGGGCCTCCAGCCCGGGGGCTGTCCAGAAGCTGCCGCTGAGCACACTGCCCCCCTCCAGACAGCGGCTGCCTTCGGCCTTGCTGCAACCAAGCATGGGGGTGAGATAGTTCTCCGCATCGGGATAATCCCCCATCCAGTCGAGCAGGATCAGGGTGAAGGCCCCTTTGTCGAGCTGGGAATAGGCGGTGGTGGATTCCATGCCGGTAGGCTCCAGGGTGAGGCAATCGGCCAGATCCCGACGCAGCTGGGCCTGCCAGGTGAGGGCGAAGAGCCGGTCGCTGGGGATATCGGAGCGGAAGGTGAGGGGCAGGGTGAGGGTGCGTCCCTGGCAATAGCCCGCTTCGCGGAAGAGGGCCCGGGCGCGGACCAGGTCGTAGGCCGGCCAGGCGGTGGAATCCGCGCCGGGCAGCACGGGAGGCACCAGGGAGCGCAGGGGGGGGCGCAGGCCGAGGCTCACCCGCTGCTGGATCAGGCGACGGTCGAGGCTGTGGGCCAGGGCCTGCCGCAGGCGTGGATCCTTGAGGGGCGGCTCGGTGGTGAGCAGGGAAAGAAAACCGATCTCCAGGGGCGGGCCCACCGATTCCCGGAGCCGCCCGGCCTCGGCCAGACGATGCAGGGCCCGTTGATGGTCGAGTTCGAGGCTGTTGGAGAGAAGCACATCCACCTCTCCGCTGCGCAGGGCACCGAACAGGGCCGTGGAATTGCTGTAGCTGATCAGCATCAGGCCCCGGTTGGCGGGCTTGGGGCCCCAGTAGTCGGTGAAGGGCGCCAAGCGCAGCTGTTGGCCGCCGAAGAAGGCGAGCCTGTAGGGGCCGGTGCCCACGAAGCGCTCCGGCAGAGGCTTCTTGCCATAGGCGCGGTAGGCCGTGGGCGACACCGGCGTGAGCACGATGGAGCTGAGCAGCTGGGGCAGGGGTGCGAAGGGCCGCTTGAGCTGCAGTTCGAGGGTGTGGGAATCCACGGCCCGGATGGCGCTCACCCGATCGCTCAGCTGATAGCTGAGGGTGCCGAACGCCAGGAAGCGGTTGAGGGAAAACACCATGGCCGCCGCATCGAAGGGCGTGCCGTCGTGGAAGCGCACACCCCGGCGCAGGGGAATGCGCGCCCGCAGGCCATCGGCGCTGAGCTGGGGCAGGGCCGTGGCCAGGCGCGGCTGGAGGTGGCCGTCGGCGGCGATGGCATAGAGGGGATCGCCGATGGCGCTGAGCAGCTGCTGTTCGCCGATGCGGGAGGCCTTGGCTGGATCCAGCGACTCGATGCGGCTCTTGGTGGCCACGATCAGGGTGCCGGGGGGCCTGGCGCTCTGGCAGGCGGAGAGAGCAAGAAGCAGCAAGGCGATCGGCCCCCAGGCGAGCAGGCCAGGGCGGCGCGACCAGGGGGAACGGGGAGCCTCTGCGGCGGTCACACCTGCGGGGATCACACCAGTGTGGAAAGGTTCACCATTCAAAGGGACGATGCAGAACCGCCAGGCTTCAGATGGCGCGGGGCCGGTGGCGCCGTGCAGCGGAACCCACGGCGCTGAGGGGGATTTCAAACACAGGGGAGCCACGACGGACCAGAGGCCAGCAGCGCAGCCAGATGCGGTCGGAGTGGGCATCCATGCCGATCACCTGATAGAGCTCGCTGGTGGAAGCATGATCTCCGGCGAGGTCCTCGGGGAGCTGAATGCAATCCCCCTGGTGGAGGTCCATGGGATGGAGAGCGTCCATGATTCACTCTGCACCTTCGCTGGCCTCTGATGTGGGGATCCCCACGGAAGAGAGCGTTCCGCGCCTGTTCCGCGCCTGCAGTCAGAGGGTGCGCAGGGAGGCGGCCACGGCCTCCACCTCCCCCAGGGACGTGATCGCCTCGAGGGCACGGCGGAAATCTGCCTCCAGCACCTCATGGGTGATCACCACGATCTCCGCACGGCCGCTGTTGGCCTCGTATTGCACGATCGACTGGATTGACACCCCCGCCGCCCCGAAGGCCGTGCCGATCTTGCCGATCACACCGGCCTCATCCCGGCTGCGCAGTCGCACGTAATTGCGGTGGCGGCTCAGGGCGCCGTCCACCAGGGCGCAGGGGCGCCAGCTGCCGGCCGCCAGAAGGGGATCCAGGCCTGCCCCCCCCACCCGGCGGATCCCGGCGATGTTGAGGATGTCGGCCACCACGGCGGAGGCGGTGGGGCCAGCACCGGCACCCGGGCCGAAGAACATCACCTGCCCCACCGGATCGGCCTCCACGAGGATGGCGTTGTTCACTCCATGCACACCCGCCAGGGGGTGATGGCGTGGCAGGAGGGTGGGATGCACCCGCACATCCAGGGGGAGGGCGTTGCCGGGAACGGCCCCGGGCCCCAGGCCATCCATGCGCTCGGCCACCGCCAGCAGCTTCACCACATAGCCCAGCTGGGCGGCGTAGCTCACATCCCTGGCATCGAGGCGATCGATGCCCTCGGTGGCGATGGCGGAGCGGGGCACGGGCCCTCCGAAGGCGAGGGCGGACAGGATGGCGATCTTGTCGGCGGCATCGTGGCCCTCCACATCCGCGGCTGGATCGGCTTCGGCATAGCCGAGGCGCTGGGCATCGGCGAGCACGGCGCCGTAGGCCGCCCCCTCATCGGCCATGCGGCTGAGGATGTAGTTGGTGGTGCCATTGATGATGCCGCTCACCCTCTGGATTCGGTTGCCCCCGAGCGACTGCTTGAGGGGCTCGATGATCGGGATGCCACCGCCCACCGCCGCTTCGATCAACACGTAGACGCCGGCTCTGGCGGCGGCGGCGGCGATCTCCTCCCCAT
>JBJTQT010000036.1:0-16313 GCA_046075745.1 Cyanobium sp. | reverse complement strand
ATCGGATCGAGATTTTCAATCGAGCAGACGATCACCACGTTGTCCGCCGTGTCACGCATTACCTCCAGCTCGAATTCCTTCCAGCCCAGCAGGGATTGCTCGATCAGGATCTGGGAGACAGGGGAGGCTTCCAGTCCGCTCTTGCAGATGGCGCGGAATTCCTCCGGGTTGTAGGCGATTCCCCCTCCTGATCCCCCCAGGGTGAAGGCCGGCCGGATCACCCTGGGGTAGGTGCCAATGGCTTCTCCCACAATCTCGGCCTCCTCCAGGCTTTTGGCGATCCCTGAGGGACACACCGCCACGCCGATCCGTTCCATCGCCTCCTTGAACAGAAGCCGGTCTTCCGCCTTGCGGATGGTCTCCAGATTGGCCCCGATCAGCTCCACGCCGAAGCGGGCCAGGGTGCCGTTTTCCGCCAGGGCCACCGCCAGGTTGAGGGCCGTCTGCCCTCCCATGGTGGGGAGCAGGGCATCGGGCCGCTCCCGCTCGATCACCCGGGCCACCACCTCGGAGGTGAGGGGTTCAATGTAGGTCCGGTCCGCCAGGTCAGGATCCGTCATGATCGAGGCGGGATTTGAGTTCACCAGTACCACCTCGTAGCCCTCAGCGCGGAGGGCCTTGCAGGCCTGGGTGCCGGAATAATCGAATTCGCAGGCCTGGCCGATCACGATTGGCCCTGAGCCCAGCAGCAGGATGCGACGCAGATCCGTGCGGCGGGGCATGGGGCAGTGGAAGGCAAAACTGCCCCAGCCTCTCATGCGTGCGGGTAACCCTTCCTCTTGCGCTCCCTCACTTGCTGGGGGATCGCTAATCTGATGAGTGATTTAAGACCGTTTTCCGCCGCCGATGAGTGAACTCCAGCGCCTGAAGGGGCTGCTTCCCCCTGAAATGCAGAGCTGGGTGTTCGTCGAAGCGGCTGCTTCGGTGGATCCTCCCCTGATCACCCTCGAGGAGATCGGCAGGGATGAGGTGGAGATCCAAGTGGACCTGGAGAAGTGGGACAGCCTGGCCCTGGACCACCGCAACCTGCTGTTCTGGCACGAGGTCGGGCGCATCCAGAACGACGCCATCCCGCGGGATGGCTGGGAGATGGCGGCACTGGCCATCGGTCTTGGAGGGGCCATCGGAGCTCTGGGTGCAGGATGGCCTGCTGCTTCTGGTGGCCGCAGGTCTTTCAGGCTTTGCCGGCTATCGGCTCTATCTCAAGAACAACTCCGAAAAACGCTTGCAGGATGCGATCCAGGCCGATGAACGGGCCATTGAGCTGGCCTGTCGGTTCGGTTACACCCTGCCCAATGCTTACAAGAGTCTTGGTGGAGCGCTCAAGGAGTTGGTGGAGCAGAGCAGAAAGAAGCGAAAACGTGCCTTCTACGAAGACCGGCTGGAGGCGCTGCGCAAAAGCGCTGGCAAGGCTCGGGCGGAAATGGCCCAGCAGGAGGGATCCAGGCAATCCATCAGCAGTGAGAATGTGTATGGCTGATTCAGAAAGTGAAGCTCTCGCCAGGTTGGCTGCTGAGGCCTGTGACGATCGCAAGGCAGTGGATATCCGCTTGATCAGGGTGGAGGATGTCTCTTCCCTGGCTGATTGGTTCGTGATCTGCAGTGGTCTCACCGATGTTCAGGTGCGGGCCATTGCCCGTTCGGTGGAGGATCGGCTGGATCTTGAGGCCCATCGCCTCCCCCTGCGGCGGGAGGGGCAGGCGGAGGGGCGTTGGGTGCTGCTGGATTACGGGGAGCTGATCGTGCATGTGCTCACGCCCCAGGAGCGGCACTTCTACGATCTGGAAGCTTTCTGGGGCCACGGCGAACAGCACCGCTACATCCCATCAGCGCTGCCAGCTACCTCCGTGGGTTCTTCCCTCCTGCCATCCTGAGCAAACGGAGTGAATCTGCCACCGTCCACGCCAAATGGTCCCGGCGCTGAGTCCGCAGAATCCGCTGTGGCCTGTCCTGTGGCGAAGGAGCAGCGGCCTCTGGAGGAATACAAGCAGCTGGAGCGCTCCTGGTTCTTTTCCTGGCCAGCCCGTGGGGAGGTGGTGCTCATTCGCTCCATGGCGCTCGCCTGGCTGGTGATGCTGCCCCTGGGGCTGATCGTGGCCAGTGGTAGCTGGAGCCTCAGGGATCACCAGCTGGGGATCGCTGCGGCGGCCTTCACCATCAGCCTCGGCCTGCCGCTGTTGCTGCTGCTCCGGCAGTGGCTGGGCTGGTCCTATGTGAATCGTCGGCTCGTGTCTGAGCGGGTTGAGTATGAAGAATCCGGTTGGTATGACGGCCAGGTCTGGGAGAAGCCGGTGGCTTGGCGACAGCAGGATCTGCTGGTGGCCCGTCATCAGGTGCAGCCGGTGCTGCAGAGGCTTCGCCAGGGCATGTTCTGGGTTCTTCTGTTGATGGGTCTTGGCACCGGCCTCTGTCAGGCTCTCTGAAGTCACGCCCAGCGGCGTCCGCCTGCAACCGTTCTGCTCCCCCATGTCCCTGTCGACCAGCTTCTCCGGGACCAACCGTTCCCTGCTCCCCCCCCTCAGGGTGCGCCTGTTGCGGGATGGCATCCCGGAGTCCAGCCACAGGGTGCATGTGGTGGTGTGCGATCAGCGTGGGCGGGTGTTGATGCGGGCCGGGGACCCCCAGCTTCTGGCTTTCGTTCGCTCGGCCCTCAAGCCCTTTCAGGCCACCGTGTATGTGAGCAGTGGTGCGGCAGAGCGCTATGGAGCCGGGGAGAGGGGGTTGGCCATTGCCTGTGCCTCCCATGCCGGCACCACGGTCCATGCGAGGGAAGCCTTTCGCCTCCTCTGGGGAGCGCAGCTGGAGGTGGAGCAGCTGCAGTGCCCACCGCCCGGGCCGGGCATGAGTCCCCTGCAGCACAACTGCTCTGGCAAGCATGCGGCGTTCCTCTCGGCCTGTCGCATGCTCCACTGGCCTCTGGAGAGTTATCTGCAGGTGGATCACCCCCTTCAGCAGGAGGTGTTGAAGCGGGTCGGGGAACTGCTGGCCCTGCCGGCAGCTGAACTGGTGGCGGCCCGGGATGATTGCGGGGCGCCAACGCTGCAGCTTCAGCTGGCCCAGATGGCCCTGCTCTTTGCCCATCTCGGGGCAGGCACTCAGCCCGATCTGGAGTGCCTCAGCCGCTCGATGTTGGCCCATCCAGAGCTTGTGGCTGGGGAGGGTCGCTTCGACACCGAACTCATGCGTGGTGCCCATGGCCAGGTGGTGAGCAAGGGTGGGGCGGAGGGGATTCAATGTCTGAGCCGGGTGGGGGAGGGCCTGGGGGTAGCCATCAAAGTGGAGGATGGCCATGCCAGGGCAAAGCAGGCGGTGGCTCTGTTTGTGCTCCAGCAACTGGAGTGGCTCACCCCAATGACGCTGGAGGAGCTCAGTGATCGGTTCCTGGTTCCCTCCTCCAGTCTCCAGCTGGAGGTGCTGGGCGACCTCCGGGCTTGATGACCCCTGCCCTGGTAAAGTGAGGAAGTGACGCGGGGTAGAGCAGTCTGGTAGCTCGTCGGGCTCATAACCCGAAGGTCGCGAGTTCAAATCTCGCCCCCGCCACCAATTTGATTTTTAGGGATTGATCCACCCAACACCCACTTCATTCAAGTGGATTTTTTTATTGGGTCCATCCATCCAAGCTCAGAGTCCAAAGGCTGTTCGATAGAACCCATGCAGCCGCTTCAGATCCCAGTAGGGAGTGGGCTGGTTGTTGTTAAAACAGGCGGCATGCTGATAGTGGTGAAAAAGATCATCATCCTGATCAATCTTGATGATGGTTTCAATCAGCTCTTCTGTGGACGAGTAGTCCATTGCATTGATGTAGGATTGGGGTGAGAAATCAGCTGCTACATCTGGATTGCCCCAGTAAATTGGAATCGATCCGGCTAGTAGGGGGTCGAGGATCTTCTCGGTTGTGTAACCAACAGAGCTTTCATTCTCAAAAGCGATATTAAATTTGTATTGATGGAGAAACTTGATCTTGTTGTCAACTCTATAGCCAGTATTGTTCATCCATTTTCCTGCTGAATCCACTTTTTTGTAAGTGCTGAGAGCATGAAAGAACTTGTTTCTTTCCTGAGGCTTCCCATTGCCGAAAACAAAGCTGCAGAAACGCTCTCTTGGCTCTGGGTATGAGCTCTCCCGGGTCCGGTTGAGAAGGATGTCAAGCATGGAAGCAATTCCCTCGGGCAGGCCAAGGCCTCTGGATTGATACCAGGCATGATAAATATAAACAGGAAGTCTCAAGTTGCGAGGGTCTGGGGTGGGATCGAAGCTGATAGCAAAATCGCAGGCATTGAAGTCGGGCCTGACGTTTTCACCTGTGTAGAAGACTTTCCGACAGCTGAATTTCTTATGGCGCTCGCCAAAGACAGAGTAGATCAATACATCAGGCCAGTATTTGGTCAGTCTGTAGCGAATTCCGCAGAGGTCAAATGTGTGCGTAAAAAAGTTGTTCTTTGGATCAAAGTCGGCCCAGAAATCTTCAAACCACAGGCGTACCATGTCAATTGCTAACCATCGCAGTCATCCATTCGTTGGGATCGTAAGTTGACCCCGTCTGATCTGGCAAGATCTGTTCTGATCGGGTGTCGCAGCATGGATTCTCACACTCGGTTCCAGCCCCTTTCCCAGTTCACCCATTCGCAACCTGTGGATGCGGTTGTGGTGGGTGCTGGAGCCTGTGGGGGCGTGGCAGCCATGGTGCTGGCTGAGGCAGGGTTGCGGGTCCTGGTGCTGGATGCCGGGCCCGATCTCCCCTGCGACCGTGTTCTGGGGGGAGAACCCCTTAACAGTCTGCGTCGGGTGGCCTTCATGGCGAGTGGGCGCCATCGCCTGCAGATCAACCATCCCGGGTACTGGAAACACAATCCGGAGCTCTTCATCGATGAACGGCTGCACCCCTACGTCACCCCTGACGATGCCCCGTTCCTCTGGACGCGCGGCAGGCAGGTTGGTGGAAAATCCCTGACCTGGGGAGGGATCACCCTGCGGCTTTCGGACTATGAATTTCAGGCTGGGCGGTGGGATGGGCGCAGCGCCTGCTGGCCCATCGGGCACAGGGATCTGGATGGGTATTACGGGCGGCTGGAGAGGTTGCTGGGGGTGCATGGCCAGCAGGATGGCTTGCCCCAGTTGCCGGATGGTCAGACCCTTGACCCCCTCCCCCTCACTCCTGCGGAACGTCACTTCCAGGAGGCGGTGGGCAGCGAGCTGCACCTTCCTGTGATTCCTTCACGGGGATTTGCCAGGTCCTCCTCCAGAGGGAAGAGGGCCTGGCCGGCCTCCAGTGCCCAGGGCTCCACCCTGGCCCGGGCCCTGGCGACAGGACGCGTGCAGGTGCGATCGATGGCGGCAGTGAGTCACCTCTGGATGGATGCCTCTGGGGAGCGGGCCAGGGGGGTGGTGGTGGTGGACGCTGAGAGCGGCGTCCGCGAGCGGATCGCCGCGGATCTGGTGGTGCTTTGTGCTTCCACCATCGAAACCCTCCGCATTCTTCTGCATTCCCAGGCGGGGTTGGATGGACCGGCCCTGATCGATCCGTCAGGTCGCCTGGGCTGTCACCTGATGGATCACATTTCCAAGAGCTGCTTCTTCAGCCTTCCAGTGCAGGGCACCCCAGCTGCCGTGGCTGAACTTTCCGGAGCAGGCAGTTGTTTTCTCCCGAACACCCTCTTCGGAGAACATGCGGCAACCTCCTTCGCCCGCGGCTATGGCCTCTGGGCCGCCATCCAGAGGTTTGATCCTCCGTCCATCTTCAAACGTCGTCCCGGCGAAGCGCTTGGTTTCCTGATCGGTCATGGGGAGGTGCTTCCTTCCGCAGCGAATCACGTTTCCCTGTGTTCACACCAGCAGGATGCGCTGGGCTTGCCAGTGCCTGCGATCACCTGTCGCTGGGGGGCCAATGAACTGGCCATGGTGGCCCATATGGAGGAACGCATGCGCCTTGTGGTGACCGCTGCAGGAGGGGAGATCCAGCCGCTGGAGGATCT
This sequence comes from Cyanobium sp., assembly GCA_046075745.1. Classification (GTDB taxonomy): domain Bacteria; phylum Cyanobacteriota; class Cyanobacteriia; order PCC-6307; family Cyanobiaceae; genus Cyanobium. The sequence goes on along the minus strand of JBJTQT010000036.1, from coordinate 10,341 downwards.
TGTGATGCTTCCCCTTCTCGAGCCCTGGCTCAAGACAAGCCCCGCTTTCAGAGCAGCGGCAGCCCCACCCGGTTACTACATCCACGAGGTGGGAGGAGCCCCCATGGCTGCCGATGCCCAGACCGGTGTGGTGGACCCATGGAATGCCTGCTGGCGTGCTCCCAATGTGCTCGTCACCGATGGTGCCTGCTGGCCCAGCGCTGGCTGGCAGAGCCCAACCCTCACCCTGATGGCCGTTACCTGGCGGGCCTGTGAGGGGGCCCTGCGCAGACAAACGTGAGGATGTGAACACCATTGCGGATGTGGTGTCAATCACCACAGAAGGGGAGCGAGGGTCGACGGAAACTATGGGAGCGACCTTTAACGGGTCGGGCAAGGGAGAAAATCCAGGCGGAGGTTGGCCCCTCCGCTTTTTTATGGGGACGATCACCCTGCCCCAAAGCGACCCTCCTCTCTCTTTCAGGATTCCGAGAAGAGACCTTCGAGGTAATGATCTTTCACCGACCTGTCACAGGAGCCGTTCTGAAACAGGAAGCCCGCTAGGGCAGATGTGATCACGCTGTATTGATCCCAGTGAGGGTGGTTGTTGATGAATTCCCGCATGCCATCGAAGAGGGCTTCGGGAACCTCCGCCTCCAGGCTTACGCTTGTGTGCTGCTCAGGAGCCAGGTGCTGTGGAGAAGGAGAGTCGGTCGCACCACTTTCTCCCAGGAGGGGGCTGGCCATTGAGGTGTCCTTCTCGGATTCCCGCACGTGTTTGAACCGCATTGGTGCCCAGTACGCCACACTTTCATGGGTTTCGTCAAAGTCTGCCGCTGGACAGCAGGCCTGGGACCTCGCGCACTGAGACTCTTGCTGTCACAGGCTTTATCGGGTGAGTTTGGTCGGAGTCACCCCTTCGGAAGGCGGTGGCAAGGAGTTGTCAATAGCCCCCTGGGAACTCGGCTTCTTTCCACAGGAGGCCGACCGTGAGAGGGGCCTTGCTCCACTCCATGGGGAAAAAGCCCCTGATGCCTGGGGGAAAACACCCGGCGGTGGGGAAAAGTCCAATCCATAGGAATCACTTAACGATTCCCTGGCGATGTCGTTTCCCCAACCTGAGACCCTCAGCTTTTGTGAAGGGTCTGGGGCCCCAGGGGGTGATGGGCGTGGGGGTAGGGCGGATGGTGGTGATGATCAGAGGGTTTCTGGCTCTGGGCAGCGTCTTCGCTCTGGCAGGCGCCAGTACATTCCTTCTCGCACAGCTCGCAACCTTCCATCAAACCCTCCACGTGATGATGGTGACTGTGCTGCGGGGAGCCCACTTCCCTCTCAAAACCGAGCACCTGGGCTCTGTACTTGCAGAGCGAGCAATTCATCGCATTCGTGCCCTCCAGCACCTCCACCAGCCTCTCCTGAAAGGTGGCCAGCACCTGGGGGTGGTCCCCGAGGTAGGAGGCATGCAGCAGCTCCACATCGGGGTGCTCGGCGGCCACGGCGTTGCTGTGCTGCACGATGCGGCTGACCAGAACACCTGAAAACAGGAAATAGGGGAACACCACCACCCGTCGATACCCCAGCTTCATCACCTGCCGCAGGCCTGGCTCCACCAGTGGGAAGGTGACTCCGGAATAGAGGGTTTCTCCCCAGCCGAAGCCGAACCCCTCCACAAGCATGCGGGTCACCTTGGCCACATTGGAATTGGCATCCGGATCAGAAGATCCACGGCCCACCACCACCAGCAGTGTGTCGTGCAGGGGGATCGGCTCCAGACCCTCTTCCTGGTTTCGGTGGTTTGCCTCCTCCAGAGCGCTTTGGATCCTCGCCCCTGCGGCTTGGATCATGCCCAGATCCACCCCCAGTTCCCTTCCGTAGTCGATCCGCAGGCCCGATTCCGAGGCAAAGGTGTTGAGGACCGATGGAATGTCGTTTTTGGCATGCCCTGCCGCGAAGAGCATCGCCGGCAAGGCCAGGATGTGTTCCACTCCCTGGGCCTGAAGCTTCTCGAGGCCTTCCCGCAGAATGGGTCTGGCAAATTCAAGATAGCCGTGTTCCACAGGCACTGGATGCAGTGCCTTTTCAAGCTGCCGTGCGAGATTGGCGAATTCACTTACGGCGAAACGGTTGCGGCTGCCGTGGCCGCAGATCATCACGCCGATCCGGCCATGGGGGCTGACAGGCGCCGTCGTCTGACTGACGGTCTGACTGATGGAAGGGGAGTTGATCATGGAGCCATCCACATCACAAGACCCTATTCCGCCCGCTGAGCTGGGCATTGCTACGAAGCCTTCCTTCCTGTGACCCTTCGACTTCCGCCCTATCAGCCGCTGCCCCCTCCAGATCCCAGCCATGAGCTCCTGGAGGTGAGGGTGGCTGATCTCCATCCCACCCAGATGTGCATCGGCCTGGCTGAAGTCCGCAGTCGGCAGCAAGACTTTTCCGCAGACAGCGCAAGGGAGCGGCGCTCCTATCTGGCCAGCAAACCGGTTCCCTTGGTGCTTGGGGGTGAAGGGCGCTTCTGGATGGTGGATCGCCACCACAGGCTGCGCGGTCTGGTGGAGCTGGATCCGGAGGCCACGGCCTTTGGATACGTGGTGCTGCAGATGGCTGATGCATCCAGGTCTGAGGTGCTGGAGGCGCTGCATCGCAGAGGCTGGCTCTATCTTTATGACGGCAGAGGGGGTGGCCCCCTTCCCACGTCCGCACTTCCCGAGAGGTTGCTGGATCTGCTGGATGACCCTTATCGCAGTCTGGTCTGGAAACTGAAGCGTGAAAAGCGCATTGCTGCCCAGCCCCTGATTCCCTTCCATGAGTTTCGCTGGGGAGCCTGGCTGCGTAGACGTCCGCTACCTCCTTTCAGCTCCGATCGATTGGACCCTGCCCTGCCCACTGCGCGGGCCCTTGTGGCCTCTCCTGCCGCCTCCCATCTTGCGGGTTGGATGGGGCCCAGAACGAACTGAGTCGACCCTTGCGAGAGCAGGCATGATGAAAGAAGCTCCAGCTGTTTGCAGATGAGTGAAGCCAATCCAATGAATCGGGCCATGGATCCTTCCCAGGAGACGGATCCTTCCCTGGAGACAGGGATTGATGAACAGCTGGATGAGCAGGCGGCCAGACGTTCGGGTCGCAGATTCCGTCTTCTGCTGGATGGGGGAGGCCTTGCGCTCTTCCTGATCTTCTGTGTGCGGCTGCTGTCCGTGCTGCTGGGAGCCAATGTGATGGATCCAATCTGGCAGGGGAAATTTGTAGAGGTGCTGGTGGACCAGGGTTTGCTTGCCTTTCTTGGTTTCCTCTTGCTGCATCTTGCTGTTTATCTCCAGCCGAGACATGACCGTCTGCGGCGACGTCTGCGGTTGGTCCGGAGGCTGGCCGTTCCTGTGGTGATTGGCTATCTGCTACTTGTGCCTCTTCAGCTCTCCAGTTCCTTTGGTGAATTGACGACCGCTCAGGCACGGAGGGAGACCTATCTCCAGCAGAGTTCGGATTTGTCCGAAATCAGGGAAGCCGTGCAACGGGCGTCCAGCGTTCAGGATATGAATGTTCGCTTGCAATCTCTCATCCAGCCTGCTCTCACTGCTGAACAGTTAAACCTTTCGTTGCCTCAGTTGCGACAGACTCTTCTCAAGATCAATGAAGCAAAGCAGCAAGAAGTTTCCCAAAAGATCATTCGGAATGCTGATGATTTGGACTCCTTTGGCGCGGTGATCAGCCGAGTCGGCTCTGCCTTGGGGTGGGCCCTGGCCTTCGCTGCTGGGGCTGTGCCGTGGGGGTCCCGCTCCACATTGTTTGAGCGTTTACGGCGGCGCTGAGGCCCTGTTTCCCCTGCTAGGACCGATTGCGAGGGGGATGCCCGTCCCCCTGCAGAAGCAAGCGTTCCCAACGCTTGAGCATGTGCCCGCACTGCCACGCCACCAAGGCAAGCGATGCGGCTGCCGCCATGACCCATACCGTTGGCGAAAGGATGGCGGCCAGCAAGGCCAGCCAGGGCACCACGGCCAGCCAAGGACGCAGCCGGCGGATGGTGGCCAGTGCACCTGAGCAGGCTCGGCAGTGCTCCGTGTGACTCTGATATCGCTCCATCAGGTGCGGCCGATCTTCTCTGGCTGGCAGCTGGCCTTCGGGGAAGGGGGGGCCGGCATGCTCCACCACCCATTGATGGAGCGCCATCACATAACGGTCGGCACTGCTGGCCAGGAAGCAGCTGCGGCTGAGATGGCCGCTGCCACCCCGCTGGGCCAGAGCCCGTTCCTGCCAGTGCAGAAAGAGCTGGTCGTCCTCCAGCACCACATGGTTGCTGAGGTGTTGCAACCAGATGGGGCGCAGCCGCAGCAGCAGGGGAGGGAGCGGGGAGCGGAACTGGAAGGGGAAGCGCGCAAAGATCCGGCAGACACCTGGCCGGATCGGGGTGGCGTAGACCACCGTGAGAATGCGGGCAAAGCTCGGAGCGGTGAGGTCGTGCCACATCAGGCAGGGAGCCGTGAATGTGGTGGCCTGACGGCCCAGTCTGCCCCGGCGTGGGCCCTCCTCCCACACGCCTGAAAAGCCTCCGGCATCCAGGCGCAGGAGCTTCAGATCCACGGGCCCGGCGTTTTCGCGGCGCCCCACCGTGCCGTGGTGGGTGAAGGGCACATGGCTCACATCGAGCACGTTCTCCAGCAGGGTGAGGGCGTCATAGGGCAGATCCCGGAAAGTGTCCTGCACCGTCCAGGGGCGCTCCTTCGCCGCGAGGGGCGCCTCCAGCTGCGGCACCAGGGGCAGAGGCACGTCCGGGCTCTTGCCGGGATCCCCCGCAAACACGAACAACAGGCCTTGTCCTGTGGCTGTGGCATAGGAGCGGCAGCGGCTGCGGGGGCTTCGCAGACGCGCCGCTTCTCCGTCTTCCCGCCCGCTTTCCCCGGCGGCCTGGGGGATCGCGGTGCAGTGGCCGTCGCCCCGGAAGGTCCAGCCGTGGTAAGGGCACTCCAGTTCCCCTGCCCCGTTCAGCCGCCCCTCGGAGAGGGGCACCAGCCGGTGCGGACAGACATCGGCAAAGGCTCTCCATTGCTGAGCGGCCCGATCCCACCAGAGCACGAGATCGTCTCCGAGCAGGGTGAAGGCCGTGGGACGGGTACGGTCCAGATCCTGCAGATAGGCCACTGGATACCAGCTTTGGCGCCAGATGGAATGGCCTGGTGCGCCGGTCGGGTGGTCTTCGACCCTGGGTGCAGGGGTGGGGGTCATGACGGCTGGTTCGAAGCCGGTGTGGTGCAGCAGCCCGGCGGGGCACCATCATGGCTGGGTGCGCTTAGGGATGGGCACCTGCTCCAGCCCGCCCGTGGGGTGCTCAGCCCTCGCCCCCTTCTCCGCCTTCTCCCCCTTCGCCACCCTTTTCCTTGTCATTGGGTTGGCCCTTCTGGGCTGGGGCCTGCTGACCACTGGGCGCGGATTTCATCTCCTCTTTCTCCTCCTTGCCGCCTTCGCCCCCCGGGCTGCAGCCCGTGAGGGCGGAGATCAGGCCCGTGGTGGCCAGAAAGAGGGCAATGCTTTTGCGGGGCATGGCGGTTGGGGTAGGGAGACCAGAGCGTCTGGTTCATCAACAATGGAAGTGCAGGCTGTGTCTGTGGGGCCTGACGGAGCCGAACGATGCAATTCTTTCTTGAGCCGCTGCTCTCCCCTGCCGCTATCGAGGGCCTGCATCAGCGGCTGGAGGCCGCACCACCTGGGGATTGGCGGCCCGGGCAGGAGACGGCCGGTTGGCATGCCCGCGGGGTGAAGAACAACCGCCAGTTGGATCGGCAGACGCCGCTCCAACTGGCGCTGGAGGCGGAGGTGCGCAGCGCCATGGAGAGCCATCCGCTGGTGCAGGCCGCTGCCTTCCCGCGTTGCCTCCATGGCCTTCTCTTCAGCCGCATGGGCCCAGGGGAGGGCTACGGACGCCATGTGGACAACGCCTGGATGGCGGGCGGGCGGGCCGACCTCTCCTTCACCCTCGCCCTGTGTGCCCCCGAGAGCTACGGCGGGGGAGATCTGGTGCTGGAGAGCCCCCATGGGGAGGAGCGGGTCCGGTTGCCGGCGGGCCACGCAATCGTGTACCCCAGCACCAGCCTGCACCGGGTGGAGCCCGTGGCCTGGGGGGAGCGGCTAGTTGCCGTGGGCTGGATTGAGAGCCGCATTCGCCATGGGCAGCAACGGGAACTGCTCTTCGAGCTGGATACGGCCCGGCGCGCCCTGTACCAGCAGGAGGGGAAGGGGGAGGTGTTTGACCTGATCAGCCGCAGTTACAGCAACCTGCTGCGCTGGTGGGAGACATGAGTCTGATGGGCGGTATGGATTGGCTTGGTGCGGCCCTGGCGGGGGTGGCTGCCGGTCTGGTGAATGCCCTGGCGGGTGGGGGTTCCCTGATCAGCTTCCCAGCCCTCACGGCCCTTGGTCTGCCGCCCTTGATCGCCAATCTCACCAACACCGTGGCCCTCACCCCCGGCTATCTGGGTGCGGCCTGGGCCCAGCGGCGAGATCTTCGGGGCCAGGGCGGGCGGAGCCTGCTGCTGGTGCCCGTAGCGGCCGTGGGCGGGCTGGTGGGAGGGGGGTTGCTCCTGGTGAGTGATGAGCGCCTCTTCACGGCGCTGGTGCCCTGGCTGATCCTGCTGGGCTCGGCCCTGCTGGCGCTGCAGGATCGGTTTCGGCGCTGGCTCTCGGCGGGCTCACCCACCGCCTCTGGAAAGGGCTTTCCCCTGATCGCAGCGGTTTCGGTGGCCCTGGCGGCGGTCTATGGAGGCTATTTTGGCGCTGGCCTGAGCGTGATCCTGCTGGGGGTGCTGGCAATCACCCTGGAGGATTCCCTCACCCGCTTGAGCGGCCTCAAGCAGTTGTTGGCCCTGGCCGCGAACCTGAGCGCGGCCCTTGTGTTCCTGGGGAGCGGCCGGGTGGCCTGGAGCTGGGGGCTGGCCCTGGCCCTGGGGGCCATCGCGGGCGGGGCCCTGGGGGGGAGGCTGGCGAGCCGGGTGGATGGGGAGGTGCTGCGCTGGCTCGTGGCCGCCACTGGTACGGGGGTTGGGCTGTGGTTTCTGCTTCGGGGGGCATGAGGTCCTTCCGGGCTCTGCCGCTGAGGGCTCAGCCCACGAAGCGCCCGTAGAGCCAGCGCACGAAGCCCCCGAGCACGGGCACGGGTCCGAAGGTGGGGCCCACGAAGTCGAAGTAGTCGCGGTGATCGCAGATCTTGCCCTTGGCATCGAGTTGCAGCCTGGAGGTGCCGGGATAGAGAAATTCAATGCCCTTGATCTTCAGACCCATCTCCCACTCGATGAACGCCACATCTCCGTTGATGGCGATGGCGCCTGGCACCAGGCTCACGTCGTCGCAGCGCTTGAGCAGTCCCTCCTGGGCCTGGAGGTAGGCGTCGATGCCGTGGTGCTCCTGGGTGGGGTCCTGGAAGTGCACGTTGTCGGCATAGAGGGCCCGCCACTGGTCGGCTGTGGGGGCTGGGGCGCCATAGGGCTTGGTGAACAGGGCCCTCAGGGCGTCGGCGTCCATGGGATGGGTGGAGCGGTTGGGGCAGACCGTAGCCAGAAGAAAGCCCCCGGTTGGAGCCGGGGGCGGTGTGGTCTCAGCCTTCCACTTTCACGGTCACCGTGGTGGCTTTCTGGGCCTTGGGGGCCCTCACCGTGAGCAGTCCGCCCTGGTAGCGGGCTTCCAGTCCCTCGCGCTCGATGGGCTGGGGGAAGCGGAAGCTACGGCTCCAGGTGCCGTAGCGGAACTCGCTGATCAGCGGGCTCTTGGCCTTCTCGGCCCCAGCCACTGGCTGGACCCCTTCAGCGCTGGGCTCGTTGGGCTCGGTGGCGGGCTGAGCGGCGAGCTGGCGATGGTTGCGACGTTCGGCGCTGATCACCAGGCTGCGGTCCGTGGCCTTGACGTCGATGGCGTCCTTGTCGACACCGGGGAGTTCAAGCACCACTTCATAGGCCTCGGGAGTTTCATGCACCTCGGCGGCGGGCACCCGCTCGGCGCTGTGGAGCTGCTGGCTGAGCTGCTGCTCGATGCGGTCGAAGAGGTCGAAGGGAGAGGAGGAACGAAGGGTCAACATGGTTTGGCTTGCGAGGGTTTTGGAAAGCGGGGCCGTCAATCGCCCCCGGTGCACTCACTGTTGCGGCATGTCCTGGTGCTTCGGGTCGCGGCAACCGAAGCCTTCGATACGGTCCTCCCCACCCCGTACGGCATACCGGAACGGTTGGCGTGAGCACCGAACCGTGCTGGCCAATCTCCATCGTCCTCAGGCAGGGGGCGTCGCTGGCCAGGCAGGGGTCGTCGCCGGCAAAGAGATGGCGCACAATCTCGGCATGGTTAAACGCTTCTGGCTCTATGGGCTTTCTGTTGAGGTCTGATTGCAGGTCGATCCTTCAGTCAGGGGCAGGGCTGGGTGCCACCGTTCCCGTGTCCCTCCTGGCTCCCTTTGCTCTGGCCTGGATGCCCTTGGGTGCGGTGGCGGTGGAATGGCCTGCCGCCGAGCTGCGCCGCTATGGCTCCAGCGCCGAGCAGGTGAGCAGCATCCAGCAGTTCAGCGATGTGCGGCCCACTGATTGGGCCTATCAGGCCCTGGCCGCCCTGATCGACGCCATGGCTGTGTGGCCGGCTATCCTGATGGCACCTGGCGCGGAACGCGGGCGCTGAGCCGCTACGAGGCCGCCGCCCTGCTGAATGCCTGCCTGGATCGAATCACGGAGAGCACGGATGCGCTCCGGGCCCTCCTGAAGGAATTCGAGCAGGAGCTGGCTCTGCTGCGGGCCCGGGTGGATGGCCTGGAGGCCCGGGTGGGGGAGCTGGAGGCCACCAGCTTTTCCACCACCACCAAGCTCGCCGGGCAGGCCACCTTCGTGCTCGGGGGGAACAGCTTCACGGGCACGGCCAAGGATCTGGTGGGGGCCAGCCGGGGCGAGTTCGGCGCCACTACCCTCAATTACGACCTCCAGCTCACCCTGGATACGAGCTTCAGCGGCAAGGATCTGCTGCGCACCAACCTGCGGGCGGGCAATTTCGGCGTGAGCAGTTTCGGCGGTGCAGGCCCCACCAGCCTTTCCCAGCTGGAGGTGGCCTTCGAGGAGGATCTCGGCGATCCCCCCGCCAGAGGCAGCGATGTGGTGGCGATCGATCGCCTCTTCTATCAGTTCCCCTTGGGTGCCTCCTTCACCGTCACCGTGGGCGGGCGCGTGGGACAGGACGACATGCTCGCGATCTGGCCGAGCGTGTACCCGGTCGACACCGTGCTCGATGTGCTTACCCTCAATGGCGCTCCAGCGGCCTACAACAAAAACTTGGGTGCCGGCGGTGGGATCTGGTGGCAGAGCAACGGCTTCGCCATCAGTGCCAACTACGTCGCTGCAAGTGGAGACAATGGCGACCCTTCCCTGGGTGGGATCGGCACCGATGGGGCTGGAAGCACCGGTACGGTGCAGATCGGCTACGGGGGGGAGCAGTGGGCCATCGCCGCCCTCTACTCGCGCATCCAGAACGGTCAGGATCTGATCGTGTATGCCACCCCCTACACCCTGGCCAGCTATGGCCTGCCCGGCATCACCTCCGCCTTTGCCCTCAGTGGCTACTGGCAGCCCGCCAGTTCCGGCTGGATCCCTTCGATCAGCGCCGGCTGGGGCTTCAACAGCAGCCGCTACGACGGCGGGGCCACCAACGGCAGCGGCGCCATTCTCAGGGGTGCTGGCGAGCTGGTGACCACGAGCCAGTCGTGGAGCGTGGGGCTGCAATGGCTGGATGCCTTCCTGCCGGGCAATGCCCTGGGCGTGGCGGTGGGCCAGCCCCCCTTCGCCACTCGCCTGGAGGGGGGCGCCACCCCCAGCGATGGCAATGTTGTCTGGGAGGGCTGGTATCAATTTCAGCTCACCGATGCCATTCGCCTCACCCCGGCCCTCTTCTATCTGAGCCGTCCCCTGGGGCAGACGACGCCTTCGGGGGAGAGCTTTCGGCAGCTCGGGGGGCTGATCAAAACCACCATCACCTTTTGAGCCGGCCGTGGTGCCTTCAGGCGCAGGCCATCAGCTTTCACACCGCGCCAGCAGAAGCCGGGGTTGAGATCTCTGTTCACTAGTGATCACTATTCCCCGCGCCATCGCTGATCTGCAGCCGCCCCAGCCTCCCTAAACTCAGCTCACCAACCGCATCGCCAGGGGATGGCCGCGCCCCCCAGCCCCGCCACCGGCAGCCCGCCGCCCGCCGCCTCTCTGCAGCTGCTGCGCTGGCGGGGCCGCACCCAGGTGTTTGTGGAGCGGATCGCTGGGCTGGAGCTGCCGATGGTGCGCATCCCGGCCGGGCGCTATTGGATGGGCTCGCCCGAGGGGGAGGAGGGCCGAAACGACAGCGAGGGGCCGCTGCATGAGG
>JBJTQT010000035.1:0-5017 GCA_046075745.1 Cyanobium sp. | reverse complement strand
GGTGAAAGAGGAAATCACGATCCGCTCCGGAGGCTCGGCCCCTTGCCAGGAGGTCTGGGCGCTGGCGGCTGGTCTCACGCAACGGGAGCTGCTGCGCTGCCTGCGTCAGGCTGAACGGGCCCGCAGCCGCATGGTGCTCGCCAACCTCCGGCTCGTGATCAGCCTGGCGCGGCGCTACCCGCACCGGCCTGGGGAGCTGGAGGATCTCATCCAGGAGGGCACCATCGGCCTGATCAAGGCGGTGGAACGGTTTGACCCCAGCCGCGGCTACCGCTTTTCCACCTATGCCACCTGGTGGATCCGGGAGGGGATCGGCAGCGCCCTGATGAATCGGGGCCGCACCATCCGCCTTCCCTCCACCATGGTGGAGCAACTGAACAGGCTGCGGCAGTGCCAGCAGCGCCTGGGGCAGCAGCTCGGCCGTGATCCCAGCCTGGGGGAACTGGCGGAAGCCTCGGGCCTCAACCCGCTCGACATCCGGGAGGTGTTGTTCCGTGCCCAGGAGCCGCTAAGCCTCGATGCCCAGAGCGGATCCACCAACGATCTGAGGTTGATCGAAACCCTGGCCTGCCGATCCAGCACCCCCCAGGACCAGCTCGCCAGGGACCTGCTGCAGCAGGACATCGCAGGCCTGCTTGACGACTTAGCTGATGCGGAAGCCACCCTGCTGCGTTTTCGCTACGGGCTTGATGAAGACAAGCCGCTCAGCCTCAGCGCCACAGCGCGGCGCATGGGCATCAGCCGGGATAGGGCCCGCGGCCTGGAACGCCGGGCCAACGACGCCGTCCGAGAGCGGTCGCGCGACCACCTGGCCTACCTGGAAGCTGGAGCCTGAAGCCCAGGGGGAACGATCAATCCGGCTTATCCCCACGATTGCCAATCCTGCAGGTCTGACCCACCCAAAATCTTCCACAGTCTTCCTACTGTTTATAGGCTCCAATCGGGCTCAGGAACTCATCTCTTCCTGAGCAATCTTTACGCTCCAGAACGTAGCTATTTTCTGCACCCAATTCTCCTTGCACTTTGCCTCCCAATGGCTAAGCGTCGATCTGTTGTGGCTCTCTTCAGTGGAGCCCTCTCCACCACCCTGCTCCTGGGTGGATGTCTCGGTCATCCTCCAAGCCGCACGGGCAGCAGCTCCACCCCTTTGGCCACTCCCATCGCCAAGGCTGATGTGGAAGTGCGCACCATCAGCCTGGGCTTCGTGCCCATTCTGGAGGCTGCCCCTTTGGTGATCGGGGTGGAAAAGGGCTACTTCGCCCAAAACGGCCTTGAGGTAAAGCTCTCCAAGCAATCCAGCTGGTCTTCCGCCCGCGACAACGTTGTGCTGGGAAGTGCCGGCGGAGGCATCGATGGGGGGCAGTGGCAGCTGCCGATGCCCCAGATGATCGGTGAAGGGGCCATCACCAACGGCAAGAAGGTGCCCATGACCATCCTCGCGATGCTGATGAGCCAGGGCAACGGGATTGCCGCAGCCGACGGCGTGCGGGATGGCAACCTCTCCCTGAATTTGAAGGCAAGCTCGGGCGGCTTTTTCCAGAGGTTTCAGCAAAAGGAAGGTCGCAAATTCCGTGCCGCTTACACCTTCGCCAAGGCAAATCAAGACCTCTGGCTCCGCTATTGGCTCGCCGCCGGTGGCGTGAACCCCAACAAGGACGTGGAACTGCTCACCGTACCCGCCCCAGAAACCCTTCAGGGCATGCGGAACGGCACGATGGAGGCCTTTTCCACCGGCGATCCCTGGCCCTCCCGCATCGTCAAGGGAGAGGTGGGGTATCTAGCCGCCACCACGGCCCAGATCTGGAAGGTGCATCCGGAGGAATATCTCGCGGTGCGCACCGACTGGGTGGAGAAGCATCCCAAGGCCAGTGTCGCCCTGCTCAAGGGGTTGATCCAGGCGCAGAGGTGGCTCGACAAGCCCGAGAACAAGAGGGAGGCCGCCGAAATCCTCTCCTCCCGCAAATGGTTCAACGTGCCGGTGGATGTGCTGGAGGCCTCGCTTCGGGGCCAATACAAGCTGGGGGCGAAGGGCACCCCCACCTCCGATCCCAAGATGGGTCCGCTCTACTGGAGCAGTGATCGGGGGGTGATCTCCTACCCCTATAGGAGCCTGACCCTGTGGTTCCTGGTGGAATCCCTGCGCTGGAAGTTCTACCCAGGCACGGTGGACACCATCGAGCAAGCCAAGGCCATCAACGAACGCACCACCCGGGAAGATCTCTGGAGGGAAGCCGCCAAAGCCGTTGGTGTACCGACGACGGACATCCCCACCAGCTCCAGCCGGGGTAAGGAGGTGTTCTTCGACGGCACGGTCTACGACCCGGCAAATCCCCAGGCCTATCTGAACAGCTTGAAGATCAAAAACTGAGGCCAGCCCAGGGCCCGCCTCCGTTCAAGGCCATCAGCGGGCCCCGCTGCTGCCAGGCAAGCAGTGTCCATGGCCTCAGTGCACCCTTTCTCCCTCCCCGTTCTGATCCCTCGTCCCTCTCTCCCCATCCATTCACCATGACCGTGACGTCCAGCTCCGGCTCCAGCCCCTCCCAATGGTGGAAGCGCCACCGCAAGGGGATCCTTCCTCCCATTCTTGGCATCGGGGGCTTCCTGCTCTTCTGGCAGCTCAGTTCCAGCCTGGGTCTCACCAAGCTCACGGGCCCCTTGAGCCTTTGGACCGATGAACGCACCCGCGAACTGCTCCTTTATCCGTTCTTTGATCGCGGCGGACTCGACAAGGGCCTGTTCCACCACAGCATGAGCAGTCTCGCGCGGGTGGCGATCGGCTACACCCTGGCGGCGTTGGTAGGCATCGCCGTAGGGATCGCCGTAGGCCTCAACAAAGCCCTGGATCAGGCCTTTGATCCGTTGTTCCAGTTTCTGCGCATGGTGGCGCCTCTGGCTTGGGTGCCAATCGCCCTGGTGCTGTTTCAGCGCAACCAACCAGCGGCCATCTTCGTGATCTTCATCACCTCCATCTGGCCGATCCTGATCAACACCGCCGAAGGCGTGCGCCAGATCCCGCAGGACTATCGCAACGTGGCCCAGGTGCTGCAGATGTCGCAGGGTCGTTTCTTCAGCAAAGTGCTCATTCCCTCCGCTCTTCCATACATTTTCACAGGCTTGCGCATTTCCATTGGCCTGGCCTGGCTGGCCATCATCGCCGCCGAGATCGTGATGCCAGGCACCCCAGGAATTGGTTTCTTCATCTGGGATGCCAACCAGAACGGTTATGTCAGTGAAATCGTGCTTGGCGTGATCTGGATTGGAGCCATTGGCCTCATTCTGGATCGCCTGATGGCCTGGCTGCAAAAGCGCATCAGCCCAGGGCAATGAACAATCCAGCAAAGTCCATCCTGCAGAGCATGAACCAACGCCTCGCAGCCATCGAAACCACCCTCACCCGCAAGGAAAACGTCTTGAGTTTCCTCATCATCCGCTTTGTGCTGATGACAGCCATGGTGCTGGGTTTCACCTGGGCCTTCCTCCACTACACCCCCTGAACCAGCCATGACAACACTCGTCGATGTTCAGAACATCGAGAAGAATTTTTCCCTCTCAGGCGGGGGCAACTACCTCGCCCTCAAGGGCATCGATTTGCAGATCCGCAAGGGGGAATTCGTCTCCCTGATCGGCCACTCCGGCTGCGGCAAGAGCACCCTGCTCAACATGATCGCCGGCCTCGATCAGCCCAGCGAGGGCATGGTGCTGCTGGAAGGCGAGGAGGTAAAGCGCCCCGGGCCCGACAAAATGGTGGTGTTTCAAAACTACTCCCTCCTCCCCTGGCTCACGGTGAGCGAAAACATCGGCCTGGCGGTCGATGAGGTGATGCCCCAGATCAGCAAGGAGGAACGGGCCGCCATCGTTGCGGAGCACATCCAGATGGTGGGCCTGGGCCACGCTGTGGACAAACTGCCCCAGCAGCTCTCCGGTGGCATGCGCCAGCGGGTGTCGATCGCCCGGGCGCTAGCCATCAAGCCCAAGCTGCTCCTGCTCGATGAGCCCTTCGGCGCCCTTGATGCCCTCACCAGGGGCAACCTCCAGGAGAAGCTGATGCAGATCTGCAATGAGCACGCCCTCACGGCCGTGATGGTCACCCACGACGTGGATGAGGCGGTGCTCCTCTCCGATCGGATCGTAATGCTCACCAATGGGCCCGGCTCGAAGATCGGCGGCATCCTCGATGTCGATATCCCCCGGCCCCGGCAGCGGCTCACGGTGGTGCACCACCCGAGCTACTACAGCCTGCGCTCGGAAATGATTTATTTCCTCAACCGCCAGAAGCGGGTGAAGCAGTGGCAGGCCAAGCCCCACAATGTGCTCGCCCGCCATGGCCTGGAGAAGGTGAATCTGGATCTGGGCTTTGTGCCCTTGGCAGCCTGCGCCCCGTTAGCGATTGCGGAAGCGAAGGGCCTCTTCCAAAAGCATGGCCTCGATGAGGTGCATCTTGTGCGGGAAACCAGCTGGCGCGGGGTGGTGGATGGGCTGCTCGATCGCACCCTGGATGCGGCCCTGATGCCCTCCGGCATGCCGGTGTGGATGACGGCGGGTGGCCACGGCGGCGATCCCACCCCGATCGTTTCGGCCCTCACCCTCAGCCGCAATGGCAACGAGATCACCCTGGCCAAGCGCCTCGCCCAGCAGGGGGTGAACACGGTGGACGACTACCGCGCCTGGCTCCACAGCCATGAGCGGGAACCGCACCGGATCGGCATTGTGCACCCCGCCTCGATGCACAACCTGCTGCTGCGCTACTGGCTGGCGGCCAACGGCATCGATCCCGACAGCGACGTGCACCTGCAGACCCTGCCCCCCGCCCAGATGCTGGCCGACCTCAAGGACGGCTCCATCGACGGCTACTGCATCGGCGAGCCCTGGAACTTCCGCGCCAACCGGGAGGGCCACGGCGTGCCGATCGTGGGTGATCTCGAGATTTGGTCGGGCCATCCAGGCAAGGTGCTCGGCGCCAGGGAGGACTGGGCCCTCGCTTATCCCAACACCCACATCGCCCTCACCAAGGCCCTGC